>JAVBNW010000153.1:0-6645 GCA_031551255.1 Eubacteriales bacterium | reverse complement strand
CAGTCGCCCTTCTTGCCCGCGGGGGGGGCGGCCGGGGGGGTGCCCCCGCCCCCCCCGGTGAGCCCCCCGTGCCGTTTACACGTAACCCCGTGTCGCAGTTGCGCGCCCTTTGCGTATGGAGTATAGTATCGCCATGAAAGCGAGAGACGGATTTCTTCCCGTCAGCCGCGCGGATATGGATGCGCTCGGCTGGGATGTGTGTGATTTTATCATCATTTCTGCAGACGCCTATGTCGATCACCCTTCCTTCGGCCACGCGCTGATCGCGCGCGTGCTCGAGGCCGAGGGCTACCGCATCGGCATTATCGCCCAGCCGGATTGGCGGAGTGCTGCGGATTTCAAGCGTTTGGGGCGACCCAGGCTCGGCTTTTTGATCGCCGCAGGCAACATCGACAGCATGGTAAACCACTATACCGCCGCGCGCAAGCCACGCTCACAGGATGCGTATTCCCCCGGCGGAAAAGCCGGAATGCGCCCCGACCGCGCTTCGATCGTATACTGCAACCGCGCGCGGGAAGCTTATCGCAACACGTTTATCGGTATTGGAGGGGTGGAGGCATCCCTTCGCCGCTTCGCGCACTATGACTATTGGGCCGATGACGTACGCCGGTCGGTTTTAATCGATGCGGGCGCGGATATCCTGCTATATGGCATGGCCGAGCGCGCCGTGGTGGAATTGGCCCGCAGGCTGAGTATGGCGGAGGCTATCGAGGGCATCCCCGGCACCTGCGTTGCGCTGGAAAACCCTCCTGAGGACGCGCAAGAAGTCGCGCCGTACGTGCAAGTAAAGGCGGATAAGCGCGCCTATGCGCAGGCGTTTGCGCTGCAGTACCTGGAGCAGGACCCGATTCGCGGGCGCACGCTGTTTCAGCGACACGAAAAGGCGGTTCTGGTGCAGTATCCCCCGGCCATGCCCCTTTCTCAGCAGGAGTTCGACCGGGTGCAACTGTTGCCTTACGCGCGCGCGTGGCACCCGGATTACGACGCCGCAGGGGGCATTCCGGTCCTCGAAGAGGTGAAATTCTCCATCGCCAATACGCGCGGCTGCTTCGGCGCGTGCTCGTTTTGCGCGCTCACGTTCCACCAGGGGCGCATCATCTCCGCGCGCTCGGCGCAATCCGTTGCTGCAGAAGCCGATCTTTTGACAAAGCTCGACGGCTTCAAAGGGTATATCCACGACATCGGCGGGCCGACGGCCAACTTTACCCGGCCCGCATGCGATAAGCAGCTTGCGAAAGGCACGTGCCGCGGGCGGGAATGCCTATCCCCCACCCCCTGCAAAAATTTGATCGTCGATCATAGGCCGCTGATGAAAACGCTTAGGCTCGTGCGCAAGAACCCACGCATCAAAAAGGCGTTCATCCGCTCGGGGCTTCGCTACGACGCCGTGATGCTCGACCCTTCTCGCGAATTTTTGCGCGAACTGTGCGAGCACCACATAAGCGGCCAACTCAAGGTCGCGCCCGAGCACGTTTCCGCTAAGGTTCTTGCAGCGATGGGTAAGCCGGGTTGCGGGCTCTACAATGCGTTTTCAGAAGCTTACCGGCAGACGAATGAAAAGCTAGGCAAACCGCAGTTTCTCGTGCCGTACTTTATGTCGAGCCACCCCGGATGCGGGCTTAAGGAGGCCGTAGAGCTGGCCGAATACCTGCGCGATACCGGCCATCAACCCGAGCAGGTGCAGGATTTTTACCCGACGCCCGGCACGCTCTCCACCGCCATGTTCTATACGGGCCTTCACCCGCTGACGATGAAACCGGTATACGTGCCGCGCTCCGCCGAAGAAAAGGCCATGCAGCGCGCGCTGATGCAGTATAAAAGGCCGCAAAACCGCGCGCTCGTGCGCAAGGCGCTCAGGCTCGCCGGCCGAGACGATCTGATTGGCCGGGGAGGCAAGTGCCTCGTACCGCCGGAAGGCGCGGATCGGCCAATCAAAAACCAAACTAACGTCTCTTCCGGTTCCGCGACAAAGCACGGCAGACCTTCCGCAAAGGGAGGCGCCGAAAAAGGGAGGCGCAATCATGACCCTTCATCTGGAAAGAAACGGCCGGTGGGAAGACATCCAGGCCGTACAGGGCGATAGCTTATACGCCGCCTTGACAAGGGCGGGCGTTCCCCTCGATGCGCCCTGCGGCGGACGCTGCTTCTGTGGCAAGTGCCGCGTACGGATAGAGGAAGCGGGCGAGCCCTTGCCCGGCGAACGCGATTTTCTGACAGAAGCGCAAATCGGCGAGGGCTATCGGCTCGCGTGCGCCGTTCCCGCGCTCGAGGGCATGCGCGTATGGCTTGCGCAGGAAGCCGCCGCCCAAATTCAGACGGAGGGCGGCATTGCGGCCGCCGGATGCGACCCTGCGGTAACCGTTAGGGAGGCTAAACTGAGCGCCGCCACCATCGAGGATCCGCGAGACGACTTTAGCCGCCTGGAGCAGAGCATAGGCCCGCTCAGCGCACCCTCGTGCGCCGTGCTTGGCGAGCTGAAACGCCCGTTTATGGCGCTGTACGACGGCGGTACGCTGCTGGCGGGAAGGGATGACTGCGCCGCATACGGCATCGCGGTCGACATCGGAACCACGACCGTGGTCGGTTATTTGATGGATCTATCGACCGGTGAGCAGCTCGGCGCGGCATCGGAACTCAACGCGCAGAGGGCATACGGCGCGGATGTAATCAGCCGCTGCGATGCGGCCGCCACGGATGGCGGACTTCACGCGCTCTCAAGCGCGATCCGTGGGCAGATCGCCGGCATCGCTGCGAGGCTATGTGAAGAAAGCGGCATTTCCACGCAAGACATTTATCACATTGCTTTAGTAGGCAATACGGTGATGATGCACCTTTTGCTGGGCGCGCCCGTCGGCGGCATCGCGGTATCCCCCTTTGCGCCCACGGTGGCGCGAGGCTTTGACCTGCCCGCCGATAGCCTTAGTCTTGGATGCCCGCGCGCCGTCGCAACCCTTATGCCGTGCATCGCGGGGTATGTGGGCGCGGATACCGTAGGCGCGGCGCTCGCCTGCGCGCTGGATGCGGACGGCCCGCCCCGACTGCTGGTGGATATCGGCACGAACGGCGAGATGGCGCTTGCGTCGGACGGACAGTTGCTGTGTTGCTCCACCGCCGCAGGCCCGGCGTTTGAAGGCGCGCACATCGCCTGCGGCATGGGCGGCGTGCGCGGCGCGGTTGCTAAGGTGTGGCCTGCAGACGGTTTGCTGGGCATCGAAACGATCGGCGGAGCAGCCCCCCAGGGCATCTGCGGCAGCGGGCTCGTGGATGCGGTGGCAGCCCTGCTTGGCTTAGGCGCGGTAGAAGACACCGGCCGCTTCGACGAGGAAAAACTAGGCGCGCTCAGTTTCCCGGTAGACGACAAGCCGGCCGTGCGCATTGCGGGCGGCGTATACCTTACGCAAAAGGATCTGCGCGAAGTGCAGCTAGCCAAGGCCGCCATCGCCGCGGGCATTGAAATTCTACTAAAAGAAGCGGGACTCCGTGCGGAAGATATTGCCGAAACCTATCTGGCAGGCGGCTTCGGCAGCCATATCGACCCGGACAGCGCGTGCCGCATCGGCCTTTTGCCCCGCGCGCTGAGGGCGAACTTGCGCGCGGCGGGAAACGCCGCCGGAGCCGGGGCGCGCATGGCGGTGCTCAATAAAAGTATCCGCGCCCGGGCCGCCACTCTGCGCGAGCGGATGCGCTATATCGAACTTTCGCTGCGCGCCGATTTCCAGGACTTGTACGTGGACAACATGATGTTTCCCGAGGCATAGAATTTTAACAAGAAAAGCCGGGGAGGGGATCGCGCTGCCGTCCATATCCTTTGACGATTTTGTAAAAATCGACATCCGCGCAGGGGACCGTTATAGCCGCCGAGCCTCTCGGCGGCGCGCACAAGCCCGCCATCCGCATGGAAATCGACTTTGGAGCGGAGATCGGCATCCTGACATCCGGCGCGCAGGCGACGGAGCTTTATACCGCCGATAAACCGATCGGCAAACAGGTGCTAGGGGTTGTTAATTTTCCGCCCAAGCTCATTGTGGGGTTCCTATCCCAAGCGCTCGTGCTGGAACCCTGGGCGGCGTGGTGCCGATCGCGCCTGATCGCCCGGTCGAAAACGGCTGTAAACTGGGCTAACCTCATGTAAAGGCGGTAAGCGGCATGCGCAAACGCACCATAACGATCCTCTTCGCATGGGTCTTGTGCATTTCATTCCTTGGAGGCTGCCCGGCAAAAAGCGAACCCGCGGGCAGCCTGCTTGACGAGCTCGGCATAAGCCCCGGCATGCCGCGCGGCGACGTTTGGGCCGCTTGCCCCGAGATCTGCGCAAGCGAGGCGGACTTTGACTACTTTGAAGACCTTTCCTTTATGGGCCACTCCGTCGGCGGTCGGTTTTACTACGACTACGAGGACGACTCCGCCGGCGCGCTGTCCGACTGCATTTTCTCTTTTACCATAGAAACACAAGACGCGCAGGAATACCGGGAAATCGCCGCCGCGCTGATACGGAGCGTCGATGAGTGCTTTGGCGACATCGGCTCGGAGCAGATCGACTACATGAAACAGTTCGACGGTTGCTCCCTTGATGCCGACGAATATGTCATCCGCAAGTTCTGGTTTGGCGACCGGGAGGCCGTGCGCCTGGCGTATATGCCCACGCCGGAGGTAACCCCTACTCTTTTGCTGTCTGTGATCTCTCCCCAATCAACGTATATCTCCGCTGAAAAGGCCAAGAGCATGGACGATACCATCATGCCGGTGGACACATTCACGCGCCTGTGCAAGGAAGCGCCCGACGGAGGGCTTGCGCAGTTCAGCGGCAAACGCATACGGCTTACTTCGGGCTTTTATCAATTTGAAAATGGGGATGCGAAGCTTTTGACCGCCCTTGGGCAGGATCCTCTTTCCAAGGGCGTCTTTTGCGCTTTCGTAGATATCCCCCTGATAGAGCCGAACGCAATGTACGCAATCTCCGGGGATTTTTCCGACCTGCTTCTTCCCTACAAGCTTTCCCTTGAACGATGCACGCTTCTTTCCTACGGCCCCATCAACGAATACTCTCCCGACTATATCATCAGAGAAGACGCCGCTCTGCCCGGCTAGCGCGGCCTTCCCTCGCGTTGTGTTTTTCAGGCGCGTGGTGTACAATACACAAAACGGAAATCAGGATGGAGGTCGATTACATTGCCCGCCAAGAAAGTTAAAATCGGTATCATCGGTTGCGGCGGCATCGCCAACGGCAAGCATATGCCCAGCCTCTCCAAGCTTGACAACGTAGATATGGTGGCCTTCTGCGATATCATCCCCGAGCGCGCGGCCGAGGCGGCCAAGAAATACGGCGCGAAGGATGCGAAAACGTACGCCGATTATCACGAGCTTCTCAAAGATGCCTCGATCGACGTCGTGCATGTGCTCACACCAAACATCTCGCACTCTCCGATTACCGTCGATGCGCTCAAGGCCGGCAAGCACGTCATGTGCGAAAAACCGATGGCGAAAAATTATGCCGAAGCCAAGCTGATGCTCGATACCGCGAAGGCGACCGGCAAAAAGCTTACGATCGGCTATCAGAATCGCTTCCGTCCCGACAGCTTGCACCTGAAGAAGATGTGCGAAAACGGCGAGCTGGGCGAGGTATACTATGCTCGCGCGCAGGCGATCCGTCGCCGCGCGGTGCCGACCTGGGGCGTATTCCTCGATGAAGAAAAGCAGGGCGGCGGCCCGCTCATCGACATCGGCACCCATGCGCTGGATCTTACGCTGTGGATGATGGACAACTACGAGCCGGAATCGGTGATGGGTTCGGTGTTCCGCAAGCTGGCCGACACCAAAAATGCCGCCAACGCGTGGGGCCCGTGGGACCCTAAAAAGTTTACCGTAGAAGACAGCGCCTTTGGCATGATCAAGATGAAAAACGGCGCGACGATCTGGCTGGAATCCTCTTGGGCGCTCAACACGCTATTGGTCGACGAGGCCAAGACGATCCTGTGCGGCACAAAGGCCGGCGCGGATATGCTGGGCGAGGGCGGCGCGCTGCGCATCAACGGCGAGCGCTTCTCCAACACCTATACGCAGGAAATCGACTTGGGCGCGGGCGGGGTTGCGTTCTACGACGGCAAGAACGAATCCGCCGCGGATGTCGAAGCCCGCATGTGGATCGCCCATGTGCTGGATGATAAAAAGCCGCTGCTCACCAAGCCGGAGCAGGCGATCGTGGTCACCCAGCTGCTCGAGGCGATTTACGAATCCGCCAAAACGGGCAAAACTGTTACGTTCTGAGGAGATTCGCACTACGCCCCTCACTCCCACCATGCTGCGGCATGGTGGGAGTTTTGCGCTCCGTGGAATCTCCTCTTCCTCAAAACCGCTGTGGCGGTTTTGAGGAGTAAAAAGAACGACGAAGTAAGAAACGAGGGCGCACGTTTCCCCCGTTCTTCTTAATTCCAAAGAAACCTCAGTTTCTTTGGAAAGAGAAGGTTTCACGCAGCGCAAAAAATCCCACCCTACGGCAGTTTGGTCGGATTTCGGAGCGTAGTGCAAACCGACGAGCCGCTCCTCCTCTTCCTCAAAACCGCTGTGGTGGTTTTATGGATCAAGAATGACGAAGAAGAGGGCGCGAAGCATGCGTTCTTCCTTCTTCTTTCTCCCACAAAACGCTGA
>JAVBNW010000084.1:0-8819 GCA_031551255.1 Eubacteriales bacterium | reverse complement strand
GGCCTGTCGATCTTGTTTTTCACGATGTATCTGGCCATCTGCCCGCGCGCGATGCGCACGGTTGAAACCGTTCCCCGCGCGCGGCCCTGCTTTTGCACCAGGAAGCGGCAGGTTATCATTTCATCCTTGGCAGAGCGGTGGGCCGTTACGAGCTTGGCGTATTCGGTGGACGCGAGGTTCACCAGCATGCCCGCGCCGCGGTAGATCTCCTTATAAATCCTGTCGCCCCAAAACGCATACAGGTCTTGTCCGTGCGGGCGAAAGTTCATGCCGAGGCGGTGGTTTAGCACGCCGTCCAGCGGCCTGAGCATGCCGTACAGCGCGCTGAGGAAGCGGAAATGTTCCTGTGCAAATCGTAGATCCGCATCGTCAAAATCCGCCGGGTTCATATTGCGAAACGCCGCGCCGTAGTAGGAAAACAACGCCGGGGTTCCGGGCAGATCCGCGTTAAACGCCTGGTACGCGTGGAACAGCTCCAGCGCCCTTGGCGCATCGACGTCGAGTATGCTCTCGAGCTGCCACGGGTCGTATTCGCGCACGGCATCCGCAAGCTGCTGCGCCTCAGACGCAAACGGCGCGCGCGTCGGCGCAAGGCCGGGCGGCAAACATGGCCGCACGTTCCTGGCAGGGGCCATCATTACAAGCATGCCGGGTTACCTCCTGTATGGGCAGAGCGCATCACGCGTCGTCCTCCAGGCGGTAATGCATCACGCGGTTTTTGCTGCCCGAACAGCAAAAAACTCTGACGACTTTGTCGCCGGGAATCACGGCGATGTTCGTAGGGCCTTCGTGTTCGTCGATCGCCGAAACATCCATCAGCAAATCGCCATCGCGCCATCCCCCGAACGTAAGCATGACAAGCGCGCCGTTTGCCCCGCGGTAGCCCACGAGCACCGCGGGTTCGCCCAGTACGTTTCCGCTCCACAGCGCGTGCGCCAGCTTGACGGGATAACGGTATACGATGCGCCACTGCCCGTCTACGCGCTTGTTCACCGCGATAGTATCGCCGTGAAAGCCTTCTATGGTGATCAGCTCGTCAAAGCCGTCGCCGTCGATGTCGATGACGGTGACGTCGCTCACTTCTCTATCCAGAATCTTCTCAAAAGTCCACGCTCGGCTCTCCGTTTCCGGCACGTCGATGCGGAACACGCCCTCCTGCCCGGTGATGAGGATGGCCTCCTTCCCGTCGAGCGCGCCGCTAAACAGACCGTGGTTTTTGTAGATGCCTTCGATCAGGGGCGAAAGCTCGAGTGGCTGCGAGAAATCCTTAGGAACCTTGCCGATGTACACTTGGCCGGGC
The DNA here is from genome assembly GCA_031551255.1 of Eubacteriales bacterium. GTDB lineage: Bacteria > Bacillota > Clostridia > Christensenellales > UBA1750 > JAVBNW01. The sequence continues at coordinate 7,519 of JAVBNW010000084.1, read as the reverse complement.
TTGGACCAGTCTGCGGCATTTTGCTTGTCGTCGCTGATCGTGCAGGCAATTACATAGGGGTCGTCCTCCACCTGCCGAACACAAATGCGGTGCACAAACGGCAGATCGGCGATGCGGCGCGTCTCCCATCCGTCCCCGGCCCTTATCGCGCGCACGATGCCCGCCGTTTGAGAATGAAAGTTTTTATAGAATTCCTGCACGGCCAGAAAGCTTCCTTCGCCGTCCAGCTGGCACAAGTTCATCGTGCCGCCCTGATCCTCCCACGGCGTTTCGAGAAGCTCGCCGTTGGCGGAAAACGCAAGGCATTTCTCATTGAGCTCCGACGCGGCCATCGCATAGATCCCCTGCGCCCCGTTAAATGCGCTCACGGCGTAGGGACTGTCCATGGCGGCGATTTGGCTTCGGGTAATCTTCAAAATCTCGTCCCCCCTTGGTAGTAAGCGCTGATAAAAGCGAGGTGGCTGGATTTGCAAGTAATTTTTGCCGCCTGCAAGGAGCCCCGGGGTTATCGGCACTTACTCAAAGCGTATTGCAATCATAACCATTATAGGCGGAAGGTATGGGTTTCACAAGCGCCCCGTGTTATACTTTGCCTGGCACGATTTTTCAACGAGGAGGGCGCTTTATGAACATTCTTCGCGATATTCCCTATGGGGCGACGCCCCACCCCGCCCGCGTGTTGGATTTGTATCTGCCCGATGCCCCTGCCCGGGCGACGCTTCTATGCTTTCATGGCGGCGGACTCGAGGGCGGCGACAAAGAGGAGTACGAAACCGCGTGCCTTCACCTTGCCAAACGCGGCATAGCGTGCGTAAATGCCAACTACCGAACCTACCCCGAGGCGAAGTATCCGGATTTCCTATGCGACTCGGCGGAGGCCGTCGCCTGGGCACAAAAAAACGCCTCTTCCCACGGGCTAAGCGAGCGGATATTTATCGGCGGCAGCTCGGCGGGCGCGTATATCGCCATGATGCTGTGCTTTGACGGGCGGTATCTGGGCGCGCACGGCATAAACCCCGACGGGATGGCAGGCTATATCTTCGACGCGGGGCAACCGACCGCCCATTTCAATGTACTAATCGAACGAGGGCTCGACGGGCGCAGAATCGTCGTGGATGAAACGGCGCCGCTATACTTCGTGCGCGAAAATACGGCGATACCCAGGGTTTTGCTGATCGTATCCGACAACGACATGCCGGGCCGCTACGAGCAGACCCTGCTGCTCGCGGCCACGCTTAAAAACTTTGGGAATGGCGAAAACACAGCGCTGCGCGTGATGGAGAACAGCGCGCACTGCGAATACGTCCGCGCGGTAGATTCTTCCGGGGATAGCGTGCTGGGAAGCATGGTGGACGACTTTATTAGCAAACTATAGTCGGTTTTATGTATGCCGCCTTTCCGATTGGTGCGTCAGAACGAGGTTCAGGGCGTGTCGCTAAACCATAATCTGCCGCCAGAGCAGCCCTTTCCCCGGCCTGCGGTGTCGACCATCGCTCAATGTAGCTGCCGGCTACGCCTCGCCCCGGCTCCTTGCAGGCCAGGAAAATCTTTTCCACTGATGGCAAATCCCGACTTTAGGGATACGCCCTAATACCCATTCCAGCATTGCGCGCGAATCACCGCCGGAAAATCTTTGTACGCGCGATTCCGGTCGCACGGCCCCTCGACGCCCGCTACTTCGCCGGGCCTTAGCTGCTGAATGGCGCAGGGAAATGCCGGTTTTTCATTATAATCGGCCAGCCAAAGGTCGAACGGTTCAAGGATGGGCTTAGCATAATTTTCCGCATAGAAATACTTGCCCGCGTAATTGATCGGGTACCAGCCCTCGCACTGCAGCTGGCGCATGAACGCCCATGCCATTTCGGCCGGGGTATTTTCATCCAGCGCCCCAAAGCGGCGGGTTACGGAGGCTTGGCTATCCTCCTCCCAATCAAACGCCAATGGAAAGCTGATGTACCCGCGGTACGGCTTCATCACGCGCGAGAAGAGCTGCGCTTCCTCGATCGCATGTGTGACTGTATCGGCGTAACTAAACCAATACGCGCCCACGCACAGCCCCGCGCACAGCGCCCCGCACAGGTGCTCCTCAAAACGCTCGTCGATTTGGCTCTCTTCCCTGCCGTAGCCCGCGCGAACGATCGCAAACCGGTAGCCCGCGCCGCGCACGAGATCCCAACGCACGGTTTCTTGATACTTCGATACGTCGATACCCATACCCCACATGGCGAACCCCTCCCTTTTCCTAAGCTATGCTCAGATGGCAGGGATTTGACAATCGCCGCGTTGCGTAGCATAATCGGAAAAAAGTTTAACAAAAGAAATAAAGGAGTGGCGGCACGATGAGGGCTCTGATTATCGGCGGAACCGGCGTCATTTCCAGCGACGTTTCGGCGCTGGCCGTCCGGCTCGGCTGGGATGTCACGCTGTTTAACAGGGGAACGAACGAGGAGTTTGTGCCGGAAGGGGCAAAGGTCGTGCTCGGCGACGCGCACGACGCCGATCAGATAAAAAAACTCTTCGGCGGAAAGACATACGACGTAGTGGCGAACTTTATCGCCTACAAACCCGAAACCGTAACGCGTGATGTCGAAATTTTCGGCGGAAACTGCGGGCAGTATCTTTTTATTTCAAGCGCGGTCGCCTATCAGAAGCCCTCGAGCACGCTGCTGATCACCGAGTCGACTCCGCGCCGCAACCCCTACTCGCAGTACGGCCGCGACAAGATTGCGTGCGAGGAGGTGCTCAACAGCGCGTACCGCGGCACCGCCTTTCCCGCCGCGATCGTGCGCCCGAGCTGGACGTACAACCGCACCGGCATTCCCTTCATCGCCACGAGCTGGAAACGACCTTGGTCGCTTGTCGAACGTTTGCAAAAGGGCCTGCCCATCCTCGTACCGGGCGATGGAACCTCGCGCTTCACCATCACCCACGCAAGGGATTTCGCCAAGGGCTTTGTAGGGCTGATGGGAAACGAACTGACCGCCGGGCACAGCTTCCACATCACGGGAAGCGAGGCGCTGAGCTGGAATCAATATCTCGATATCCTCGCCGGTTTTATCGGCGTGCGGGCGAACCCCGTGCACGTTGCAACGGATTTCATCTTGCAACATGCGCCCAGGCTTTCCAGCGATTTAATGGGAGACAAGATTCACACGCTGCTGTTTGACAATAGCAAGCTCAAGCTCTTCGTGCCGGACTTCTCGGCGACGACCTCGTATGCGCAGGGCGTGCGCGAATCGCTTGACTACTTGTTCAGCCGCCCCGAGCTTCAGATCCTCGACGACGAGTACACGGCAATGTACGACGCGGTCTTTGCCGCGCACGGCCTATGAGGCTATCCGCTGCGCAGAGCGCGTTTCTTGAGCACGCCGACGTCGGGTATGCCCGCGGCGCGGCGCAAAGCCTCATGACCTTTCGCAATCACAAGGCGCTGGGCTACCGCACGGCGGGCTCGGCGGCCGAGCATGCCGCCGGGGATTGGATCGCAAAAGAGATGCGCAAAATCGGGCTTTCCGGCGTAGTCAAACATGAATTTCCCGTCGACGCGTGGACGTTTCGCAAGGCCGATCTAAGCTTTACGGATGCGTACGGCTCGGCGCACACGGCGCTTCTGGGCGCGTACCAGACGCACTTTGTCACCGATGGCCCGAAGGAGTTTTCCATCGTATACGCCGGGCGGGGCACGCTGGAAGATTTAGAACGCGCGGACGTGCGCGGTAAGTTGGTGCTCATCGACATCAACCAAAGGGACGATTGGTGGATCAGCTTTCCCGTCTACGAGGCGCACCTGCTCGGAGCCGCGGCCGTGCTCGCGGCGCAAAATGGAGGCTATGCGGAAATTAACGATCGGGCGCTCAACGCGCAGGATATCTGCGGCCCTGCATGCGCCGCGGCGTTTTCCATCGCGCGCGCGGATGCGGACGCGCTCAAAGAGGCCCTTCGCGCCGCGCCGGACGGAAGCATCAAGGTTGGTTTCGACGCCTTCAGCGAGGTTGTCCCCGATGGCAGGAGCCACAACATCGTGGGGACGATCCCGGGCCGCCATCCTAACAGGCAGCTGCTCGTCACCGCGCACTACGACGCATACTTTGACGGCTATCAGGATAATACCATCGCGGTGGCCATGATGCTGGGCATCGCCAAGGCCGTTCTCGACAGCGGCTACCGCCCGGATAAGTCGCTCGTATTTTGCGCGCTCGCCGCTGAGGAATGGGGCGTGAGCGACTCCAGGTTCGATTGGTCGACCGGCGCGTACCACCAAGTTTTTCACGTGCGCCCCGATTGGCCCGGCCGCACGATGGCCAACATCAACTTCGAACTTCCGGGCTACAGCCTGGGCAACCCCACCGCGCAGGTGCGCTGCTCCTACGAACTGGAAACATTTTTGGAGAGCTTCTTTCCGTGCGTGCCGGCCGCGGACGGCGCATTTCCGGACGGCCCGGAAACCGTGGTTCCCACGCAGACCTGGTCGGACGACTTTTCGTTTTCCATCGCGGGCATTCCCGCCACGGTCAACGCGCTGCGCGTGGACTACGCCCGCCTGCGCTACCATACGCAGCTTGACGACGCAAGCACGTTTCACGAGGCGACGTATCGGTACCACCACGACCTTTATGGGCTGCTGCTGCTCGCCTACGACGCGCTGGCGCTTCCCCCGCTCAACTTCTCCACCCGCTTCGCAGCATTGGAGGCGAGCGTGGATGCCGCGGCGATGCGCAGCTTTGGCGCGGATGCGGATGCGCTACTCGCCGCCGCCCAGAAGGCGCGCGCCTGGGCGCAAAGCGCGTATGCGCGCATGGCAGGCGCGAGCGGTGCGGGTACGACGGGGCAAGGCGATGCCGGCGCATTTGCGGATATCCTATCGATCTTCCGCCGAGCCGAGGATGCGCTTGTGCGCATGACGTGGGATTACGTTGCGGGCTTTCCCCACGAAGCTACCATGAACAACCTCGTTATGCTTACGCGGGCAACCACCTACCTTGAAGAAAACGACGCCGCCGCGGCGCTGCGCGAGTGCTTGTGGGCCGTGGACAACAACTGGTATGCGTACCACTGGAGCCGCGAAACCTACGATCACCTCACCAATTTGGTGATGAACAGCCGCGCGGAAAAGCTCCTGTGGGGCGAGGGCCGCGTGGCGGGGCATGTGGATCTTTATGACGTCGTGCGCTCGCTGCTTGAAAAACAAAAGCAAAAAAAAACCGATTGTTCGGCGGAACATATAGCCGTACTCGCCGCGCTCGAAAAGCAAAAGTCGCTCCTCGTGGCGCTGGTGCGCGATGAAATCGACGCTTTGACTGAACTCGGCGCACGGCTGGAGCGTTTGGCGAGCCGCTTGGAATCTTCCCAGGGCAAGCAAATTCGTTTTCCGTAATTAACCATTAATGCGGCGCGCAGTACAACGTCCCGCTGTCTCGTTTATACAATAGCCCATCTTTTGCGGATGCTGTATTTCGCGCAAGACGGGTATGCCGATAAGCACGCGGCAGGTACGCCTTGCGCGTTTCCGCCGGTTCTGAGAGGAATTATGAGATACCGACGCAGAAGTGACAGGCATTCGATCGGGCGGGCCGACGGCCCCTACGACCGCCGTTCCAGAAACAGGCGCTCCCCGCGCGGGGTCCCGGAAAAATTGGCCGGGCTCTGGCTGGCCGTTTACGGCTTGTTTTATCGTATCCGCGGACTGGGCGTCAAGAGGCTGGGCATATTGGGGGGCGCCGTATTGCTGGCCGTAGCGATCCCCGTAGCGACAGTCGCCATCGCGAACGCCGGCTCCGGTAAGGAGCCCAAGCCGGCTTCGGCGGGGCTCGCTTCGCCATCCTCGCTCGACGGGTTGTCCGCCACGCCGACATCCGAAACGCCTCCGCCTTCCCCCACGCCCGAATCCACGCCGGAGCCTACTCCTTCGCCCACGCCCGCGCCGCATCCGTCCAATATGGTGATCGAGCGCGGCGTCGAAGCCCCGGTGGTTGCGGAAATCCAAGCGCGTCTGATGGAGCTTGGGTATATGGAGCACGACGAGCCGACGCAGTTTTTCGGCCGGATTACCGAATATTCGATCACGCTGTTCCAGCGCCAACACAATTTGGCAACCGACGGCAAGGTGGGCATGGAAACCTTCACGCTGCTGATGGGCCCTGAGGCGACGAAGTACACCGTGACCATCGGCGCGGACGGCACCGATGTGCGCGAGCTGCAAATCCGGCTGCGCGAGCTGGGCTATATGGAAGATGTGACCGGCCACTTCGGCGAGGCGACGGAAGGGGCCGTCAGGCGTTTCCAGGAACTAAACGGGCTTACGGCGGACGGCAAGGTGGGCGCGCGCACGCGCGAGGCGCTATACTCGCCCTCCTCCAAGCCCAACATGATGAAATACGGCGAAAACAGCCCCGACATCAAGGCGTATCAGGAATACCTAAAAAAACTCGGCTACCTCACCACCACGCCGGACGGCAACTACGGCAACGACACCAAGGCGGCGGTCGCGCGCTTTCAGGAGATCAACGGCCTGATCGCGGACGGCTACCTCGGCTACAATACGATCAAAACCCTGAAATCTTCCTCGGCGATGCCCAACGGCGTGAAGCTCGGCATGAAGGGCACGGACGTTGAAAACATCCAAAAGCTCTTAAAAAACCTCGGCTACACCAGCGCGGTTACCGGCTATTTCGGCGAGATTACCGAGAGCGCGGTAAAGAGCTTTCAAAAAAACAACAAGCTGACGGCGGATGGCACCGTGGGCAAGATGACCATGGCCGCGCTCACCTCATCCGGCGCCAAGCGCGCATCGTCCTCGGGCTCTTCAGGCTCTTCGGGTTCGGGTTCGTCCGGATCCTCCGGTTCATCCGGCTCGTCGGGCTCATCGGGTTCCTCCGGCTCCTCGTCCGGCGCGGACAGCCTGATCTCCATCGCCAAGGGCAAGCTCGGGTGCAGCTACGTCTTCGCCTCCAAGGGCCCGGATACGTTCGATTGCTCCGGCTTCGTGTACTACTGTCTCAACAAAGCCGGCGTCAGCGTCGGGTATATGACGAGCGAATCCTGGGCGAGCACAAGCAAATTCCAGCGCGTCGGTTCCATGGGTTCGTTGCAAAAGGGCGACATCGTATGCTTCAGCGGCCACGTCGGCATCTATATGGGCGGCGGGCAGATGATCGACGCGTCCTCCAGCCGCGGCGAGGTGCGCATCACGACGGGCATCACATCCTCATCCTACTGGACGAGTCACTTCATCTGCGGATACCGGGTGTTTTGATGAAATTGAGCTGCGCTGTTGCCTTTATCATTAGCCTTAATCCCCTGATACCGTGGTATCAGGGGATTATTTGTTCCTCAAAATCTTTTTTCCAAACGCCTGGGCCTTGGGGAAAGGACCAGAAACGCGCGCTTTCGTTCCTTGCCCCGCCATTCTTCTTAATCCTCAAAATCGCCTCAGCGGTTTTGAGGAAGAGGAGGTTTCACGTAGAGCTACTTCCCCGCAATATCGCAATGTTGTGGGGAATAGAGCGTTGTGCAAACCGAC
>JAVBNW010000044.1:0-18945 GCA_031551255.1 Eubacteriales bacterium | reverse complement strand
ACACATCCCGCGGGGGGCTGCTCGGTCTTACAAAAAAACTCCTGGCCCCCCGCGCACCATTCGCCGGGGCGCCACTTCCGACCGATGACAAAGGCGACAAAGAAAAATGGCGATGCAAGAAGTAGAAAACATCTTGCGTTGCCGTTCCTTCTTAGGGGAGCCTTTCTCAATTCGTGAATGCCGGCGATAGCCTCCTAAGGTCGGCTATCGCCGGTCACTCGCTGGCCCTCCCCTCCGCTGTTTGTGTACGCTGCACGCTCTCGGTGTCGGGCCCCGCGTGGAAAGAGCCGGGGCCTGCGACAAACCGAAGGTTTGGTGGGGTGGAGTAGCGGCCCGCGGCAATCGACCTTAGGAGATTGGCCGTGGGTACTTGCGAACTGCGAGAATGTACGGCGCAGGCTTATACCTGCTAGCATGCAAACCCGACCGGAAATGACGCAGGATATGGTGATTCAGAAGGATATGTCTTTACGAAGCGCGTTTTGCGCGATGCCGGATCGCTTCATTTTTCAATGCATTCAAGCAATCCGGCATGCAGTTGCCACTTCAAGGGCTTGCATTTCGCGCCGCAACGGCGCGCATCACGGCGCGGGCTTCGCGGCGTTTGGATCCGGGGTTACGTACACGGTGCGCTGGTGGGTGTAGATTACAAACCCCGGCTTTGCGCCGGAGGGCTTTTTCACGTATTTGCGCAGCGTAATATCCACCGGCACCAGGCCGGATTGCTGCGCGCGGGAATGGTGCGCCGCAAGCTTGGCGGCCTCGCTCAGCGTCGCGTTGCCCGGGTTTTCCGCGCGGACGATCACGTGGGAGCCCGGTACGTCCTTGACGTGCATCCAGGTGTCATTACCGGCCGCATCCTGCGTCAGCCGGTCGTTTTGCGCGTTGTTCTTGCCGATGTAGATTTCGATCCCCTCGCTGGAAAGATAGCGCAGCGGAACAGACGCGGGCGGCGCGCCCTTTTTGCGCTTATCCATAGAGGTGGCGCGCTGGTAGCCTTCGCGAATTAGCTCGTCGCGAATCTCGCCCAGCTCCTCCAGCCCCGAGCAATTTTCCAGGTAGTGAAGCTGCCCCTCCAAATAAGCGATTTCGGCGCGGTTTTGCTCGATCTGCCCTTCCACAAGCTTTGAGGCGGCCTTGAGCTTGCCGTATTGCTTGTAGTAGCGTTGCGCGTTGTCCATCGGGGGCAGCGAAGGGTCGAGAGGCACATCCACTTCTTGAAGGTCGGGGTCGAAGTAATCGGTGACGCGTACAGAGGCTGCTCCGCGTGGAATCTGGTGGATCGACGCCATGATCAGGTCGCCCCGTATGCGCATCTGCTCCATGGATTCCGCCTTTTGCTTCGTCTCCAGCTGAATGGCCAGCTTCTTTTCGCAGCGCTCCAGCGCGGCTTTGAGCAGCTGGCGCAGCGATGCGGATCGCTGGCGGATCCTGTCAAGGTCGTCCCGCTTGCGGTAGAACTCATCCAGCGCCTCGCTGACGGATCTGCGGGCGAGCTGCCGCGCGGCATCCCGGCTAAGGTAAGGGAAGGACGTGACGTCGGCGGGGTGGCCCTCCGCATCCACATACAGCGTCGGTTTTTCGCCCCCGGGTAGAGCTTTTAAAAAGGTCAGCGTCTTTTCGGCCGCTTCGGCGATATCCAGGCGCGCGAGCGGCGCGTCCTCGTTAAGCGCGATGCGGTAGGCTATTTCCTGCGAGGCCTGTGTGGAAATACCCTTGACGCTTAAGAGCAGCGCCTTGGCGAGCAAAGCGCCCGGCAGCGCGTAAAGCCGCGCGGTCAGCTCCGCCGGGGAGCAAGAGGCGGGGTCGAGCTTGTCCTGCTCGGGCGGGGGGAGGTAGGGAAGGCCCGGCAGCACCTCGCGCACGCGGGAGATATCTGCGGTGATGTTGCGCGCGCAAGACAAAATGCGCCCGTCTCCTACGAGAATCAGGTTCGAATGCCGCCCCATGATCTCGGCGATCAGCACGCGCTCGGCAACGTCTCCAAGCTCGTCAAGCCCTTCGAAGCGAAAGTGAATTACGCGGTCGGAGTGCATCTGCGAAACCCCCAGAACCCTTGAGCCGCTTAGGTGCTTGCGCAGCATCGTGCAAAACATCGGCGGAACATCAGGGCTCTTTTTTGCATAGGCGCTTACATGCGCCCGCGCGAAGTTGGCGCTGCACGAGAGAAGCAGGCGGTGGTTTGCGCCGCCCGCGCGGATCGTCATATGGATTTCGTCGGCTTCGGGCTGCTGCACGCGATCTACCCGCCCGCCCGTCAACGCCCTGTTAAGCTCGCGCGCGACCGCGCCGAGCGTGATGCCGTCCAGCGGCATGTAAATTCCCCCTTTAGGGCTAGAATACCCATCCATGATAGCATGACAAGGGCAGTTGCGCCAGATGACCGGATGAATCGCCGCGGGATGTGCGAAAGTACCCACCGCATACCTTCGGCATATATTTCTCCTTGTAGCTCATGGAATTCTATCGTGCACGTGCATAGCCGAGGCAAGCCCCGAATAGTGTTAAAAAGCAAAGGATTTCATGAGGGAGGGTCTCCGATGACGAAACGTATACTGGCCGCGGTATTACTTCTTGCGGCGGTGCTTATGCTGGCCGCGTGCCAGAGCAACGACCCGCTGGAGCTGGATGTTCCGCAAGAGCATGTGCCCACGGTCGACGAGCTGAACGAAATGCTGGGCGATATGGATCAGCCCACCGCCATGCGAACCGCCGTCGTCTATTATCAAGACGACGCGGGCTATCTCGTGCCGGTGAGCCGTACTGTGCCGCTGGAGGAGGGCGTTGCGAAGCAGACGCTGAGCCTGATGGTTGCCAACGAGGAAAACACGCTCGCCGCGCAAAGATTGGGCCTCTACACCGTCATTCCCGAGGGAACGGCAGTGGATGTGGATGTGACGGCCGACGGGCTTGCGAAGGTATCCCTAAGCAAGGAAGCAAAAAATTGCCCGGATGCGCTGAGCGAGAGCAACATGGTGTCGGCGATCGTGCAGGCGGTTACCGAGTATCCCACAGTCAAGAGCGTTCAGCTGCTCATCAACGGCGAAAAGATCGCCGCGCTGCCCAACGGCACGCCGATTGAGCAAACGCTGACGCGCAACGACTTAAACCTGGAGAGCGTCTCCCGCGATATAGATGTAAGCGGCGCCAAGAGCGTTATGCTGTACTTCGAAAGCGAGACCGCCCCCGCGATGGTACCGGTAACCCGCATGGTGTTCTCCAATGCGGATATCGAGACCGCGGTGCTCGAGGTGCTCAAGGGGCCCAAGGAAGGCTCCGAGCTCGCGACGCAGATCCCCAAGGGCACGGGCCTGATCTCCGTGCGCAAGAATAACGGCATCGTGACGATCAACCTCTCGAAGGAGTTTAAGACTGTGCTGGATGCCGACGACGGCGGCAAGGCGGCGGTGAAGGCGCTCGCGCTCACCTGTGCGCAATTCCCGGAAGTAAAGGAAGTTAAGATTCAGGTGGAGGGCAAGGCTTTCGATATCGACGTGCCCACCATGGCCGCGCCGCTTGCGGTGAATGCGGCGGGGGATGTATCCATGACCTCGGTATTTGAAGACGAGTAAAAACATAGGGGAACCGGGGCCTTCCCAACAAAATAGGCAAATAAACAGCCGCCCGCGCTCTTTAAAGGCGCGGGCGGCTGTTTTCATCGACGCTCACGATGCCCATCGGCAGCCTGCTGAGTATCTGCATATTAAAAGCATAGAAATTTAATAGGTTAATCTCCCAAAAACCGCACAAGATAGGCATTTTCCCCCTTAGCAGCACACAAATTGCCAAGCCGGCTCGTTTTATTCATGTCGAAAATTGTGGTATACTGCTTCGTGTTGCCCTCGTTGCAACGCGCAACTGAAGTGAGAGATTTTCCGCATTGGAATGGGCGGCCGGTATAAGTCGGAGGTGGTCCGTTGGCAAAACACAGCAAGACGGGGCTGCGCTGGGGCAGGATTTTCGCCGTGTCGTTCGCGTTTATAACGATCGTTGCGGCGTTAAGCTCTGGGGTCGTATTCCTCGCCTCGCGCGGGAACGAGCCCGAGGCCGAACCCGTGGCCATCTTTTCGGCTACGCCTTCGGATGGGGCCACGGCGGAGCCTTCACTTGTGCCGACTCCGGCCCCCACCCCCACACCCCCTCCGACGCCCACGCCGGAGCCAGAGCCGCTTGGCAAAGTGAGCGTCCGCATCCGCGCCGTGGGAGATTTGATGAACCACGACGAGAATCTTTCGGCGGCGATGCGCGACGGCGTATACGATTTTTCGCCCTTCTTTACCGCGATCGCCCCGTCTTTGGCCGCAGCCGATTTGACGATCGGCAACTTGGAGACGACCATAGGCGCGCCGCCTTACGAAGGCTATCCTACGTTCCGGTCGCCGGAGAGCTATCTCGACGCGCTTACCGACGCGGGCTTTGACGTGCTCACCCTTGCGAACAATCACATCCTGGACAAGGGTTGGAAGGGCGTTCAGGCCACCATCGACGCGCTTGAAAAAAGGGAGATCTCCTATGCGGGCGCGTATTCCGACGAAGGAAAATCGAAGGAAATTCTGCTGTGCGACGTTAACGGCGTAAAGGTTGCGGTTCTGGCATACGCCGAATATACCAACAGCAACATCGACGTACAATACGCGGTTCACTATTTGAAAGGCAACACCTTTGCGGCGGACGTGAAGGCCGCGCGCGAGCAGGGAGCCGATGTCGTGCTCGCAATGGTGCATTGGGGCAACGAGTACGAGCTGAAGGAGAGCGAATCCCAGCGCGTATGGGCCGGGAAGCTTGCCGACGCCGGCGTGGATATCGTGCTGGGTTCGCATCCGCACGTCGTTCAACCTGCGGCGTGGCTGGAAACCGAGGCGGAAGACGGCTCCACGCGCAGGACGTTCGTCGCCTACAGCATGGGCAATTTTATTTCGAACCAACGCACATTGCCCCGCGATGCGGGCGTGATCTTCGATTTTGAAATCGAAAAAGACCTCGACACCGGCTTATGCCAAATTCTCGAAGCCTCCTATGTGCCCACATGGGTACTCAAGGGGCTGGAAGACGGGAAACCCACGTACGACGTACTTCCCGCCGGAAAGTACCGCGAGGCCGATTACCCGCAGCTGACGGGCTCACGCCGCACGAGGATCGTGAATGTGTGGCAAGAGATCACCGAGCGCCTTGCGGGCAGCGGAGCGACGGCGCTGAAAGAGTAGATTTCTTGTGAAACTGGGGCGCCTAGACCGCGGGAGGCAAGTAGATCACCTAGCGGGGTATCTCTTGTCGATTCTCACCGCGAGATTGCCCGTCAGAAAAATGAGTAGCACCTGAAGCGGCAGTTTGATAGCGTTGCTAATCAGGCGCGCCGTGCCGAAAAACGCGCCGGGCGCCATGCCGTACATCACCGAGTCCCAGAAAAAGTTAAGGCCGAATGTGACGGCCAGCGTCACCAGAATGCGCGCAGCCGTTACGCGCCATACCGATACCGGCCGTTTATATAGAAAAAATGCGTACATCACGTTGCCGAGCATTGCGCTGAGCGCGTAACCTGGGAAGTAGAATCCTTGCGGATGTACGATGAAATTGACGAGATCCGATACCGCGCCAAAGGCCATGCCAGCCCACGGGCCATACAGAAGCGATACCACCGACGCCGGGATGAATGCGAAGCTTATAATGGTAAACTGGGCCGATACATCCACGCGCGTCAGGGCTTCCAATATGGCCGATACCGCCGTCATCACGCCCATCACGGCGATGGAGCGCGTGGTGAACACGCCTTTGATGCGAAAAAAGTGCCGCTGGGGATGTTTGAAGATCATAAAGCCTCCTTGTCGGCCGTTGCGATCGCACTGATATCAAGTGTGCAGGGCTTAGTATAGCATGCGCCGGGGAGGCGGAAAAGGGGTTATTTTGGCGGATTTGCCCGACACCTACGCGTTGCTCGCGTGGTACGACGAAAATAAGAGGAACCTTCCGTGGCGCAAGGATCGGGACGGATACCGCGTGCTTCTAAGCGAGGTGATGCTACAGCAAACCCGCGTAGAGGCAGTACGGGGTTATTACTTGCGCTTTCTTGAGCAATTTCCCGATGTTTGCGCGCTTGCTAAGGCGCCATTGGAGGCCGTGTATAAGGCCTGGGAAGGGTTGGGCTACTACTCGCGCGCGCGCAGGCTGTGGGAGGCCGCCGGGCAGATTGCGCAAAGCGGCTTTCCGCAAAGCCTACAGGCCCTGCGCGCCCTGCCCGGCGTGGGGGATTATACGGCGGCGGCGGTGGCGTCCATCTGCTTGGGCGTACCGGTGTGCGCGGTGGATGGAAACGTGTTCAGGGTGATGGCAAGGTACGCGGGCATCCGCGATCCGATCGAGGCGCCCGCATCCAAGCGGGCGGCCGGCGAGGCGGCGCAAAGGCTGCTGAACCCCCGTCGCCCGGGAGATTACAACCAAGCACTGATGGAGCTGGGTGCGACGGTATGCGTACCGCGCACGCCGCGCTGCGCCGTTTGCCCTTTGAACATGAGTTGCGATGCGCTTAGGGAAGGGGACGCGGATGCTCTGCCGCTGCGCGCGCCCAAGCGATCAAGAACGACCGAAACCCTGCGCATTGCGGTGGTTGTGCGCGAAGGAACCGTGCTGATGCGCAAGCGAGGGGATGCAGGTCTTCTCGCCGGGCAATGGGAATTTCCCTATGAACTGAGTGCGAGAGAGCTTCGCGTGCTCGGCGCGGAGTTCATCCGGGAATTGCCGCCCGCCCACCACATATTTACCCACAGGGAATGGCGCATGACCGGCGCGCTGTATCGCGCGAAGAATCCGGCGCTTCCCTGCGGCGAGTACCGCTGGGCAAGCCGCGATGCCTTGCTTGAGCTGCCCGTCCCCGTCGCGATGCACGCGTGGCGCAAAGCCGCGCTGGAGGCACTAAGGTGAGGCGTCTGCTCGTCTCGCTGGGCGCCCGCTATGCGCACAAGGCCCCGGCTGTGTGGATGCTTCGGGAGGCTTGCGCGCGCAAAGGCCTTGCGGTGGATGTGTTGGAGGCGGATATCGCCCGTCCGGCAGGCGACTTGCTGCGCGATATCCTTATGCGCGGGCCGCAGGCGCTCGGGTTTTCCTGCTCGATCTGGAACATTTCGCTGGTCGAGCGCCTCACGAGCGCCGTGAAGCGCGCGCTGCCCGGGTGCTTTGTCATATGGGGAGGACCGGAGGTGTCCTACGATGCGGCGCGCAGAATGCAAAAGGAGGCCGCGCCGGATGCGATCGTGGCGGGCGAGGGCGAGGAAGCTTTGCCCGCGCTGCTGCTTAACCTTAAAAAGGGCGGGGATGTAGGCGCTCCCGGCGTCGTCACCCGCGATAGCGACGGGGGAGTGGCCCCGCCGGTTCCCCTTGAAAAATGGGTGCACATCTACCCTCCCGGCGCGCTGGCGGAGCCTATGCGGTTGCACTATGCCGAAACGGCGCGGGGCTGTCCGTTTGCGTGTCGCTACTGCCTCTCGTCCGTGCAGGGCGGGGTGCGGGCGCTTGAGGCGGGCGAGGCGCTCAGGCGGCTATTGCTCACCAGGGACGCGGGAGCGCGCACGGTGAAGGTGCTCGACCGCACGTTTAACTTTGACGCTTCGCGTGCGAGAGAGATTTGGCAGGGGCTCATCGATGCGGGTGGCGGCGCTGCCTATCACTTTGAAATCGCCGCGCATTTGCTTAAGGAAGAAGATATCGCGCTTTTACGCCGCGCGCCCAAGGGCCTTTTTCAATTGGAAATCGGGGTGCAGACCACCGGGAGCAGCGCGCTTGAAGCCGTGGGTAGAACGCAGAATTTTGCGAGGATTGCCCATGCGGTAACCGAGCTTCGTGAAGTGGGCAACATCCACCT
This sequence comes from Eubacteriales bacterium, assembly GCA_031551255.1. Taxonomy (GTDB): domain Bacteria; phylum Bacillota; class Clostridia; order Christensenellales; family UBA1750; genus JAVBNW01. The sequence goes on along the minus strand of JAVBNW010000044.1, from coordinate 11,093 downwards.
GCACCTGGATCTGATCGCAGGGCTTCCCGGGGATACGTACCGGGATTTCGCGCGCGCGGTGGACGACGTGCTGGCGCTTCGGCCCCACGCGCTCCAGCTTGGCTTTTTAAAGCTGCTGCCCGGGAGCCCGCTGCGCGCCGATTTCGATGCGGCAGGCCTACCATACGATCCCGCGCCGCCATATCAGGTGATCGCCAGCGACGCTATGACGCACAAGGAGCTTTGTCGGCTCGGCGATATCGAGGAGGTGCTCAGCCGCTACGTCAACGCGCGGCACTATGCCAGGGCTGCGGGTGCGTGGCTCAATACGTTTGCGGCGCTGGAGGCGGTTGCGCAGTCCCTCAGGGCTGAGGGAGCCTTCGATGCGCCGCGCTCGCAAGAGGCATCCATCGATGCGCTGTTAAGGGCGCTCCCGCCGGAAGCCGAGGCGGATTTGCGCTTCGACTGGCTGGCGCAGGGACATCGTGAGTACCGCCCGTGGATGCGGCCTGAGCCTATGCAATCTATGCTCAGGAAGCTTAACCTTTCCCAAGCGCAGCGCCGCCGCGCCCTGGCCGAGCGCATCGGCGGGGATGTGTTTTTGTTTCTTCCCGGCAACGCGCCCGAAAAAATCCTCCCGCCGTAAACCGCCGCATGCATAGTCGATCGACTTCAAAAGCGGTGCATGCGAGCGATAGATTTTATCGCACGGCAAGGAGGCGTAAGGAAGCGTAGCCGGCAGCTACGCTGACTGGAGCTCGACGCCGCCTTGCGGGAAAAGATCCGCTCGCATGCGTCGATTTTGGGGTTGGTTGACTATATATAGTCGTCAGCTCTAAAATTCGAATCCCTGAGCGGCCCTTTATCCGCCCCGCATTGTCGTCGCTCGACGTGGCTGCCGGCCGCGTCTTCCCCCGTCTTCGCGCAAAGGCGAAGAATTGCTCGCTCATTTTGTTCCGGTTTTCAGGGTCGGCGACCATACGAGCAATCTTTTGACAAAGGGGGCAAAAGACCGTATACTCGGGGGAAACATGCATTCTGGTTTGGAGGCACAATTCCATTGGCAAACCTTACTGCAAACTACCCTGTAGGGGTTTTTGATTCGGGCGTGGGCGGCCTGAGCGTCCTTAGAGAACTGCGCAGTTTGCTGCCCGGGGAAGATTTTCTGTTCTACGGCGACAACGCAAACGCGCCCTATGGCGAAAGAAGCGAGGCCGAGATCGTAAAGCTCACCCTCGCCGCAGTGGATGTATTGCTCCGGAAAAACATCAAGGCGCTGGTGATCGCATGCAATACCGCCACAAGCGCCGCTGCGCCGCTGCTTCGGGAGCGGCTACCGATCCCCGTGGTGGGCATGGAGCCCGCGCTCAAGCCCGCGCAGGCGCTGCGCCACGGGGGAAAGATCCTTGTTATGGCTACGCCCGCAACCCTTTCGCTGCCCAAGTTTGTTGGGCTGATGAAACTATATGGCGAGGGCGCGGCACCTGTGCCGGTGAGGGGCCTGGTGGAGCGCATCCAGGCCGGCGAAATTTCCGGCCCGGCGCTGGAGGATTTCCTGCGCGACTTGTTCAGGCCCTATGTGGCGGAACCCGTCGACGCGGCGGTGCTTGGTTGCACGCACTATATTTTTGCCCGGGGAGCCATTCAAAACGCACTCGGCGCAGATGTAGAGCTTGTAGATGGCAACGCGGGCACCGCACGGCAGCTCGAGCGGCTGCTGGCGCAAAGCGGCCTACTAAAAGAAGCGGGCCGAGGCTCGTGTACGCTAATGACTTCCGGCGACGAGGAGCGCTATATGCCGCTTATGCGCAAATTACTAAGCTTTTCGGAATGACCGGCTGCATCGCATCCGGTTTTTCTAGGCGGAACATGCCAGAGGCCACAGCGATGGTCGGCAATGTATAATTTCCGTAAGCGCGCCCGCGCCGATTGACATGCGCCTCCCCCGATGATACCATATATGGGTGTTGGACAGGTGAACAACCACAAGATATGGTGTGCGGAGGGTTTTTTCATGTTGATCAGCGATAATGCGCGTACGGTGCTCGAGCGGCGCTATCTGGCGAAAGATGAAAAAGGAGCCTTGACTGAAACGGTCGAGCAACTGTTCCGAAGGGTTTCCGATGCCATCGCCGCGCCGGACGCGCGCTATGACAAGGCGGCGGATATCCGTGCGCTTTCCGATGCGTTTTACGAGGCGATGACGAACCTCGATTTTATGCCCAACTCGCCGACGCTGATGAACGCGGGCCGCCCTTTAGGGCAGCTCTCCGCGTGCTTTGTGTTGCCGGTGCCCGACAGCATGGAGGGCATCTTCGATGCCGTTCGCTCGGCGGCGCTCATCCACAAATCCGGCGGCGGCACGGGCTTTTCATTTTCTCGTTTGCGCCCGGCGGGGGCTGCCGTGCGCTCTACCGGCGGCGTGGCCAGCGGGCCGATCAGTTTTATGAAGGTGTTTAACTCCGCTACCGAAGCCGTCAAGCAGGGTGGCACGCGGCGCGGCGCCAATATGGGCATTCTGCGCGTGGATCACCCGGACGCCGAGGACTTTATCCGCTGCAAGGCCGATACCTCCGAGATCACCAACTTCAATATTTCTATTGGGCTTACCGAGGCATTCATGGAGGCGGTGGAAAAGGACGGCGAGTATGCGGTGATCGACCCGCATACCGGCAAGGCCTGCCAAAACAAGCGGGCGCGCCCAGTGTTTGATCTCATCGTGGAGATGGCCTGGAAGAACGGCGAGCCGGGCATCGTGTTCCTCGACAGGATCAACCGGGACAACGTAGTGCCCGCGCTGGGCGATATCGAATCGACCAATCCGTGCGGCGAGCAACCGCTGTTGCCCTATGAGAGTTGCAATTTGGGCTCCATCAATCTGGCGCGCATGATCGACGGCGATGGCAAGGTGGATTATCGAAAGCTCGGCGACATCGTCGATCTTGCCGTACATTTCCTGGATAATGTAATCGACGCGAACAAGTACCCCCTGGACGAGATTGCCCAGATGACCTTAAAAACCCGCAAAATCGGGTTGGGCGTCATGGGCTTTGCCGATATGCTCTTCGCGATGCGCGTGCCTTACGATTCCGCCCAGGCGGTCAAACTGGCCGAAGAGGTGATGGACTTTATTAACGAGCGTTCCAAGGCGATGTCCCAAAGGCTCGCCAAGGTGCGTGGGCCTTTCCCCGCGTTTTCCGAATCGACGTTGGCGGGGGGGGAGCCTATCCGCAATGCTACCACCACCACCATAGCGCCCACCGGCACCATTTCGATTCTTTGCGGCGCGTCTTCGGGGGTCGAACCCCTATTTGCGCTCGCTTTTGTGCGCAACGTGATGGACAACGACGCTCTGCCCGAGGTGCACCCTTACTTTTTGCAGGTGGCCCGCGAACGTGGGTTTTATTCCGACGATCTTTTGCGCACGATTGCCCGGGAAGGCACCGTTCGCCATGCGGACGACGTGCCGGGCGACGTAAAGCAGGTGTTTGCGACCGCGCACGATATTTCCCCGGAATACCACATCCGCATGCAGGCGGCTTTCCAGAAGTACACCGATAACGCCGTTTCCAAGACCGTCAACTTTGCGAGTGGCGCTACGGTGGATGACGTGCGCGAGGTATACATGCTCGCATATCGGTTAGGGTGCAAAGGGGTAACCATCTATCGGGACGGCAGCCGGGATATGCAGGTGTTGTCGGTCGGCTCCGGCAAAAATGGGCCTGAGGAGGCGTCGCAGCCCATGCCCCGGCGGGTGCAGCCCCGTCCGCGCCCGGATGTTACGCGCGGGCTGACCGAGAAGGTGCGCATCGGCTGCGGCAATTTGTATATCACCGTCAATTACGATGAACAGGGCATTTGCGAAATATTCACCAACCTTGGCCGCGCGGGAGGATGTCCTTCTCAAAGCGAGGCGTCATCCAGGCTCGCATCCATCGCGCTGCGCTCCGGGGTGGATGTCGACGCCGTGATCGAGCAGCTGCGCGGCATTCGCTGCCACTCCACGCTCAGGCAGCGCGGGCTGAAGGTGCTCAGCTGCCCCGATGCTATCGGCCGCGTGCTTGAAAAGGTGAAGCGTATGCTGGAAGAAGGAACGCAGCTATCGCTGATCGATCCGGAGGAGGACGCACAGGATGCCGCCGCGCTTGCGGCGGATACGGAGAGCTGCATGGGGGACTGCCTCACCTGCTCTAACCGCGGGAATTGCCCCACTGCCGAGTATGCCGGCGGAGCCTGCCCCGAATGCAGCGCAGAGCTCGAGCGGGAAGGCGGCTGCGTGGTATGCCGCGCGTGCGGGTATTCCAAGTGTAACTGAGTTTGTCGCCGGACAGCGCAAATTTGTAGCGCGGCTTTCAACCGACGGTCATCGTCGCGTGCCGGATGGGCTTCTATTGAAGCGCTATTCGGCATTTTTTGTGCGACGCTTTTGTTTGCCATTGCCCGCCCTGCTTTGTGTGTGTAGAGACGTCGTATTTCTTGCGTGCTTGATGCACCTTGCTACGAAAATACCTGCAAAGCAAGGCAAAACGCAAGGCTGGAGCAAGGGCGATGCCGGATGGCATCCGCATAATTCTTTTTCCTCGGTGTGCCATCCGGCATGCATTGTTTTCAATGTATTATGGTATACCTGTGATTTCGAAATTTACGTAATGCCGCGCGTTGCGGGTCACCCTTACAACGTTGATGCATGCGCACAAAGGCGCTCTTCGCCACGCAGGCGGGCTTTTTAAGTCTTCCCCCATTTTTTCCCCGTTTTTTCAATGAATTGCCAGCGGTTTTACCCGCTTAAAGCCTGATTCGGCGGTTTTTTTCAAGGGTATAGTTTAAGCGTGAAGGATACCTGAGTTTGGAGAGGGTGATTTGATGACGGCAAATAAAGAAGACTATTTAAAGATGATCTATATGCTGGGCGGCGAGAGGATACGCGTGAGCAATAAGCGACTCTCGGAGGCAATGGGGGTTTCCGCCGCCTCAGTCAGCGAAATGCTCGGCAAGCTAAGCCGCGACGGCATGGTAGACTATACGCCGTATTACGGCATGACACTGACGAATGAAGGGCTTTCCGAGGCCCTTTCGCTGCTTCGCAGCTACAGGTTGTGGGAAGTTTTTCTCAAAAGTCATTTAGGGTATGGCGACGATGAGGCCGGCGAGGATGCCGAGATGCTCGAGCACGCAACATCCGCCAAGCTCGCTCAGAGGCTTGACCGATTGCTGGGCCATCCGCGCATTTGCCCACACGGAGAGCCGATACCGGAGCGGGCGACGCCTGATGAGCGGCTGTAGATTGTCTTTCGTGATGCCGATTGTGCAGGAATATTGGGCAAGGCGTCGGGCATGTTTCATAGGCCGCAAGCGGGGTAGCGCCCTCCATTCCGAATAGTGTCATTGGCGAATTGGCGAGAGAACAGTGTCAAACACGCCTATTCTTACAGGTGAAGGCCCTGTGGTTGACAAACCGCGGGGCTTTCTTGGTTTTGGTTTATGACTATGCAAGTTTGTCCATCTTCTTGTTAGCTTCAGATAGAGCTACAGTACAGGAGATTGGAGTCTTTTGATTTTATTTATTGCTATTTTCTTTATTTCTATAAAATATCTATTGCAGAGTAGTAATGCATACTGTATACTACAGAAAACGGAGAAGGGAGGATTACGATATGATCGTGAAAACGCAGTTGGGCACATGGATGGAGAATGAAAGACTTGCCAAGGGCTTGACAAAGGGAAAGATCAGCGACATGATTGGTATCAGCGTCGGGCAATACAGTGCTTATGTTGCGGGCAAGAGCGTGCCGCGCGATAAGACGCTTGAAAAGATCGCCAAGGCCTATGAAAAGCCCTTGGAAGATGTACAGGCTATGCTGGCGCCTATTGCACAGGACGTTTTCGTTGCGGCGGAAGCCGATACCGCGTGCGATGCGGAGTGCGAAGGCGCACTGATAGCGCGCCTGACGCTGCTTGAGGCGAAGCTCGACTATGCCGTGAAGCTGCTCGAGCATGTTTCCCGCGCCTGATGTTCAAAGACTGAACGCCCTGCGTATTGCGTACGCGGGGCGCTTGTTTTTTGGACGATCTTTAGCCGTCGGCATCGTGACGAAGTGGGGGGAAGTGCATGTGAAAAGAAGATACATGGGGGGGTTACTGGTCTTGTGTTGATGCTCTTGTTCTCCGCGACCGCATGCGCCATAAAGCCGATTGCTTCTCTGGAGTCGCTGGGCGGGCATCTGGCTATTGTGGCGTCGGAGCCCTTGCAGCTCGATCCCTACTTCGATGGCATGGCCGTGACCTATCGCGTTCGGTACAAGAGCGGCGATTGCGAGGTGGTTGGCTTTGCCACCGCGTCGGCCGATTATCTTAAAACCGATGTGGCGATTTTGAGGAGTAAGAAGAACGACGGGGAAGGAAACGAGAGCGCGCGTTCCTCGTCCTTCCTCTTCCCAAAGAAACCTCAGTTTCTTTGGGAAGAGGAAGTTTCACGGAGCATAAAAAATCCCAGCATACCGCAGTTTGGTGGGATTTCGGAGCGCAGTGCAAACCGACGAGGCAGCATCTTCTTCACAGGCCCTTCCTCCTTGCATAAAAAACCGGGTATGCGATCGTTCGATGGCATACCCGGCCTTTACACGCAATCCTACCGCTTGTCGGCGGCGTTCTTTTCGTTGATCGCGGCCTGCGCGGCAGCCAGGCGGGCGATGGGCACCCGGTAGGGTGAGCAGGATACGTACTCAAGCCCCAGCTTGTGGCAGAAGATGACCGAGCTGGGATCCCCGCCATGCTCGCCGCAGATGCCTAGCTTGATGTTCGGGCGCGTGGAGCGGCCCTTTTCCACCGCAATTTGCATCAGGGCGCCGACGCCGTCCTGGTCGATCCTGGCGAAGGGGTCGGATTCGTAGATCTTGCGGGCGTAGTAATCCTCAAGGAATTTCCCCGCGTCGTCGCGCGAGAGGCCGAACGTGGTCTGCGTAAGGTCGTTGGTGCCGAAGGAGAAGAACTCCGCGCCCTGGGCGATCTTGTCGGCCACCATGCACGCGCGCGGCAGCTCGATCATCGTGCCGACCAGGTACGTAAGCTCCGCGCCTTTCTCGGCGCATACGGCCTTGGCCGTTTCGTCCACGATGTTCTTGACGAAGGTAAACTCTTTTTCATCGCCAACGAGCGGAATCATGATCTCCGGAACGACCGCAACCCCGGTTTCCTTGGAGACGTTGATTGCCGCCTCGATGACGGCGCGCGTCTGCATCTCGGCGATTTCGGGAAAGGAAACGGTCAGGCGGCAGCCGCGATGCCCAAGCATCGGGTTAAACTCGTGCAGCGCGTGAATCTTATCGCTGATATCTGCGGCGGTGACGCCCAGCTCCTTCGCGATGCCCGCGATGGCTTCGGTATCCGATACCTGCGGCAAGAACTCGTGCAGCGGCGGATCCAGGAAGCGGATCGTGACGGGGCGGCCCTCCATGGCCTTGTAGATGCCCTCGAAATCGCCGCGCTGCATGGGCAGAAGACGCATCAGGGCGGCCCGGCGCGTCTGGGCATCCTGGGCGAGGATCATCTCGCGCACGGATTTGATGCGGTCGGCCTCGAAGAACATATGCTCGGTGCGCGTAAGCCCGATGCCCTCGGCGCCGAAGGACACGGCGGTTGCGGCGTCGGCGGGGGTATCGGCGTTGGTGCGTACCTTCAGGCGGCGGAACGTATCCGCCCAGCCCATGAGCTTGGAAAGATCGCCGGATACGGTGGCCTTCACGGTGGACACCTGCTGGCCGTATACCGCGCCGGTGGAGCCGTCCAGCGAGAGCCAGTCGCCCTCGCGGTAGATCTTCTCGCCCACGCGCATCGTGCCGCTCTCTTCGTTGATGTTCAGCGCCGAGCAGCCTACGACCGCGCACTTGCCCATGCCGCGCGCTACGACGGCCGCGTGGGATGTCATGCCGCCGCGGGCCGTTAAGATGCCCTGAGCATTGTGCATGCCTTCGATATCTTCCGGCGAGGTTTCGTTGCGCACGAGGATGGTCGCCTGGCCGGCCTTGGTGGCGGCGGTGGCGGTTTCGGCGGTGAAGTAGATGCGGCCCGACGCCGCGCCGGGGGATGCGGGCAGGCCCGTGGCGACGGGCGTCAGCTTTTTCATGGCCGTTTGGTCGAACGTCGGGTGCAAAAGCGCGTCAAGTTGCTTAGGATCGACCCTTAGCACTGCTTGCTCCTTGGTGATGAGGCCCTCGTCCACCAAATCGACGGCAATTTTGATCGCCGCCGCGCCGGTGCGCTTGCCGCTGCGGGTTTGCAGCATGAAAAGCTTGCCGCGCTCGATGGTGAACTCCATATCCTGCATATCTTTGTAGTGATTCTCCAAGCGGTTCGCGGTTTCGACAAACTGCTTATACACGCCGGGCATGTCCTTCTCCAGCGTGGAAATCGGGTTGGGCGTGCGCACGCCGGAAACCACGTCCTCACCCTGAGCGTCGATCAGGTACTCGCCATACAGGCGACGCTCGCCGGTGGACGGGTCGCGGGTGAAGGCGACGCCGGTGCCCGAATCGCTGCCCATGTTGCCGAACACCATCGCCTGCACGTTGACCGCCGTGCCCCAGTCGCCGGAGATGTCGTTCATGCGGCGATAGTAGATGGCGCGCGGGTTATCCCAGGAGCGGAATACCGCCTTGATGGCTTCGATGAGCTGCGCTTTGGGCTCCTGCGGGAATTCCGTACCCTTTTGAGCAAGATATAGAGTTTTATATTGCTTTACAATATCCTTAAGGTTTTCGGCCGTCAGGTCCGTATCGCTCTGGCAGCCGTTCTCTTCCTTGACGGCATCGAGAATCTTTTCGAATTTCGACTTTTCCACTTCCATTACGACATCCGAGAACATCATGATGAAGCGGCGATAGCTATCGTAGGCAAAGCGCTCGTTGCCGGTAAGCTTGGCAAGCCCCTTAACGGAAGTATCGTTAAGGCCAAGGTTCAAAATCGTATCCATCATGCCGGGCATCGAAACCCGCGCGCCGGAGCGAACCGACACGAGGAACGGATTGTCGATGTTGCCAAATTGCTTGCCGCACATCTCCTCGGTCTTTTTGAGGGCTTCGTCGATCTGCGCCTCGATGTCCGGGGCGATCATTTCGCCATCTTTGTAATAGCGGGTGCAGGCCTCGGTGGATACGGTAAAGCCCTGTGGCACCGGCAGGCCGAGCACGGTCATTTCTGCGAGGTTGGCGCCCTTGCCGCCGAGCAGATCGCGCATTCCGGCGTTGCCTTCCTGGAATAAGTAGACGTACTTGTGGGACATGGACAATCCTCCAATTCCTGTGCGCGTTTCGCACGTGTTCAACGGTTTCGTTTCGCTGTACGGAATATTTGCTGATTGAATCGCCTCATTGTAGATGAAGCAATCGGAGCTGACAACCTAATTCTGCTCAAAAGTGGTAAAGAACATGTAAATGGGGGCGGAACCCCCCTATTTCGTTGGGCGCACTGCGCGTCAAACCCTGTACTACTGCGGTAGTGCAGGGTAGGTTCGCCACGCGGCCCCTCCTCTTTCAAAAGAAACTGGGGTTTCTTTAAAGCAGAAACGACGAAGAACGCGCTCTCTCATTTCTCACCTCGTCATTCTACTTCTATGAAATTATCGCAGCGGTTTTATAGGGGAGAAAGAGAAAAGCACTATTTATATGTTTTGCATTTTCTTAAGAAAACTTAACGCCTTGAAGCTGCGTTCAAAATGAGCGACGGCATAAGCGCATAGCAAATCGAACGCCTCGACGCCGACCCGCTCGGGTGGATCAAAAGGACCTGAGCGCAGTGCGTCGGCCTCGAGCAGCGCTTCCGTAGAAACGCTTTGCATTCCCTGAGCGCATGCTAGGCATAAAGCGCCCGAACCTTGCGCATCGAACGCGGCGCGCGCGCCCAGGGGCTTTGAGCAACGTGAACAGCGCGCGAGGATCGGGCCTACGCCCTGCTCGTCCAGAAGGCGCATCAGAAAGCAAAGCGTAGCGGCATAAGGGGAGGATTTGGCGTAGCAAAGATGGGCGAGCGCGCGCAGGCAAAGCGCGAACAACTCGTCTGCCGGTTGGCCGGGCTGAACGACTTCTTCACACAGCGAGCAGATATATGTGGCACACGCAAGCCGCTCAGGATCGTCCCTCAAGGAATAGTGAGCATCCTCGACGGTACAGGAGGCTATGGTGTAACGTCCCTGCCGCTCGGTTAAAACGAATTCTCCAGCCACAAACGGAACGGCGGCGTTGAGCAGAGGAGACTTGATCCTGCGGCAGTATCGCGCCGCAGCCGTCACCGCGCCCTTGCCCAGCGTGAACAGGGTCAGGATGCGGTCATAATCTTTATATTCCGCTGCGCGCAGCACGATGGCCCGCGCGGTAATGCTTGGCATATCCTTCCCCTCCTTATTCTATGTGATTGTACGACAAAGAGGTTGGACGCGCAACCGGCGCTGCGGGAAAGCTTTCCACGCGCGGCGGCGCTCCGGGCCATGTCACCCGAAGCGCCGCTCTTTGTGTATCCCGCCGCCCCATTCTCATCCGTCAGTGGACGCGGTAGGGTAGGATTATGATGATAACGGGCCGTACTATGCCATAGGATTTTCCATATTCCCCGTGCATTTTGCATCTTTTTTGCGCATACGCTTCACAAACCGGCGACATTTTTCAGGTGCTGGCGCGTATATAGACGATCGGGAAGGGCAAATTGTCTATATCATGGCTCACTTTGCCTTAGGACAGGCTGAAAAGAAGGATTTTGTGCATCCGGTGAAGAACATTTTCTGCGCGAGGTGATGGCATGACCGTCCGCGAACGCATAGAACAGGAGGAGCGCGCAAGGCTGTGCCGCTACGCCGTTTGCGCCGCCGAATCCCGCGGCAGGGTGCGGGCCGTAGAACCTTGTTCGTTGCGCACGGATTTTCAGCGCGATCGCGACCGAATCATCCACTGCAAGAGCTTTCGCAGACTCAAGTATAAGACGCAGTGTTTTTTGCCCGATGAAGGCGATCACTTCCGCACGCGGCTTACCCATACGCTTGAGGTTGCACAGGTGGCGCGCACGCTTGCCCGGGCGCTTAGGCTTAACGAGGATCTGGCGGAGGCTGTCGCCCTGGGGCACGACCTTGG
>JAVBNW010000067.1:0-2643 GCA_031551255.1 Eubacteriales bacterium | reverse complement strand
GACGAGCTCCTCCTCTTCCACAAAATCGCTGAGGCGGTTTTGTGGATCAAAAACGACGAAGAAGGCGCGGAACCTACGTTCTAATCCTCAATATGAAATCTCCCTATCTTCAAGAAGAAAATTCCGCTTCAGGATAGGGAGATCGCATTCCCCTGCACTTTTACTGCGCCTTGCCGACGGCTCGCGCTGTGACGACGGCTTCTAAAAGGAAAGAGACGGCCTCGCGTCCCGCGGCCTTGCCGCTCTTATCGCGCCATGCGCTCATGACCGTAGGCGATGCCGCCCCCATATCCGCCGCGCGCCATAGCGCCGCCGCCCGCGCGGATTTTTCGGCCTGCTCGCGGGCTTCTTCCAAGGTATCGTGGCGGCTGACCGCATCGGGCGTATGGCATGCGTAACCCTCTACTCCCCAGGCTTCGTAAATCGGGCGGACGACCGCCTCGGCCTCGGCCGCCACCACGCCGGTAATCGCCCCCACCGCGCCGCCAACCCCCGCATTGTCGGGCAGTATGGCTTTCGTGCCCAGCAGCTGTGCGGCCTTGGGCAGCAAAAGATGGGCGGGCGCGCCGATGCCTACCAGAGGCAGAGGGGTTTGAAAGCGGATGGCGAGCTCGCCACCCGCGCCGTCAAACGCGAGCGAAAGCGCATCGCCTATCGCTGCCTTTTCATTGTGGCGGGCCAGCAGATGGCCGGCCAGCAAGTTAAACATGCGCCGATCCGCAAGGCGAAAAGCCTTTTGCATCAACTCGTCGGGCTCCATTTCTAGCCGCTGCGCGAGCAGCTCGATGCCGAGCCTCGAGGCCTCGGTGTCGAACAGATCCATGTGACCCGCGACATGCCAAAGATCCGTAAGCGTAAGCGCGCACCTGAGCAGCGCGCCGGAGCTTTCCAGGCGCGAAGTGTCTATAAAGTAGGCGCGGGTACCCAGCTTTGCGGCCAGCGCGTCCAACGAGAGAGGGCCGTCTTTAAGCGCATGAAGGATCTTTCTTTCGTGCGTATCAGAGCCCTGCGCGCCTGCGTCGCGCGAGAGCATCAGGTATTCGCCTTGCGCATAGCCGCGCCGATCGTTTTGTTCGATCATGGCCGTGAGCTCCGCTTTTATTGAAGGCATCATGAGGGCAAGGCGGCATAGTGGCAGAGCCCGGCGAACATCCAGCATAAGACCTTCGTCCTTGCTCAGCGTAAGGCGCGTGTCTCCGCCCAGCGCGCAGCTTTGCACCCTGGCGGCGCGCGTTCCGGTGCGCCATCCGCCTACGATCGCGCCGCGGTCCTCCAGAGCGACCCTGCCCTCTCTGAGCACGGCTACGTCGGTGGTCGTCCCGCCCACATCCACCACCAGGCAATCAGATAGCGCGCTGAGATGACCGCCGCCCTGCGCGCTGGCAGCCGGGCCGGAAAGCAGGAGCTCCACCGGCGTTTCCAGCGCGCTGCGCGCGCTCATCAGCGTGCCGTCGCCCCGCACGATCCACAGCGGCGCATCCGCGCCGCGTTGGCTCAGGGCATTTTCGACCGCGCGCAAAAGCTCGTCCATCAACGGAATGAGCCGCAAGTTCAGCAGCGTCGTCGCGGCTCTTTTTAGAGAATTGATTTCGGAAGTCAGTTGATGGGCCGCCGCTAGGGGCAGGCGGCTCTCTTCGCGCAAGACGGCCAGGGCGCGCGCTTCGAAGGCCGGGTTGCGCACGCCCCAGTATTCGGCGACGCCCAGCGCATCGCAGCTTGCCGCGGCCTTGCGCACCCACGCGCCGACGGCCTCCCAATCAGGCTCCTCAAATACCTCGCCCCGCTGGTCGTGGCGGCCGCCAAGCAGCGTTAAACTTTCGCGCGGCAAGCCATATTCGGCGCACAGTCTATCCACAAGTCGCGCATCATAGCCCAGCAACAGGAGCGCCGCGCGCCCCCCACGTCCTTCCACGCACGCGTTGGTCGCCAGCGTGGTCGACAGCGATACCATGTCCGCGCCTGCCAAAGCGTTGGGATCGAGCCCATCCAACGCAGCCGCGATGCCCAAGGAGAAATCGTGCGGGGTGGTCGGGGCTTTCGCGCTTTGTATTACGACGCCTTCGTCGTGGCTGTATAGTGCGGCATCGGTGTACGTGCCCCCGGTATCGATGCCAAGGCCATAGCGGTGTGTCTGCATGCGACTCCTTTGCGCCGGAATGCCCGGCGCATTCTCTATATTAATGTAAGGTTGTCTTAAGGAGCATCCCTAAATCCCTGCGCGCATCATGCGGCATCTTATCAGCGCCGTGCGCCTCGCGGGCGGGTACGCGTACCCCCCGCGATCCCCCGCCGAAGAAAAACAATAAAACTCCTTGGTCTACCGAAAAATTTGCCGCAATCTGCATTGCGACGACTTTGGGGACACGCTCTAAAAGCGTGGGGGTTAAATGCCGGGCGTTGCGCGCAGCAAGACCCCGCCGTTAAGCTTGATGTCTCCGGCATGGGCGGGCACGAGCATGCTCTCGCCCGCGGCATAGGCGATGCTTTCCCCCTGATAATACATTTCGCCCGGCCCGAGCGCCGTGTAACAGGCAAAGCGCGAAGGATCGGAGAGAACGAACAGGCTGTGCTTTGGCGTGATGCGGTCCAGCGTAAAGGCATCGCACGCGACGAGGCGCTCGATGCCGGGCGAAATGGGGGTAG
>JAVBNW010000079.1:0-25726 GCA_031551255.1 Eubacteriales bacterium | reverse complement strand
GGCGAAGATAATGCTGGGCGGGCTCGCGGCTGCGGTGCTTATTGTGGGCCTTCTCACGGCGACGGGCGTGATTGGTGGAGCGGGCTTTCTTTCCGATACGTTCGGCTCGTCGGTGCCCGAGGGCTTCGTCAACGCGCCGGGGGTCGTGAACCGGTCCGAAACCGACGCCAAGTCGGAAATACAAAAAGCCGGGCTCGTCTACCAAGTGGTGGGCACGGATTATTCCGATAAAATCCCCAAGGGCAAGGTGCTCTCGCAGGAGCCGTTGCCGGGCAGGGTGATCGAGCTGGGCGCGCAGCTTGGCGTACGCGTGAGCGGCGGCAGCAAAGAAGACGCGCAGGCGACGGCGGATGCGGGGGAGATCCCCGACCTTACATCTATGACGTTTCAGGCGGCCCAGCAGGCGGTTTGGGACGCGGGCACAAGCGACGGCTTGCGCTACTCGACGCACCTAGTCTTCGAATACAACCCGGATGTGGCCAAGGGGCTCGTAGTCGGCCAGGAAATGGATGAAGAACTGCGCACATATGGAGATCGCCAGTATCAGATCGTGAAGATCCGCGTCAGCGCCGGGCCGCAAAATGCGGATTCCGGCGTCGCAGATCCGGCGCCGTTTATGTTCGCTGTCCAGGCGCAGGGATTTCCGAATGTGTATTTCATTCAGCCCCGGGCGCAGGGTATTAAGGGCTTCGCGTTCGACGTTTCCGTGGACGGCGGCAGCACGTGGGAGCAGCTTTACGTAAGGGATTACGGCGGCATAGAAACATATTACGAGTACGAAGAAGCGGAAGGGCTGATGCAGCATTCCGTAGGCATTGCCGGGGCGCTCGCACGCGATCACGCGGCCTATGCCGGCAAGGCGCTGCAAATCAGGGCACGCACCGTCCCCGAAGAGGGCAGCGACAAAAAGGAAGGCGTGTACGAGATGCCGGACATCTTCCGGTTTGAGCTGGGATATCCGGCGGTGAGCGTGGATGAAATCGAAACCGTAACGATTGCCGATTTGGGTTTGGACGACCACGATTTGCAGAGGATCAGCGGCGTGGTGTACGACCGAAAGGGCAACGAGGAAAGCTACAACTACGAAGGGCTGCACCGTATGAAGGGCAATTTTGTAGAGGAAGCGATGTACACGGTCAACGAATCATCCAACGGTTATGCGCAGAGCTTTCGTTGCATCAAGGCCGGAGAGCTGATCTTCACAACAAACCAGCTCGACATGATGTTCGGCGCGCAAAGGTCCATCACCGTCTTTCAAACCTCGGAAGGAAGCGCCACCGTAGCCGAAGGCGAGGTTTCTTTCCAATGCTCGCCGCCGCGGTACATCGACGTGCGCTTCCTGGCCGATACGGATGTGCGCTGGCCGGATGTGCGCGGCATGTCCATCGAGCAGGCGCGGGATGCGATCGCGCCGGTTCTTGACAACCCCGAGGGCAAGTACGATTACGCGTGCTTGCAGCGATTGGGGTACGATCCTACGCTCGAGCGCGGCGCGGTGATCGACTTTCAGCTCGAATCCATCAACATCAACCACGAAACGATGCAAATACAGGTCTACTCGGTGACGCTGGTCGTCAACGACGATCCGTCGGCCGATCCTATCATGTTGCCGATCGACTGGCGGCGCGGGGAAGGCTTGGATTTTCAGATGATCTACCTGCTCTTGCCGGGGTCGTACAAAGAGGAGAAGCTGATCATCATGCCCAACGGCGTGACGGCCGATGGGGAGATCCTCTCCAGCAACGAGGGCCACGAAATCGTGCCGGCGAGCATCTATATGAAAGAAAAGACGGATAGCGAATGCTATAGGGAACTGTCGAGGATCTACTGTGTGCCGTCGGTCTTTGACGGCATGGAAAGCGCGCTGAACGCGGGAACGGTGGATTATCAGTTCGGCATCTTCGGCTGGCCGCCGGGGGCGGATGAATACAACTACGAATCAAAGGTTTCCTACGATCAGAAGTTTGGCGACTATATCATTCGCGCTCCGAAGCTTTCACAAATGCGTCAATAGGGGGATGCCGACATGAAAAACCATTGGATGAAGAGCGCGGCGCTGCTCATCGCTCTGTGCGTCGTGATTATGCCGCTAACGGGCTGCGAGGCGCTGCTTTCGGCGGCGCTCGGGAAGCCGGCGGAAACTTCTGCAACGCTCGCGCAGCAGTCGCCTACGCCCTCGCCGGCGACGACCACCGCCCGCCTTGGGCAGGCCGAAACCCCGCCGCCGCGCGAAGGGGTAGGAGCGGCAGACCATTTCCTGCGCGCGTATATCTATGCCACATACGCTGTGTGGGGCGAGGGGCCGCTTACCGAGGCCATGCTCACCGAGCAGCAGATCATAGCCTTCACCAGCGCGCTGTGCGGGCAGCTGCCCGATTTGATGGAGCAGTACCGTACGCAGAGCGGCGAATACGCGGTGCCGCAGGAGGAAATCTCCAAGACGATGAACCTGATCCCCAGGCTCGAGAGGCTCTCGTGGAACGATGCCGTGGGCGCGTACGGTCAGCGCATCGAGGACGGCTTTATCGTCGTGCTCGGTCTCTCGCCCGACGCGCAGCGCCTGCCCGCGGTGGAGATGGATGCGCTGAACGACTGCTACGCCAAGGCCACCTACCCCAGCGGGCTCGTGGCGGAGTTCGACTGTCACTGGACGGCCCTGAGCGTCCTGTGCCCGGTGGAGACATACGAAATCCGCTATACCCAATCCGCGCCTCAGGAAGGGGACGGCGCTCCGTCCGCGCGCAGCGAGCCCTCGGCCGACGGCAGAATCGCCGTAGCAAAGGTGCAGGAAAGCAGCGCCGCCGACGCCGCCTACGCGGGCGCGTTTGCCGCGGACGACGACCCTTCCAGCTATTGGGCGAGCGCCGACGGAGACACGGCGAACGCGTGGATCAAAATTTATTTCGACGGGCCGCAAAAGATCAACCGCCTGATGCTGCTCAACGGCAGCCAGCGCGACGCCGACTATTACAAAAAGAGCGGCCGGGTGAAAAAATTCCAGATGACGTTTTCCGACGGGAGCAGCAGGGAGTTCACCGTAAAGAGCGATCTTTACGGCGAGTACACGCTGTATAAGATTCCGGAAACCACCACCGAATACGTTTCGATCAAGGTGCTGGATGTGTACAAGGGCGAGGATAAGGACAACGTCGTGATCGCGCAGGCGGAGTTTTATATGGCGGGCGCCGCGAATGCCGACGTATTTCCCAGGCCCACGCCCGTGCTCGGCAACAGCGATAAGACCGGCTATAAGCCCGTACATTTTTCGTTCGATCACACCCGAGGCGACGGCGACGGCTACGGCGACAACCCTGCCATGCCCGCGGGCAAATGGCTCAGCGCGGACGGCAACAGCGTTTTGTACATTGAATACAGCGACAGCCCAGACGGCTTCTTCTTCGAGTTGGTGTGGGATTTGGGCACGCCTGTGCTCGGTTCCGCGCCGTATGGTGACCTCGAATCGGAAAAGTGGGCGACCGGCTACGATATGGAGACCTATGAAGAGCTATACCGTTTTGATAAGACGGGAACGGGGAAGCTCAAGATTACCGACAAAGCCACCGGGAAGACGAAGGACATGGAGCTTGTGCGTGCCGTGAACCCATAAGTTAGCCATAAGAAAGAACCGTTTCAACAAATTTGATGTTGAAGCGGTTCTTTCTTATGGTATCGATATCAAACGCAAACGGAGTACAGCGCCATAGAAACTCCCCAAGTTTTTTCGAGAAAAGTAAATGCCTTTTGCATAGCTTTCACTCGATTTTGATCTTTATTGTATGCTTCCGAAAAAGCTGTTGCGAAATCCCGGTGAAAGGCGAAGGGCAGCCCCCACATTCTTCGGTCTGTGGCATCGCGGAAGGCGGCGCCTACGCACGTGCGCGCAAAGGTTTCGCCCAGCTTGCTCCTCAAAAACTCCTTATGTTCATCTTTTATATTGAAACTGCCGATTTTTTTCCATAAACTCTCATAACGCTCCGTAAGCATATCGATGGAGGAACGGCTTCCGTTACGGTAGGCCATGGCAAAATCGTCGTGTGTAAAGTCTTCGGAGAAAAAATCGATGTAGTAATCGATTACCTCGCCGGTATCCAAATTATAGTTTAATTCGATACCGCCTTGCTGTATCAAACGACCGCGATCCAGGTATTGATCGGCAACCTCGAGCGACGCATGGGTCGGCTCCGCAAGCCGGGTATGCTCCTGCAAGCCGGCCGCTAAACTTTCGGATAAACGATAGCTAAGGTCGGCGAACTTGATTGCCATATTAGGTTCGCCGGTCATTATTCTCTCGAATGCCGCATCGTTCCGCGCCGCTTCCACAGTAACCGGCGCGCTGTTGGGCTGGCGGAGCCGAACCGGATACGATATGTTGCTCACGGCAAACCCCTCCTGTTAAAGGTTTCCACATCATAAATATCGAGGTATATTGCGCAAAACTTGATGCCGGGATAAGCTTGCAATCCCTTTCCTTGCAACGCCACACGGCATGGAATAGTTTACAGTTCGGAACCAGGATATGCATTAAGCAGCCGACAAGCGTGAGGAGGATGGCATTGGACGAGAAAATCCCCGATAAAAACCTGTTTATGATGTGCGAAAGGGCGAACGAAGTCGCATTTTCCGCATTGCCGCCGGGTTACGCCGTGCGCGCCATAAGAAAAAATGAACTTGCTCTTTGGATGGCCATGCCATTTGACGATGCGCAGTTGGCCGAGGCGAACCTGGGCTTTATGACGCGTTTTTTTGAGGATGTCTATGCGGGCGAAGGGGATTTGTTTTTTCGCAAGTGTCTGTTTGTATGCGATGAGGCCGATACGCCCATCGCCACCTGCTTTGCGTGGAAGGCGTACGGATTCATTACCACCCTTCACTGGCTCAAGGTGCTACCTCCTTACGAAGGGCGCGGAATCGGAAGGGCGCTTTTGTCGATCGTGATGAAGGGGATCGATCCGGAAGATTATCCGGTATACCTACATACGCAGCCCGGGAGCTACCGCGCGATTAAGCTATACGCCGACTTTGGGTTTGCCTTTTTAACGGATCCCGTCGTCGGTTACCGAGACAATCATCTCGAAGAATGCCTGCCGCTCCTCAAACAATGCATGCCCGGCGAGCACTTTGCGCGTCTTCGCACGGCGAAAGCGCCGGCCGGCTTTCTAGCGGCGGTCAAAGCATCCACGATAGATCAGTTTTAAAGGCCGCTATCTCAGCCTCGTCGCCGGATCGACGACGGAGTTGATTTTCGCTGCGTAGGAATCGCCCCTTGCGATGTCTTCGTCGGTGACGATATGCACATCCAGCAGCGTCTGGGCATCGTATCCCGTCCTGAGAAAATTGATGCGCGCCAACGCCCGGCCCCAGCCGTCCAGCCAGCGAAGAAGGTTCGCGCGCGCCGCGCCTTGCGCGTCGTCCGCGACATGGATGAGCAGGTCGATGTCGCTTCCGATGCCGGTTAAGCCTGTGTTGGTGGAGCCGAATAGATAGATTCCTTTGACGCCAAGCTCGTCAAAATCCATCGCCTGCGCGAGCTGCTGGGCCATGTAGTGGCGCCATTGCCAACTGAACGCGCGGTCGGGCGGCGATATTTCCGCGCTTTCGCGCAGGGGCTCTCCCTCGCCGCTTGTGCCTTCGGCGGTAAGAAACGCGACGGCCTCGTCCAGCTCGGAATTCATGTGGATGCACAGGGTTTTGCCAAAGCCGGCGCGTGTAACGTCGATTACCCTGAGCGCTCCCTCCAGGTGGGCATACCGGGGGAGGATTTCGCCGAGCATGTTGTCGGTCCTTTCAAAGAAGCGCTCGCGGTATGTAACTCCGCTCCTGGCCGGGTACAAAGGCAAATAGTGAATGCCTCTCTCCACTAAATCCTGAAAA
The DNA here is from genome assembly GCA_031551255.1 of Eubacteriales bacterium. Classification (GTDB taxonomy): domain Bacteria; phylum Bacillota; class Clostridia; order Christensenellales; family UBA1750; genus JAVBNW01. The sequence goes on along the minus strand of JAVBNW010000079.1, from coordinate 19,855 downwards.
AAGTGCGTTCCGAACGAAAGCTCCGGCACGTAGCTTTGTTTTTCATACGCGATTTCGATCAGCGCGGCGGTGTTGTTGATGTCGGAATAGGTGACGCGCACGCCCAGCTTGATATCCCCCCGACTACCCCAGCGCCCAGGCCCCATCAAAATATACTTGCGGCGAGGGAGCAGCTCGTTCAGTTCGCCCACCGCGCGCCCCACATTCAGAAGATCTTCGTGCGTGGCGAGCTGGGCGTACCCTTCGGGGCTCACGTAGACGATGTGCGATATGCTCTCGATCAACCCGTCGGGCACAAAGCGGTTGGCGGTGAACAGAACATCCTGTTTATCGAGCTGTTGAGGAATCGGCGCGGGCCGGTGGAGGCTGCCGTGGCTCTGCGGGCGGCATTGCAAGAGATACAGCGCCTCGCCGTCGAACGCAAACTCTATATCTACCGGCGTATCCATTGCGTTGCTAAGCACGGTAAGGAGCCGCTTGATCATGGGTGTGAAGCCGCTTTGGGAAATTACGCCCTCCATCGTTACGACCAGATCGTCCTTATTTGGGTTCAGCTCAAAGGCGTTCTTCGCGAGCATGTTATCCGGGGTATATGCCGATACCATGCGGCTGAGGAAGGGGATTTCCGGCGCGCATTCCTTGAGAAAATCCCGTATATTCACCGTTTCAAACGAGCCGTTTTCAAGGTGGATCACATCGATATTCTTTTGGGAATAATGGCGAATATCCTCAGGGGTCTGGTTAATGCGAAGGCCGGGCTGGCCGGGGGAGTAGAGTACGGTATAGTCGTCGTTCACGCGGTCGACCGCGCGCGTGCCCAGCCCCATGACGATCCTTACCAGGCCCCCTTCGCGGCGAATGCGCGGCGACCAACGCAAAAGGTTATTGGAAAAGGCGACCCCGGCATATGCCGGCGCGAAGTACGGGCCGATCTTTTGACCGACGACTTCCTGGATCAGGATGCCCATTTGCTCGGTAAAGTTAAGAAGTTCGCGCTCCTTGCGGTATTGGATAGAATCGGGGTTGTACATCGACGAGTACACCTCAAGAACCGCCTCGACAAGCTGCTTGAGCCGCTTAGGCTTTTCGCCCTGGTTGGCGAGGAAAAGGCTCTTATATTTGCCGCTGAACGCCGCCTTGCCGCGGTCTTCGAGCAAGGAGGAAGATCTGACGATGATCGGCCGCTCGCCAAGGTCGTCCAGCGCAATGCCCAGCATCTGCATCACGTGCGGCGGAAGCTTTGCCCCGCGTATTTTCGCCACCACGCCCGGATAAGTCATGCGCAGATGGTACAGAGAATTGTACTTGTATTCGTTCATCTCTTCAAGGTTGTTGTGGTGCAAAAAGTCTACGATTTGATCGGCGGCGATGTACCACGTTTTGGGCACCTTGATGTTTGCAAGCACGGAGTCTTCCTTCGCAGCATGTTGAACGATCTGCTGCGCGATGAAAAGGCCCGCGCCCTTTCCGCCGATGTTGCCCGAACTACGGCCCGTGCAGATGACTTTTTCGATCATGGGCTCAAAATCCGCAACTTTAAGATTATCCAGCACCAGGCCGATCAGGTGCTCGTCGTTCGTCAAAAATCGATGGCACAGTTCTGAAAGGAGCCATGTTTCCGTTTTACCGCCGCGATGGCCGCCGAGGGAGAACGCGTATTTGCGGATCGCTTCGAGGATGGCGGCGACGTCGGCATCCTTGCTGTCTACGGTTTTTACAAGGGAGAGCGCCTGTTCTTCCTGAATCCAGCCATTAAAAAGGTCGCGCGCCTGGGCGATGGATAGAAACGATGTGGCGGCCGTGACCAAGCGGGCGATGGCCCCCGGTGCGCGGGTGCCGGTTTCCAGCATCGGCGCGTTGACCTCGCCGTAGGCCGGGCTCTTTTCATCGTCACCCGTAAGATCGTCTGCCGCCTCTCCCGCAGCGCCGCGCAAGTAAACGCGCAGCTTTTCGCCGATGCGCGCCAGCATATCCGGATCTACGCGCTCCAGGGTATCTAGTAGCAGCGAGAGCTCCCGCTGCAGGCTGAGCGCCAACTGCGACACGCGCTGCGCGATAACAGAAATTAGCTTAACTTCGCTGGGTAAAAGGTCGTCCGCCTCTTCGCCGGGCGAGGAGGAAAAGGCAATTTCGATCGTGCCGACGGTCTGCCCACGCATATCGATCGGCGCCCAATGGCGAAAATCCGCCTGTTCAAACTGTTGGCTCTTATACTCGCGGCCGTTGAGCGTAAGGCGCACCTTGCATCGCTTAGGATGCGCAAAGCCGGAGGGGATGATCGCCACGATGGCATTCATCGCCTCGCCGGTGGTCAGGCGCTGGTTGAGCAGCACTTCGTCCACCGCATACATGCATTCGAGTTCCTTGGCGCGCTCGGCCAGCAACCAGGTATCGTGAAGATCCATATGTTTCCCTCCTTGCCGTTGCGAAGACGGCGGGCCGCGGGGTACAAGCGCGCCTAAACAATATCCACGAACCGGCGAAAAGTTTCTTCTAAGGATTCGCGCGAGTTATCGATGCACGCCCAAGGTTTGGTATACAAAAACGAACGCATTGGTTCGTGCCATTTGTCTACCCAAGTTTCTCCGGCTGTCCAGCACTCTCTGGCGAGATCGCGCTCAAGGCACACGCTTCTTTCAGGAACGAGAACGCGGAAAACCGGCGCAATTCCGAAATGCTTAAGCGCGCTCACATAGGTTGCAAGGCGCTTTTCATCGATCACATAGCCTACGACGACATGATAACCCAAGCCCAGCAGGGCCAGCATGGTAGCAATGGTTTCGGAGTGGAAGGCGTGTTCGTCAACGCGGAGCGCGGGGTCGGACATGGCGCGATGGTGCACTCTTTTTTGCATGGCGTCTCCGTCGATGAAGACATAGCCGCATCTTCGTTCGATCAGCTGGCCGAGCGCGGTTTTCCCGGTCCCGGCGGTGCCGCTCAGCAATAAGACTTTCCGATGATCCACGATGTTATCCAAAACGTCCAAAGTTTGTATGAGCCGCCCGCAGCGCGCACATGTGGGGGCGATGATCCTGGATTTATTTTTCATCGGCGCAACGTAGCGATCCTCCAAGATGTGGCATTGCTGAAGATCCGCACCGCATTTCGGACAATCCATGCGCCTCCCTCGCTTTCATCAGCGGTTACCGCGACCTACCGCCATCGTACAGCTATACCAGGCGAAGCGCAATGCAAATAAAGTAAGGGAGCGAGATAAATCCCGCTCCCCAATAAAGCGTGAAAAGTTTTCTTATACCCACCCGCGAAGCTTCACTGCGCTTGCGACGCGGTTGATCGCGATGATGTATGCCGCGTCGCGCATATACACGTTTTTCTCCTGCGCGACGTCGTACACGGCGCGGAACGCGCGGGTCATCGCAAACTTGAGCTTTTCGAGCACTTCTTCCTTGCTCCAGAAGTAGTTCATGTTGCACTGCACCTGCTCGAAGTAGCTGCAGGTAACGCCGCCGGCGTTGGTGAGGAAATCGGGCAAGAGATCGATGCCGCGCTCCTTGATCAGCGGGTCGCAGTCCGGGGTGGTGGGGCCGTTTGCGGCCTCACAAATAAGCTTGACCTGCTTAGAGATGCTCGGGAACACGGCGGGGGTGATCTGGTTTTCCAGCGCGGCGGGGATTAGGATGTCGACATCCTGCGAAATCCACGCGTCGCCGGGCAGAATCTCATAGCCCAGGGCCTGCGCCTTGGCCTTATCGATGCTGCCGAAGCTGTCTTTGATGGAGCATAGCTCGGGGATATTGCAGCCGGACGCCTTTTTAAAAGTATAGCTCTTGCCTTCGGATTGGATCCAGCACGAAACGGCGACGACCTTGCCTCCGTTTTCGGTGTACATGCGCGCGGCATATTCGGCCACGTTGCCAAAGCCCTGGAAGCTGGCGGTGGTGCCGGTTACCTTGACGCCCTTTTTGGTGAGCATGTCTTCAAGAACATAGTAAACGCCGTAGCCCGTTGCCTCGGTGCGGCCCAAAGAACCGCCCATGCCCACCGGCTTACCGGTGATGACGCCGGGGTAGCGCGCGCCGGCGATGGTCTCGTACTCGTCCATCATCCAGAGCATGTGCTGGCCGTTGGTCATCACATCCGGCGCGGGCACGTCGATGTTCGGGCCAATCTGGCCATAGAGCTGGCGCACGTAGCCGCGGCACAGCCTCTCTTGCTCGCCCTGGGAAAGGTTATGCGGGTCGCAGATGACGCCGCCCTTGCCGCCGCCCAGTGGGATATCCACCACGGCGCACTTCCAGGTCATCCACATGGACAGCGCGCGCACGGTATCGGCCGTCTCCTGCGGATGGAAGCGAATGCCGCCCTTGGCGGGGCCGCGCGCATCGTTGTGCTTGATGCGGAAGGCCTTGAACACTTTTGTCGTTCCGTCGTCCATCTTGACGGGGATCGTGAAGTGAAATTCCTTCATGGGCTCGCGAAGAAGATCGCGTACGCCGCCTTCCAGCCCCAGGATGTCGGCCACGTTGTCAAACTGGGCCTTTGCGTTGTCGAAAGGATTGTAGTTTGATGCTGCCATGCTGCCCCTCCATAGTTCGCTATATTTGAGTAACACAAGAAAAGACGATAACTTTTTGACGACTTTTATAGGCAACAAGTCCCCAAAGATTGGGGAAAGTATACGCGCAATCATGCAAACTGTCAATAAAAAAGCGACTCCGTACGGGCGAAATTGCCGTAAAATCGCCCTGGCTGCGATCGGGATAGTTATTGGATGCAAGTAGCGATCATTTTACTTGCATATTGTTAGAATTTATGAAAAAATAGTCGACAATGTGATTTCAAAATTTTCCGAGAGGGGTCTATGGACGATGCGAATTGGTTGCGTAAAAGAGAGCAAGACGCATGAATATCGCGTAGGGCTTACGCCGGGCAACGTCAGGATGTATGTCGCCGCCGGTCACAGTGTTACGGTGGAAAGCGGGGCGGGGTACGAAGCCGGGTTTGAAGACGACGCCTACCGGGCCGCCGGGGCAGCTATGGAAAAAGACGCGAGGAAGATATGGGATTCTTCCGATATGCTGGTAAAAGTAAAGGAGCCCGTCGGCGAAGAGCTCGACTTTTTCCATGAGGGGATGATCCTTTATACCTATCTTCACCTAGCGTCGGATCGGCATCTTGCCGAGCGTTTGCTCAAGGATAAGGTTTCCGCCGTGGCGTATGAGACGATTACCGCGAAAAACGGTTTGCTTCCGTGCCTTAAGCCCATGAGCGAGATCGCCGGCCGTCTAAGTCTTCAGGAGGGCGCAAAGTACCTCGAAAAGCCCTTTGGCGGGCGCGGCGTGCTGCTGGGCGGGGTGCCCGGGGTGGAGAAGGGCAAGGTGGCGATCCTAGGTGGCGGCGTGGTCGGCACCAACGCATGTAAGATTGCGCTGGGCCTGGGCGCGGATGTTACCGTGCTCGATCTTTCGATCGAGAGACTTACATATTTGGACGACCTGTTCGGCGGCGCCGCACAGACGCTGCACAGCTCGCCGGAGAACGTCGAATATGCGATTTCCAAGGCGGATCTCGTCATCGGTGCAGTGCTGATCCCCGGTGCCACCGCGCCAAGGCTGATCAAGGCCGATATGCTCAGGATCATGAAAAAACGCTCCGTCATCGTTGATGTTGCGATCGACCAGGGCGGCTGCGTGGAAACTTCGCACCCCACCACCCATGAAGCGCCGACTTTTCAAGTAGAAGATATCGTGCACTACTGCGTTGCCAACATGCCCGGCGCGGTTCCCAAAACTTCGACCATGGCGCTGACGAACGCCACCATGGCCTACGGGCTTCGGCTGGCAAACGGCGGCATCGCCGCTATGGCGGACGATCCGGGTTTTGCGATGGGGCTCAACACCGCCAAGGGCCTGTGCGTCAATAAAAACGTGGCGAATTCCCTTGGGTTCTCGCACACATCCGTTGAGAGCGTAATCGGTTAATATCATAGGTTAGGTTGTAACTTAACCGTTTCCTTAACAAAACCACTGAGGCGATTTTGAGGAGTAAAAGAACGACGGATAAGGAAGCGGGAGCGCGCGTTCCTCGTTCTTCTTTCTCCCACAAGACGCCTCAGCGTTTTGTGGGAAGAGGAGGGGCCACGAAGCGGCAATTCCCGTGAAACACCGCAGTGTTTTGCGGGAATAGAGCGCAGTGCGCCCCGACGAGTTGACATGTGGAAAAACACCGTGGTATTCTGGCGATGAAGAAAGCCTTATGGGCATGGAGGACGAGGAGGATTACGACGTGGAAAAAAGGCTTGTGATGATCCCGGGGCCGACGCCTGTCGTCAAATCGATCCAAGAAGAGATGGGCAGGGAGATTCAGGCGTTTGGCGACCCGAGGTTTGTGAAGGACTACAAGAAGCTGATCGAAGATCTCAAGGCGATGTTTCACTGTTCCGGCCAGGTGTTTCCCATCGCCGGAACCGGTACCTTGGCGATGGAAATGGCGATCGCCAACTCGACAAAGCGCGGCGATAATGTCCTAATCGTCAGCAACGGCTTCTTCGGCGACCGCTTTATCGATATCTGCACCCGCAAGGGGTTGAATGTGGATCTTTTGCAGGCCGAATGGGGCAAGGTGGTTTCCGTCGAAGAAATCGACAAAAAGCTTGCGGAAAAGCCCTATGCGGCGGTTACCGTTACGCATGTGGATACGTCTACCGCCGCCTGCGCGGACATTGCCGCCATCGGCGCCATGATGAAAAAACATCCCGACACCCTGTATATCGTGGACGGCGTGGCTGCTACCGCGGGCGAGTACGAAGATGTGGACGGCATGAATATCGACATACTCTTTACCGGTTCTCAAAAGGCCTTTGGCGTATGCCCCGGCCTGTTGATCCTATGGGCGGGCAAGAAAGCGCTCGCGCGCAGGGAGCAGCTTGGCACGATCCCCGAATATTATGTCGACTTCGACCGGTGGATGCCGATTATGGAGGATACCTCCAAATACTTCGCTACCCCGGCCATCAACCTTGTGTGGGCGCTGGCGGAAAGCGTGCGGATGATTCGGCAAGAGGGGCTCAAGGAGCGCTACCAAAGGCACCTGAAAAACGCAAAGGCCCTGCATGCTGCCTTTGAGGCGATGGGCCTTTCGGTTCTCGCGGCTCCGGAGTGCCGCGCGGTTACGCTTTCAAACTTGATCTACCCCGAAGGCGTCAACGACCTCGCGTTCCGCAACGCCATGATCGAGGAGGGCGTGATTGTCGCGGGGGCGCTGGGCGCTTATGCGGGCAAGGCGTTCCGCATGGGGCATATGGGCAACATCGACGTCAACGACATGGTAACGGCAGTAGGAGCGATCGAACGCGCGCTGCGCCGCTGCGGTGCGAAGGTTGGCGAGGGCGCGGGCATAGGCGCTTATCTGAAGGCCTTTGAAGCGTAACTCTTTATAGGGCATCTACATCAAAAGAGCGGCTTCGGCCGCTTTTTTCCTGCGGGAAAAGTAACCTTGAACGTTGGCAATCCTATAAAAAGCCATGTTATAATGGTTTTGCCATAAAACTGTACGGCGGGGCCGGTGAACGCCCCGCGCCGTGTAAAGTGCGCCGGTGCAAGGCAACGGCGCGAAACAAACAGAGGGAAGGTGGGTGCCCGTGAAACACTGGTGGGACGGTTATCCGTGGCGCATGATCCAGACCAACCTTAGGGAGACGGACATGCTGGATATCGATGCGGAGCAATATGTGAAGGACTTACAGGCCTTTGATGCTACGATCGTCAAGATCAACGTCGCCGGCATCATCGCCAGCTACCCGACCAAGCTTGATTATCATCATCAAAGCCCGTATCTTAAGGGCGACAGCCTCGAAACGATCATTTCGGCCTGCCACGAGGCGGGCATTAAGGTGATCGCGCGCTGCGATTTTTCCAAGGTGCGCAGGGAGATCTATGAAAGACATCCCGAATGGGCATATGTATCGCCCAAGGGAGAGATTATCGATTATTATGGCAACGTTACCGCCTGCATTTGCGGCGATTATCAGCAAAAGCTCGTGCCCGAAATCATCAAAGAAGCGGTTACCTCTCTGGATTTTGACGGCATGTTCTTCAACATGGCGGGTTTTGTAAGCACGGATTATGCGCATAATAACTATGGCATCTGCCAATGCGCGTCGTGCAGGCGCATGTTTCGCGAGCGATATGGCCTAAACCTGCCCAAAGCTGCCGACCGGGACGCCCCTGCGTACGCGAAATACCTGCTGTTTAAGCAGGAAATCGTAGCAGAATATAACCGGCGCTTATACGACCTGATCCATGGCCTAAAGCCCGACATGCTCATCAGCAACGACACCGTATCGTATGAAACGGGCTACTACCGGCAGGAATCCAACACGGCGCTGGATAGGGCGCTGCCGCATTGGGCGTACGACGCCAGCGAAAATACGAAGTACGTAAGGGGCTCTTACAAGGGCATGATCTCCAGCAACACGTCGGTGGATTTTATCGACTTCCCCACGCGTCACGTCGCCGTCGCGCCGGATCAGCAAGAGCTCAGGCTTTGGCAAAGCCTCGCCAACGGCGGGCAGGTGGATTATTACCTGATCGGCAGGCTCGACAACCATCAGGATAGGTCGGGCTATGCGCCGGTGAAGCGCGCGTTTGCCTACCACAAGCGCAACGAGCGCTATTACCACGACAACCATTCGCTCGCCGATATCGCGCTCGTGCTGCCCGAGCGCGGAAGGGTAAACGACAAGCGAGAGGCGCAAGGGCTGTTTCGCATGCTAAGCGAAGGGCACTTTTTCTTTGACGTAATCCTCGCCAACCGCCTGCAGGCCAACGACCTTTCGCAGTACAAGGCGCTGATCGTGGCCGATGCGCAAAACATGAGCCGCGAATCCGCGGCGGCGGTGGATGCGTTTACCCACAAAGGCGGCACGGTGCTGGCGACGGGGCGCAGCGGATTTTTCGACAACAACGAGCCGCTCGACAGCCCGATGCTTGCGTGCCTGGGCGTCACATCCTGCGGGGTTTCCCACAACGCCCGCGGCGCGTATTTTGACATGGGCGACAAGCGGGGCTTTGCGAGGTTTGAGGATATCGACCTACTGTACATCGACGGGGACTACACCTATGCAAGCTATTCAGGCGATGTTGCGGCGCACGCGCCGATGATCCCACCACAGCCCTACGGCCCGCCGGAAATGTGTTACCCCACGTTCTTCGGCGGCGCACCCGCGTATGTGACGCGTACATACGGCAAGGGTAAGGCGGTCTTTGTTCCATGGCTGCCGGGCAGGCTGTTTCTTCGGCAGGGGTATCCGAACACGGCATTGTTCGTATGGGATCTGCTGGAAGGCGAGATCGGCGCAAAGTCGGCGTCTGATTGCTCGCCGATGGTGGAGATTACCTACATGCAGGATGCGCAAAAGCGTTACCGCCTGGTGCATCTTGTAAACGGTTCGGGGCACTTTTCCACATCGTTTTACCCGCCCGTGCCTATGCATGACATTTCCGTGCGCGTCCCCTGCGACCATGCTCCGGCGAGGGTGGCGAGCCTGGTTTCAGGCCAAGAGCTTGCGCATGTTTACGAAAGCGGCGTGCTTAGAATCGCCGTGGATACGCTTCACGCCTTTGAGGCTATCGCAATCGAATAGGAGGGCTCCATGAAAATTCTTCTGGTACAAAAGTCCGATCATCCTGCGGTTAACTATGCGCTTTCCGAAGTGGCCGCCGCGCTTTTGCACGCTGGCCAGTCGATGATCACCGCCCACCACTGGCGCGTGGGAACCGCGGATGTCGTGCTGTGCGTGGGCGAGACGACGCGCCCGTATATGGAAAAACACATTCCTGAGGCGCTTAGAGATGCCTTTGAACCGGAAACCATGATGCTGCAGTCTTCGGTGATGGGCGGGCAGCGCATGGTGATTGCCGCGGGTGGCGACGAACTGGGCCTTTGCTATGCGCTGTTCGAGCTCGCAGCGAGGATCGAGCGCCAGGGCGCGGCTGCGCTGACGCAGGATTTTGAGATGTTTTTGCACCCGCAGAACAACGTGCGCGCGGTAAGCCGTTTTTTGCTCAGCCATAGGGACGACGGGTGGTTTTATTCCGAAGAATTTTGGGAGTATTACTGCAAGCGCTTGTTGACGAGCCATTTTAACCGCTTTGTGCTGATCGTGGGCTTCGATACGGCTTATCTGTCCCCGCCGTATCCGTTCTTTGTGGATGTGCCGGGGTACGAGGGCGTAACGCTTGACGATGCGGCCGCGTCGGAGGAAGGCAAGGCCCGCAACCTTAGCACCCTGCGCATGATCGGGCGGATCTGCCACAAATACTGCGTGTCGTTCGAGTTTGCGACTTGGCAGCAGGTTCCGTGGACAAAGCAGCAAAAGCTGACGGTCGTCGGCCTTCCCGAGGGAGAGGAAGCGCTTAGCGCATATTGCGCCGACGGCTTGCGCGAACTGGTGAACCGCTGCCCGGAAATCGACGTCGTGCAACTGCGCATCAACCATGAGGCGGGCGTGGGCGGCGAAGAATCCAGCGATCCGTTCTGGCGCAAGCTCATCGATGCGCTTGCGGGCGCACAGCGCCGCGTGAAGCTGAATCTGCGCGCCAAGGGCCTCACGCCCGCGCTTATCGCCTATGCGATGGAGCAGGATCTCGAATTGCTCGTATCCACAAAATACTGGTGCGAGCATTTGCCGCTGCCGTATCACATCCCGGTCCTTCGCACGGAGGAACGCAAGCGCATCGCCAATTACAACAGCTCTCAGCGCTATGGCTACGGCGATTTGCTCACGCGCCCGGTGGTGTACCAGATGATCTACCGGATGTGGAACTACGGCTCCAGCACGCTGTTTTTATGGGGAGACATCGACTACGCGCGCCGCTTTTCGCAGAGCCTTTTCGACGCGAATGGAGACGGCTTTGAAATTACCGCTCCGCTTTCGCTCAAGGGTGGCATGTCCAGCATTGAGGGCGAGGATTGGCCGATCTTTGGCGACCCCGCGTACCGCGGCGGAGATTTCGAAGATGAGCGCTATTGGGCGTGGTATCTGTGCTTCGGCAGGGCGGGCTACAACCGCGAGCTTTCTGATGATTTTATCCTTCTGGAGTACGAAAAGCGCTTCGGCGAGAAGCGGGGAAGGGCGCTGATGCACGCGGTGATGGCGGCGAGCAGGGTTTTGCCGCTGATTACCACGCTGCATATGCCCGTGCACCCATCAGAGCAGTACTGGCCGGAACTGTGCACTGGAGGCGCGCTGTTCGCGCAGAACAACTACGTAAAGCAATATGGCGACATTTCCTACGGCAGCGCGCTGCCCAGCGACGAGCAGCTCTTCATATCGGTCGACCAATGCGCGCGCAACGTGTTGGAGGATAAGCTTGCGGCAAAGTATACGCCGCTGCAGGCGCGGGAATGGCTGACGCATTTGGCGAGGGCCACCCGCTGCGCACTCGCCGAGTGCGGCGACATAAGCTCCACGCCGGAGGGAAGGTCGGCGGCAACGGATCTTGCGATGCTGACCGCGCTGGCGGAATATCACGCGTGGAAGATCACCGCAGCCTACCATTTGGCAGTGTACAACGTGAGCCGCGATGCGCTCGAGGCGGGGAAATCCCTTTATGCGATGGAAAAGGCGCTGGGGTTTTGGCGCGAGCTTTCCAATGCGGGAGCCCCCTACAACGAAAAGCTGGAGTTCCGTCTTGGCAACGAAGAGTATATCGGCAAATGCGGAACGTGGAAGGACAGGTTGCCGGAGCTCGAGGCGGATCTCGCAAAGCTCAGAACCATCTCGCAAGAGCCGGTTGAAACCTTCATCGACCAGCGCGCCCCCCACGTGCAAACCAACGCGCTCGTTCCCGAGCGCCATGTCCCCGGCGCGGATCTCGTGGTAAAGCTCAAGGTTTCCGCCTTTTCGGATGTGGATAAGGCGACGCTGTTCTACCGCAACATGAACCACCGCGAAGGATTGTTTCACGAGCTTTCCATGGAGAGGGAAGGGGACGAGTTTACCGGCGTCGTTCCCGGCGGCTATATCGACGCGCGCTGGAATTTGATGCTGTACTTCGCCGGGGTGGATAATCACGGCAACGCATTCGTGCACCCGGGCGTGTTCAGCCCGGACTGCGCGACGCCCTACTATACCGTGCGCACGGATTGACGCCGCTCACGTGCAAAAAGAAGGGGGCGCCTGCCCAATGTCATTAAGATAAGAGACGAACTGACAAAAACTCGTCTCTTATCTTAATTTAGGAACAAAGTCCGTTAAGTTAGTGTTTGGGCAAAAAGCCAGCCCTTAACAGGCGAACATCCCAGCTATAAATTACCCCCGTAGTCCAGCAAGCATTCCGAATATTTATATCATGTGAATCTCGATTTGCAAACCTTAATGTCGCATAATAGCTATATAAGAGCGATTTTATTATATAGGAGGACTATTATGACGTTGCGAACGAGCATACCAAACATAATTACTTTATCTCGTATAGCATTCACCGCCATGCTTGTGGTTCTTTCATATACTGTTTTTTATTGCAGTGTTATTAACAACCAATATTACGTTAGTAATGCGTATCTGATATTTTGCTTCTCTGCTATCATTTTATCGGATATTATCGACGGTCGTGTGGCCCGGAAGATGAATCTTTCATCTGTACAGGGAGCAAAACTCGACCTCACCGCAGATTTGGTTTATGTGATGGGAACTGTCGGCATCTTTGTATACTTTGATAAATTACCCGCATGGTTTCTCTTTGCTTTGTTATTCAGTTATATTGAGTTTTTTATTACCTCTAAACTGTTAATACGGCATGACGGTTCCGGGTCACATGTAGTATTTGACAAGTTGGGAAAAACAGCGGCGATACTTACAATGCTCCTTCCAGGAGTGTTTGTTTTTAGATGTATGCCGCTTGATTACACGCTTTTGATGCGTATATGCGCTTTTGCGATAACTGCACTGTTCTTCGTATCATCTGTTTACAGGATTTCACTTGTAGTTAAGTCGTTAAAGAAAAAATGAGCAACACACAATATTAGCGGCTTTGCGCTCTGCAAAAAGACTGACCCAGATTCGCATTATCCATATACTCAGTATTTAAGTTGTTGCCCTATAAAAAGACCCCCTGCCTTTTATATAAGACAAGGGGTTTCTTCTATACGTGCGCTCAAAAAGCCTTAACTTAATGACATTGGGCGCCTGGATTCCTTCTTCTTGCACTTGTAAAAATCAAACCGCCTAATACTTTTGCAAAATGTCCAGCATCTTCTTGTCGAGCCTGTGACCCTTGTAATCGACATAATCCACATCCGAGCGCGAGGAATCGATCACGCCGAAGTTGCCGGTGAATTCCCATTGCGCGTAGCCGATGTTATAGCTCTTGAGGATGTTCAAAAGGTCGTCCAGCCAGCGCAGGCCCACGGCGTGTGGGCAGTTGCTGTTGGAGCCGCCCTCGCCGCAGTGGATGCCCATGTTAAACGCCTGCCCCACGGCCGCCCAGGCCTTATAGTGGTTGTCCAGCCGCTCAAGGCTCCACGGCTCGCCGCCCGCCAGCCCGCCCGGCCACACGGGGTAGGGGAAATCGCCGTTGATATCCACCCAGGACGCCCGGTAGTGGGAGATGCCGGCAGGGATATAGCCGCGGCAGGATTGCGCGACGCTTTCCTTGGAAAGGTCGCCCAGCTCTACCATCGGGTAGTTGCCGCCGCCCAAACCGTCCACGAGACAAAGCCTGTCGGGGCTGATTTTGTGGATGGCGCGCGTGGCGGTGCGCATCACCTTATTGTGCGCTTCGGGGGAGACGCCCGCGCTTTCGTTGAGCATGTTAAAGCTTACGTCTTTGGCGGATTCGCCGCGGTAGCGCTTGGCGAACGTAACCCAATGATGGGTGAAGCACTTGAGGGCTTCTTCGTCTTTCCATAAATCGAAGGGTTCCTTGCTGCCCCTGCGGATGTCGTGGATGCAGAAGCCGGGGCCGCGGTGAAAGCCTATGTTGACGTGAATGCCGTATTTCTTGCCCCAGCGCACCGCATCGTCGATCGGCGCAAGCTTGTCTTCTTCGATGGCGAACGGATCGCCCTCTTTGGTCCAAAACCAGTAGCTCAGGGGGAGGCGGACAAAATCAAAGCCCAAGTCCGACATCATTTGGAAATCTTCTTCGTTGTAATAGCCCGGACTGCTGCCTTTCACATAGACGCCCATCAGGTTGAAGCCTCGCCATCGGGGAATCGCCGTTTGCCGAACCATGAAACCACCCTTCCGTGTTATTGTGTTGTTTACAACATATCATACCCACATTCTCAGGGCAAACACAAAAAACGAACCGTATCCGGCCGGATGCCCTTTGTGCCTTTCACGCATGCCGCATGGGCGGAATCCCTGCCGATTGCTCTTGATTTGCGTCCCGTTAAAAACAGGAAAACGAGCCTTGTGTAAAGATTATAGCCCCATAAATTCGCGCAGGAAAAAGAAAAAGAGAGCAAAGGAGCGATTAGCGCCAAGTTTTGCAGGGATATGACGCTATTCGCTTTTTCATTAGCAATTAGGCTGGAATGGACATTTGTATTCGCCGCTCACTAGGTATACCCTGTTATGAGCATGAGTTGGGTAGTAAGAGGGCTATGGGCGTTGCTTGGCGTCGGGGTAGGGCTTAGCGGCTCACTCATGACGCGCAAGGCGCTGCCTCTCGTGCTTACGGGGCATTCCCCGCTTGGCGCGGCGCTGATCGGCGCAAAACTTCTCTGGCATGCCGTTGCGCTTACCGTAGCCGCCGTCTTCTCCCGAGAAGCGCTTCTATGGATGGCCGGAGGCGATCTGGCTTCTCTTTTCGCTTTCGTCGCATATCAGTATCTATCCGGAAAGAAGGGATAGCGTGGAAGGGTTTAATGTTAAGCCCGTGTCGATTACGTTTCCTGTCGTAGGAGACGTACACGTGGCCGCTTTGCTCTGTTTCTGCATCGTCGTCCTTCTGTCTATCGGTTGCGCCATCATCAACTACCAGGTAAAGCGCCGTTGGAAAGAGGTGCCCGGCAAGTTTCAACTATTGCTGGAAATCGGCATCGACAAGCTGCGCAACTTTAGCCGCAACAACGGCGGGCACGCCGGGGATATCCTGGCGCCGTGGGTGCTTGCGATGGGCATGCTCATCGCCTCAAACTGCTTCGTCGAATTCTTTTCTTTCGAACCGCCCACTGCGGACTTGAGCATGACGCTCGCGCTTGGCTTGCTAACATTTATTTTGATCAACGTAATGGGCATTAAATACAAAAAAATCAGCGGTCGCTTGAAGCACTACATTCAGCCGACGCCCATCGTCGCGCCGTTTAAGCTGATTGCCGATCTCGCGGTGCCGATCTCCCTGGGCTGCCGCCTCTACGGAAACGTGCTTGCGGGCGTCATCATCATGGGCATGATCTATTCCATCATCCCCCTGGTGGTCCCGGCGGCGCTCTCCATCTACTTTACGCTGTTCCACGCGCTCGTTCAAACGTATATCTTTGTTACGTTAACGCTTTCTTTCGTCAAGGAAGCGGTGGAATAACTAAAAAGCGCATTTCGGATAAAAATACGAAGAATGAAAACAACGAGTAGGCATTCGGTACCCGTATGCCCAGCCTCACATGAAGTTCTGCTTCTGGGCTTTTTTGATAGCAAACCCCATATAAAATCGGAGGTGCTGGTTTCATGGAAACAGGTTTGATCGCAATTGGCGCGGGCATCGCGGTACTCACGGGCATCGGGGCGGGCCTTGGTATGGGCATCGCAACGGGCAAGGCGACAGAGGCCATCGCGCGCCAGCCGGAGGCACAATCAAAGATTTCTTCCACGATGATCCTGGGTATGGTTTTGGCGGAGTCCACGGCCATCTACGGGTTCGTCGTCGCGCTCCTTTTGCTGTTTACGAAGTAGGGACGCACAAGGGCGATGCGCCCTCATGGCTGCGTTTTTTGCGATGCCGACGGCGCCTTCTATGCATGGTAGTACCATACAACTCTCGGGAAAAGGGTGAATCGAATGGGTGGGTTAGCCGAGCTGATCAGTCCGCTTAACATGGTTTTATACGTTGCTAACTTTTTGATTTTATTTTTTGTTGCGCGGCATTTTCTCTATAAGCCCGTAACGAAGTTTATCGATGCACGTACGGAAAAGATGCGCGCCGAACGAGCGGAAATCGAAAAGGGCCGCGAGGAGATCGACGATGCGAAGCGCAGGCAGCATAGCGATTACGAGGCCTATCTCGCCAAGGGCGAGGTAGAGGTCAACGAGCGCCTCTCGCGCGCGGACGAGGATGCCAAGAGCATCGTCGCATCGGCACATGTCGAGGCCGAGCAGATCGTCGCCAATGCGCGCATCGCCGCGGACGAAGAGATCGCCAAGGCGCGCTCCGCGCTGCGCGAGGAGATCGCGTCGCTATCGGTGCAGCTCTCCAGCCGCATTCTCGAGCGCGAGGTAAAGGCGGAAGACCATAAGCTGTTGATCGACGAATTCCTCGAGAAGGTGGGATAATGCCATGCAGGGTACGGTTGTCACCGCAAGGGCACTCGAACAAGAGATGGTGGGGCGCATTGAGGAAAAGCTGAGCAAGCTCTTTGACGAGCCCGTTACCCTTGCGCAAAAGATCGACCCTACGCTGCTGGCGGGCATCGTGGTGTATGCCGGCGGGCGCAGGTTCGACGGCAGCGCAAAGGGCTTGCTTCAAAGCCATGGCGAAGACCGCACGCAGCAAGAGGTTCAGGTGGTGCGCGGCATGGTAATCGACGCCGCGGAAATCGGCGAAGAGCTGCAAATGCAGGTTTCGCACTTTTCAACGGCGCCGGGCGTGCGCCCGGTGGGGCGCATTCTGTCCATCGGCGACGGCATCGCGCATGTGGACGGGCTGGCGGGTTGCCGCTACAATGAATTGCTGGACTTTGGCAAGGGTACGTACGGCATCGCGTTTAACCTGATGGAAGACGCGGTGGGCGCCGTGCTCCTCATCGGCGGCGAAAGGCTTTCGGTGGGGGACGAGTGCGTGGGCACCGGCAGGGTGATCGAAATACCGGTCGGCGAAACGCTGCTGGGCAGGGTGGTCGACCCTATCGGCAGGCCGCTGGACGGGAGAGGGCCGCTAAATGCCACGCGTACGCGGCCCGTGGAATCGCCCGCTCCACCGATTATCGATAGGCAGGCGGTTACGCGTCCGCTGCAAACGGGGCTTATGTCCATCGATTCCATGGTGCCCATCGGCAAAGGACAGCGCGAGCTGATCATCGGCGACCGGCAAACGGGGAAAACCGCCATCGCCATCGACACCATCCTCAACCAGCAGGGCACCGGAACGCTGTGCGTATACGTTGCGATCGGCCAAAAGGGCTCTACCGTTGCGGGCGTTATCGAAAGGCTCAAGGAAAGCGGAGCGATGGAGTATACTACCATCGTCAACGCCAGCGCTGCCGATTCCGCGCCGATGCAATACCTGGCTCCGTATGCCGGTTGCGCGATTGCCGAGGCGTTTATGTACGAAGGGCGCGATGTGCTCATCGTTTACGACGATCTTTCCAAGCATGCTGTCGCCTACCGTGCCATGTCGCTGCTGCTGCGCCGCCCGCCGGGGCGCGAGGCCTACCCGGGCGATGTATTCTATCTGCACTCGCGCCTGCTCGAGCGCGCCGCACAGCTTACCGACGAATTGGGCGGCGGCTCGGTTACCGCATTGCCGATCATCGAAACGATGGCGGGGGATATTTCCGCCTATATCCCCACCAACGTCATCTCCATCACCGATGGGCAGATCTTCTTAAGTGCCGATCTTTTCAACGCCGGCACGCGGCCCGCGGTCAACGTGGGGCTTTCCGTATCGCGCGTGGGCGGATCCGCGCAGACGAAGGCGATGCGCAAAGTTAGCGGAAGGCTGCGCCTGGATCTTGCGCAGTATCGCGAGCTCGCGGTGTTCTCTCAGTTCGGCTCGGATTTGGATCATGCGACGCGCGAGAGGCTCGAGCAGGGTGAAAGGCTTACGCGCATGCTCATTCAGGCGCAATACGCCCCCTATACCATGGCGCAGCAGGTGGTGCTGCTCTATGCGGTCGAGCGCGGGCTTCTCTCGGCGATCAGTCGCGACGAGCTCGATGCATTTAAGCGCAATTTCCCTGATTTTGTCGCGAAGAATTACCCGCACATTCCTTCGATCATAGCGCGGGAAGGCGAGCTTTCCGAGCAGTTGGAGATCAGCATTCGCGAGGCCGTCGAGCGCTTTTTAAAGAGGTGAGTTCATGGCGAGCATAGGCGATATCCGCCATCACATCGACGTGGTGTCCCAAACGCGGCAGATCACCAACGCCATGCACATGATCTCCACGAGCAAAATGCAAAAATCCATGCAGCGCTATGCCGCGAACAGCCGCTATTTTCAGCAGATCCGCCAGACGATGAAAGACTTGCTCACCCACAACGAGGGCGTTACGCATCCCTACCTTACGCGCCCCAACGGCGAGCGCTGCGCCTACATCGTCATCGCATCGGATAAGGGGCTTGCCGGTTCGTACAACCACGAGGTGCTGTCGTTGGCGAGTGAGCACATGAAGGATCGCGAGTGCAATATCATCACCATCGGCCAGCAGGCCTTCAACTGGTTTGAGCGCCAGGGCCGCATGGTGGATATCGATTTTACGACGATCATGCAAGGCCCGCAGCTGGACGGGGCGCGCATGATCGCAGAGACGATCCTGGAGCTGTACGAGCAAGACATGCTCGATCAGGTGTTCATCGTCTTTACCCGCATGGAGTCGCCTCTGGTGAACCGGCCGCAGCTTTTGCGCCTTTTGCCCGTTAGAGTCGAGGATTTCGACGATGTGGAAATTCAGCACCGCGAGTCCTTTGAAATCCACTACGAGCCTTCCGCTGCCGCGGTGCTCGAGCTATTGATACCGCAGTATCTCATTGGAATGATCTACGGCACATTGCTTTTGTCCTTCGCCAGCGAGCAATCCGCGCGCATGAACGCGATGGACGCCGCCACGCGCAACGCCGACGAGATGATCGGCAAGCTGGCTATCGATATGAACCGCGCCCGCCAAGCTGCGATCACCAATGAAATTGCCGAAATTATCGCCGGAACGGGAGCCTTGGAGGGGTAACATGGAAAAGGGTATTGTCAAGCAGATCATCGGCGCCGTCGTGGACGTTGAGTTTGCGTCCGCGCCGCCGCTGCGCACGCTATTATACGTCGGCGAAGACGAAACGGGCATTCCGCTCGAGGTATCCCGGCAGATGGGGGGCGGCATCGTCCGCTGTATCGCCCTCAAGGCCACGGAAGGCCTGTACCGCGGGCAGACGGTCGTCAACACCGCGGGGCCGATTCTCGCGCCGGTAGGCGAGGGGATGCTCGGGCGCACGATTAACGTGCTGGGCGAGCCCATCGACGGGCTGGGCGAGCTTGTGGTTGATGCGCATATGCCGATCCACCGGCTGCCGCCGTCGCTGAGCGAGCAGTTGCCCGCCACCGAAATGCTCGAGACGGGCATCAAGGTGATCGATCTTCTGTGCCCGTACGCCAAGGGCGGCAAAATCGGCCTGTTTGGCGGCGCGGGCGTCGGCAAAACCGTCGTCATCATGGAAATGATCCACAATATCGCCACGCAGCACGGCGGGGTTTCGATTTTTGCGGGGGTTGGCGAGCGCAGCCGCGAGGCGATCGAGCTGATCCACGACATGCGCAACTCGGGCGTCATCGACAACACCGTGCTCGCGTACGGTCAGATGAACGAGCCGCCGGGATCTCGCATGCGCATCGCGATGACGGGGCTTACGGTGGCGGAATACTTCCGCGATCAGAAAAATCAAGATGTGTTGCTATTCATCGACAACATCTTCCGCTACATTCAGGCGGGCTCCGAGGTTTCGGCGTTGCTTGGGCGCATGCCCTCG
>JAVBNW010000149.1:0-3127 GCA_031551255.1 Eubacteriales bacterium | reverse complement strand
TCACGCGTTACTCACCCGTTCGCCACTAGAATAATTAAGTGCAAGCACCCAATTATCCCCGTTCGACTTGCATGTGTTAGGCACGCCGCCAGCGTTCGTCCTGAGCCAGGATCAAACTCTTTCGTTTGATTCTCGCTTCTTTGACGCCCTATGCATCTGTTTTTGCAAACAAACACATCTGGCAGAATTGACTTTTGCTTTCCTTGCTCTCTCTATGCCGTTTTCAAGGTCCAACCCGCGCCTGTCAAAGGCGACGCTGTGTATCATAGCAAACGAACCGTACAATGTCAATATGAAACTTGGATTTTTGCGTAAAAAGACGACAACTTTCTTAAGAGACGTCGTTCAAAGGAAAATCGGGCTGCGGCAACCGTCGTTTTTCACCCGTTTGCCGTGCCTAGAGCGACAAAGCAGTACGGAATAAAGGCAGGCGGCTACGGCAAGGCCCGCTCGATCACCGCGCCGCCAAGGCATACCTCGCCTAGGTAAAATACCACCGATTGCCCCGGTGCTACGGCCCTTACGGGCGATGCGAACTCCACGATGCAGCCGGCCTGCGATAGCGTAACTGAGCAGGGCACGTCGCCCTGGCGATAGCGAATTTTCGCGGAACATGTAAATTGTTCGCCCGGGGGCTCTCCTGCGATCCAATGCGGACGCGACGCCTCCAGGCTGTTTTTAAACAGCAAGCTTTCGCCGCGACAAACGATCAGGCTATTGCGGCTAAGATCTTTGTCGACGACGAACCAAGGCTCCCCTACGCCGCCTAGGCCCAGCCCGTGGCGCTGGCCGATGGTATAGTACATCAGCCCTTCGTGCGCGCCGATGATCACGCCGTCGGGATCGACCATATCGCCGGGCTGCGCGGGCAAATATGTCTGCAAAAAGCGCCCAAAATCTCGCTCGCCAATAAAGCAAACGCCGGTCGAATCCTTCTTGACCGCGGTGGCAAGCCCTTCGCTTCGCGCAACTTCGCGCACCTGCGCCTTGGTCATCCCCCCCACCGGAAACATGGCGGGCAAAAGCTGTTCCTGCGATAGTTGACATAAAAAATAGCTCTGATCTTTGTTCGCATCGACGCCGCGCAGCAGTTCGACGAAGCCGCTATTTTCGCGCGTGCGCACAAAATGCCCCGTTGCGATGCGCGCCGCGCCCACACTCCTGGCATAATCGAGAAACGCGCGGAATTTAATTTCGCGATTGCACAGAATATCCGGGTTGGGCGTCCTCCCCCGCCGATATTCCTCGAGAAAATGCGAAAATACCCGATCCCAGTATTCCTTGACAAAGTTGACGGTGTAGTACGGAATGCCGATTGTATTGCACACCGTCCGCACATCGCGAAAGTCTTCCTCCGCGGCACAGACGCCGTCCTCGCCGGTCTCCTCCCAGTTCTTCATAAACACGCCGATCACGTCGTAGCCCTGCCGCTTGAGCAACAGTGCGGCAACCGACGAATCGACCCCGCCCGACATGCCCACGACCACGCGCACGCTCATTCTTCGAACAACTCCGTGGAAAGGTAGCGCTCGCCCGTGTCGGGCAGGATGACGGCGATGCGCGCCCCGAGCATGGTTTTTGACAGCTCAACCGCCGCCGCAAGCGCGGCGCCCGACGAAATGCCGCACAAAAGACCCTCGGTGCGGGGCAAGAGACGCGCGGCCTCATAGGCGCGCCGCGTGGAAACGGTAAGAACCTTATCCACGAGCGACGCATCGTAAAGCCCCGGAATGAAGTTTGCGCCGATGCCCTGAATGCCGTGCGGGCCTGCCTTTCCTCCGGAAAGCAAGGGGGACTCTTCCGGCTCCACCGCAACTACACATAGGGAGGGGAGCGCCTTTTTCAGCGCGGAGGAAAGCCCGGTTATCGTACCGCCGGTGCCCACACAGGCGACGAGCGCATCAAGCGCTTCGTCCATATCCTGCAAAATTTCCCTTGCGGTTCCCTCGTTGTGCGCGCGCGCGTTAGCGGGATTGGAAAACTGCATCGGCATAAATGCGTTCATTTCCCGGGCAATGTCCTCAGCCTTCGCAACGGCCCCCTGCATGCCTTCCGATGCGGGCGTCAAAACCAGCTGCGCGCCATATGCGGCCAGCAGCTTGCGCCGCTCTACCGACATACTCTGGGGCATGGTCAGGATCAGACGATAGCCGAGCACCGCCGCGACGCACGCCAGCCCGATGCCGGTGTTGCCGCTGGTGGGTTCCACGATCGTGCCCCCAGGCTTAAGCAGCCCCCGCTCCTGCGCATCGCGAATCATATAAAGCGCGGCGCGGTCTTTGATGCTCCCACCGGGGTTCTGGCGCTCGAGCTTGCCGAAGATCCGGCCCTGCGCGCCGGACGCCTCGCTAAAACGGGACAATTCCACCATTGGCGTTTCGCCAATGATAGGAAGGATCGAAGCGTGCATGTATTTCTCCTTTTCAATCAGAGGGTTAATAGATACATCCAAAAAGGTTCGTTTTGTACGGCGGCGGACAGCTTAGTAAGACGACATCTTGCTGCGACAAGCCCTCAGCCCACCGGCACGATCAAATCGGCGAGGCTGAGGTTTGTGCCCTTTTGTTCGGATACATAAAACGTCACGCCTTCGTCCACATCCAACAAAGCGCGGATGGTGTGAAGGCCCGTGCCGGGCACGAAGAAGCGATAGCCGCCGTCCGCTTCCTTGACGACGATGCAGTTTTTATACTGTACGCCGCCCAAGGTGGCCGTATAGTCGACCGCAATAACCTCTTGTGCCTTTCCGGCGAACGTCCATGTAGTTCCGACCGAGCAATCCCCGGGCAGGTAGATCTCTCCCTGGTTCATGTTTTGCAGCGCGGCCCAGCAGATGTTGTTTTTCGCATCGAGATAATACACGAACGTCTCTCCCACCGGCATCTGGCTTTCGTTCAGGTCCATCTCGCATACGAGGCCCATGCCCAGATCGCCGGTGAGCCGCACGAGTTCGGAATTTCCCTTACGGGATGTGATGATCTGCTTCGCCGCCGGTACATAGTCGCTTGCGGCCCGGGACGGCTTGGCTCCCGGCTGCATGTTGGCGGGAAGCGGTTCGGGCGTCGGCGCTTCGGTAATCGTCGACGTCTGATTAGGAGACGGGCTGGCGTCGGCAGGCGGCGTTTCG
>JAVBNW010000121.1:0-27543 GCA_031551255.1 Eubacteriales bacterium | reverse complement strand
GGCCGCTCCGGGCCGCGCCGCGGCGGCCCCCCCCCGGGGGACCACCCGCCGGGGGGGCACACGGGCCGGGGGGGTCCGCCACCCCCCCGTGAGCCCCCCGCCGTGGAAGTACGACGGGGATGAACGACGGGGATGAACGACGGGGATGAACGACGGGGGAAGCGGGTTAGCCGATATACGGGTTTAGTTTGAAGAAAAGCAGATGAGCTTATCCGCGTACGGCAGCGATTCTATCCATTTGCAGAAATCGATCCACTCGTAGAGTTTGTGCGCTTTTCTTGCATGGTACATGTTCGCGAGGTTCTCGTAGGACATCGTACAGGTTCGCAGTTGATGGTAGCTCGTCGGCAGAAGCTGGATAATTTTATACCACTCCGCCTTTTCTTTCGTGGCGTTATAGCGAATTCGTGCATCCTCAAGCACGGCGATCAAATCGAGAAGCACTTTTTTGCCATGATCGTCGAGCTGGTCATGGCTGAAATCATCGAGAGTAAATGGTTTTGAATGAATCTTATGCATGGTGCTCGTCGAGTTGACCGTCGTCCCTACTTTGTAGGTGTCAAATTCCTTCCACCAATAAAGCGGCGCGTAAATATCCACGCAGAGCATGATCTGGCGCATAAACTTTCTATGGTCGCTTCCCGCCCTGCATAGCTTCACGGCCAGCGCCAAGTCGTTTTTGCCGAGCACAAAGTTTCCGTTCTCGTCAAAGCCGCTATCCATTTTGTCCCAACTGTTCATCGGGTTGCGCGCGCCGCGAATGGCATTGTCCATGTTAAAAACGCTTACTTTGGTTATCTCGATCATGCGGATCACCTTTCGTATATGATCGCGGTTTAGGGGCGCGCCCTACTCCAGAACCCACAGCGCGACGGCGGGCAGCACGTCGCGGTTGCGTTCCCAGATGGAATAAAACTCATCCAGGGGCAGCGGGCACTCGCGCGTGCCGACTTCGATGGTGAGCGAGGGGATGGAGCGCATCTCCATCGCCCAATCCTTATACCCACCCGCATCCACGCCGCCGGAACCCGCGAGAGGGTAGCGGGTCACCGCGCGCACGGCGCGGGCCAGCGAGCGGGATGCATCAAGGACGCTCTGGTCCGAGCCATACTCCCAGTATAGCATGCTGCCGTAGGCGTGGTAGCTGAGCGTCGCGTCGAAATCGTAGCGCTTGGTATAGTCCGCCAGCG
Organism: Eubacteriales bacterium; assembly: GCA_031551255.1. GTDB lineage: Bacteria > Bacillota > Clostridia > Christensenellales > UBA1750 > JAVBNW01. Next base: position 26,353 of record JAVBNW010000121.1, on the reverse strand, counting down.
CGCGGGTTTCAGGCTGGTCGTGCGCCGTCTCGCCCTTATAGTGGCTGGCGGACGGCCCCGGCGCGCTGTTGAGATTCGCCCACCCGGCGTTGAAATTGCGGTTGATATCCACGCCCGCGGCGTTGGCCTTCCATCCGCGCAGGTAGCTTTCAATCGAGCCGGTAAAGCGGCCCGTCGCTACGTCGCTCTGGTAGATGGCGGTAAGCGCGGGCGTCGCCTTTGCGCTCTGACTGATGGCCGCGCCGTCGGGGTTTACCATGGGTAGAATGTGAAAGCACACTTCATCGAGCAACTGCGCGTAGGTCTTTCCGCCGCGGGTGGCATCCGGCCTGGCCAGCATGTCCTCGATCTGCGCTACGGCGAGCAGTGCGGTCATATGTTCGCGACCGTGGATGCCCGCCTGAATGAGGATGTGCCTCGAGGCCGAAGGGCTGCCCAGCAGCGCCACGGGAATGTCCCTGCCGCCCAGGGACTTTCCCGCCGACGCGATGCGCATCTTGCCGGGATATTGCGCGGCTAGCGCGGCGAGATCCTCGCCGACTTTATGCGGTGCATAGCCGGCCGTAGGTTTGACGATGGCGAGGCTTTTCATATGCGCGGCCTTGTCGGCGGGCGCTACATAGCCCGAAAGCACGTAGCCGCGCTCGCCCCCCGATTCTACCTGGGCGAATGCCCCGTCAAAGGCCAGCACTTTCACCTGTGCGCCCGCGGGGATTTGCGCGATGCGTTCCGAAGCGGAGCTTGCGTCTTTGCGTAGGCTGATGAATTCGTCGGCCAGCACGGTGTAAAGATCGCTCGTTTGCGCGGCCGGGCGGGATGCGGACAGGTAACCGTCCAGCACATAGCCCTTTTGTCCGCTGGAATCTACAGTGATAAAGGCAAAGTCGCCTTCGCGCCGCACAACGGTTACGCTCTCGCCGCGGGGTAATGTTGCGACGGCTGGCGCGGCGGTGCTAGGGGCCTCGCGCAGCGTCAGGTACTCCATCGCATCCACAAACCGTGCGTCGGGGCTTTCGCTTTTCGGCAGCGCCGCGTAGGTGGCCTCGTCCGCCAGAAGGCGGCTGAGCACGTAGCCTCGTTCGCCGGTGGCCTCCATTTCGACGAGGGCAAAATCCCCTTCTTTGCCAAGGATGCTCACCCGCTCGCCGCGCGGAAGCTTTGCGACGCGCTCGGAGGACGCGTCGGGATCGACGCGCAAGCTTAAGAACTGCTCGGCGATGACGTAGTACACATCGCCCGGGGCCGTGTATACCCCGGCCGGGGGAAGCGCCGGCGCAGATGATTCCTCTACGGGGATTAGATAAGATGCCAGCACATACCCCTCAAGGCCGGAGGCTAGATCCTTTGCTCGCGCAAAGCTGCCCTCAAAAAGAAGGACTTCGACCTCCGCGCCCGGGTCGAGCACGGCAAGGCGATCGGCCTTGGTATCCGGCGAGGCGCGCAGGCTCAAAAACTCCTCGGCCTCTACGCGGTACCGCCCGGGCTGGCGCGGCGGCACAGGGGTAGGGGCGGCAAAATCGGAGGGCAGGCCAAAGAGATACTTGCGCATCGCATAGCCGGTTTCGCCGGTGGCGATTTCTTCGACGAAGGCAAAATCTCCTTCCTCGCCAAGTATGCGCACCAGCGCGCCGGGCGCTAGTTTTTTGATGCGATCGGCCGAAGGGTCCGGCCGAGTGCGCAGGCTTAAAAACTCCTTGGCGATGACCGCCCACGTGCCGTCTTCCCGCCCCGGCTCGGATGCGGAGGCCGATGCGGATGGCGAGGCGCTTAACTGCTCTGCGGATTTGGCGTCGTTGCCGTCGCCCATGCAGCCGCACAGCATCAGCGCCAAAGCCAGGCACAGCGCTGCCCGGCAGGGGGCGCTCTTCTTTACTGGATTCAACGGAAACACCTTCTTCCGCATGGTTGACGATCTTCGCCCGGGAAAAGTGCCCTTCGTCGGTTTGCACTGCGCTCTATTCCCGTGAAACACTGCGGTGTTTCGCGGGAATTGGCGCTACGTGAAACCTCCTCTTCCTCAAAATCACTGCGGCGATTTTGAGGATTAAGTGGAACGACAGGGTAGGATACGGGGGTGTGCGTTCTACCTCGTCGTAGCCCATTCCTTAAAAGCGTCGCAGCGCTTTTAGGGAAGAAAGGAGGCCACAGAGCATAAAAAATTCCACTATGCCGCAGCATGGTGAGATTTCGGAGCGCAGTGCAAACCGACGTGTTGCACTGCGGGGCGAGATGGGGTAAAATAACCGCATGGAAGGACGAAATGAGGTGCTTTTATGGAAGACGATCGCGATCTGGTTACGTTCACGGACGAGGAAGGCAATGACTTTGATCTCGAAGTGATCGATTATCTTTTTTACCAGGGCGAGGAATACGCCGTGCTCGTGGATGCCGATGAAGAGGTAGAATGTGAAGGGGATTGCGAGCACCACCATCACGACCACGACCACGACCATGGCCACGATCATGGCCACGACCACGAACATCATCACGACTGCGGCGAGTGCGAGGGCCACGAGCAGGAAGTGTACATCATGAAGGTGCTCAAGGTCGGCGACGATATGGAAGAGTTTGTGCCGATCGAAGATGATATCGCCGATGCCCTGATCGAAATCGTGCGCACGCGCTTCGAAGGGGATTTCGACGCGGACGACGAGTACGACGAGGATGAAGACGAAGAGGACGAGGAAGACGACGAGAATAAAGACCAATAGGTTTTTCCGGATTGAATAAAAAAGGCCGCTGCAATCCGCAGCGGCCTTTTTTTTGCACCCGGTTAAGGACAACCTAGAAAACCTGCAATACGAAGTTGAGCAGGAACAAAACCGTAGCACCGTACAGAATGGGGTGGACTTCCTTCGCCTTGCCGCGCACGATTTTGATGAGGCAGTAAAACAAGAAGCCCGCCGCGATGCCGTAGGAGATGTTGTACGCAAACGCCATGACGAGCACCGTAAAGAACGCGGGGATCGTCTCCTCGAGCTCTTTCCAGTTGATGTCCGCAAAGCTCTCCATCATCAGGATGCCCACGACCACCAGCGCAGGCGCGGTGGCCTCCGCGGGCACGATTTTGAAGACCGAGGCAAACGGAAGGCACAGCAGGAACAGCACGGCGACTACCACGCTGGTAAGGCCCGTTCGCCCGCCCACGCCGATGCCCGCCGCGCTCTCGACATAGGTGGTGGTGTTGGATGTGCCCAGTAGCGCGCCGATGCTTGTCGCAACCGAGTCGGCGAACAAGGCCTTGTCCATGCGGGATTTAAAGCCCTTGCTCTCCTCCAGCGCCCTTTCGTCCGCCTCGTCGAAGATGCCGGATTTTCTGCCCGTTCCGATGAAGGTGCCGATGGTATCGAACGTATCGGACAGGCTGAAGGAGAAGATCGTGATCAGCACGATCGGTATCAGGTTGGCCTGGCTAAACAGCGATACAATGCCCGTTTTGCCGAAGAACGCGAAGCTTACCTCGCCAAAGCCGCTCAGCGCGGAAAGATCGAACAGCTTTTCGGGGATTTGCGTGACCCCCATCGGGATGCCGATGATGGTGGTGGCGATGATGCCGATGAACAGCGATCCTTTGACCTTGAGCACCATCAGGATCACCGTGAGAACCAAGCCGATCAGCATCAAAATCGGGCCGGGGGTATTGAAGACGACCAGGGAGGGAACCGCGGTCGCGCCGGAGGTGAGCCCCTCGGCGGTGGCGGTAAACTGCAAAAGCCCGCCGTTTTTGATGCCGATGTACGCGATGAACAACCCGATGCCCCCGCCAATAGCCAGCTGCAGCGAGCGCGGGATCGCCTTAATGATAGATTTGCGGACTTTGGTTACCGTGATCACGATGTTGATGATGCCGCAGATAAACACCATGGCAAGCGCTTCCTGCCACGCAAAGCCGTAGATCATACACACGGTGAAGGTGAAAAACGCGTTCAGGCCCATGCCGGGCGCGGTAGCGTAGGGCACGTTGGCCACCAGGCCCATGATCAGCGTGCCGATCACCGACGCAAGCACGGTGGCGACGAACACGCCGCTCTCGTTCATGCCCGTCAATGCCAGCATGTTGGGGTTGACGAAGATGATGTAGGCCATGGTGAAGAAGGTGGTCAAGCCCGCGATGATCTCGGTGCGCACATTGGTGTTGCTCGCCTTGAGGTGGAAAAAGCGTTCCATGTGTGTCCTCCCCTTCCGTATCGTGCCGCCTGTGTATAAGAAACGACAAACTGATCATAGCAGGGCGCAGGTGGCGGGTCAATGAGGGGATCATCGAAACGGCAAAAAAAGTTACAACAAGAGAGACGCCGATAAGGCGCGGCGCGATAAGGCTATTTATTATAGAAGGGCGCGGATCGGCGTCCCTCCGCTTGTTCGCTTTTCATTTGATGCTATACTTTTAGAGAGGCGATTTATGATGCTAGTTAGGAAGTGTTTGCTTTGAAATGGCGATTGCCCAACGACGATACGGCGCCGGTGATTACCGCCCAAAGGATGATCAAAAGCTCGCACGGCGCGAATACCGACATCGTGTTGCCGGAGACCTGCGTAATGTTTGAAATTGGGATGGCTATGCGTTATATCGAAGAGACGCGCCAGGCTGATGTGTTGGTTGAGAAATTACCCTGTTTTTTGGATTCGCCAAAGTGCATATCTTTATGCGATTACCCTTCCGTATGCTTTACCCGCGGAGGCTATGGAGCGCCCGCCGCCGTAGAAACCCTCGAAACATTGCTCGCTTTGGGCGTTAAGCGCATCATCATAGCCGGAATGTGCGGGGGCTTTTCACAGGGTATTGACGTCGGAAACGTGATCATACCTGATAAGATATTGAGTGAGGAAGGCACTTCCCGCCATTATTTTACAGATCATGAGTATTCCTATCCCGATCGGTCGTTTTTTCAACAAGCTGTACATTGTTTGGAAGACGCTTCTCCCGTTTGTACAAACGCGACGGTTACGACGGACGCGGTGTATAGGCAGACGTTTGTAAAAGAGGCGATGTGGAGAAAAATGGGCTGTGTGGGCGTCGACATGGAATCTTCGGCCTTGTTGTCGGTTTGCCGGTTTTATGACATACCGGCCGTTTCCATATTGATTGTATCGGATAAACACCCTATCTCGCCCGATCAAGGCCCGTGGCAATGGGGAAAGGAAGATTTTTCGCAAACGAAAAGACGTTTTGTCGACAGAGTTGTCGACTTTGCCTTAGGCGTGTAACGTGCAAGTTATGTAGGATGATGAAAAGGAGGCGCAACCGATCGTGGTCGCGCCTCCCTTGCTTACCTTTTATGAACTTGCCGCCCCCTGCCTAAGCTTGGCTTTCGAGCAATGCCTCGAATTTTTTCTCGCTCAGGATTTCGTTCGTGACGAACTCGCCATTCATAAACAGCGCGTAGGTGGTAAACAGCGCGGGCGATGCCTGCGCCTCTTTTGCGTTCGCAAGCCAAACGACTCGGAATGGAAAGCCGCGCGAAGCCGCGACGGCCTCGATCAGCGGAACGTACATGGATGTATGTGGGCACTGATGCGACACGTACAGCACCGCGCCGGTTCCCTCGCACCTCCCTTCCTTTGCGTGCGGGAGGATGCGGGGGCTCGTAGCGTCCGGCGCAAGCGGCAGGTGCAAAAGCTCGAAATTCGGTTTAGCGGTATCCGCCACCGCGAAACCCCTTGCCTTGAGGAATTTGCCGTCGGATAAAAACGGCGTTTTCTTTGCCCCGACCACCGCCACGAGGCCGGTCTTTCCCTTGGCTATAGAGTCGGCGATACACGCTTCCAGCAACCGCGTGCCGTGCCCCTGGCCCTTCAGCGCGCCCGCGACCCAGAAGCAATCGATGAACATCGCGCCCGGCGCCTCCATGGGGCACCACGCGCTTTCCGCCGGAATGTACTCGATGAACGCCTTGCCCCGGGCATCCAGCCGCTTAAAAACGAGCCCTTCGCCGAAGCGATTCAGCATCCAACTTTTTTTCGACTGTTCGCGCATGTCGCCCTTTTTTGCTGCGATTGCGCAGCAAATGTGTTCGGCCGCGATGTTGTCTTTCGTAATGTCGACGATTTGCACGGTGCACCCCGCCTTTCGGGCCTAGCGTAGCACGCCAACCTGACACAGGTATGTCAGGAATCCGCGCCTTCCTGGAGCTGCCGCGCGCTTAGGTTATACATCGCGCACTGGACGGCGATCTGCGCGGGCACGGAGATGGCCGACAGCACCAGCGCGACGGCGCAGATGGCGATCATGTAGCCGACCATCCCGGCATCGGGCATCATCGAATAGCGCGCGAAGGATGCGGAGGATGCCGCAGATACCATGGATACGATAAAGGGTACCATGAGCGCGATCATGATTGCCGCGACGCTCAGCGTCAAAATGGTCAGCGCCCCCGCGCCGCCAAAGAACACCGGCCCTATGCGCGATAGGCTGTATTTTACGGATTTGACCGCGCCCAGGTCCTCTTTGATGGACGCGGGAATCGCCAAAGATGAAATCGTGGCCCCGGTGAGCGTAAAGGCGATCATGAGCACGATGTACACCACCATGGCTACGACATACAGCGCGATCAGCGCGCCCTGAGGAACGGGCGTGTTCCCGGCAAAGCCGAACCCGAGGGCAAACGAGCCTGCAAACACAGGTATGAGTCCTACGATGTAGGCGGCCATCATCGCACCGGCGGAGATAAGCCCCGCCAGCAACGTGGTGCCCAATGCGCGCCCATAGCGCGCAAACGCAAATTTTAGGGAAGCGCCCCCGCTCGCTCCGGGGGAGAGCATTGCCGCGTACTGTGCGTAATTGCACGGAATACCCAGCAAAATTTGCGCGAGCAACACCAAGAAATATAGGCCGTACATGCCCAGAAACGAGAACAGAAACATCGGCGATCTTAACAGAGATGTGTTGAACGCCATCGCCATCATGACGCCGACCATCCCTACGACGACGAGAAAAAAAGGCAGCTGTATCGCCAGCAGCGGGACGATCCACGCGCGAAAGCGCGTGGTAAACAAGCGGAAGGCCTCTTTAAGAATTGCCGAAACGCCGATGCGCTGTTTGATCTTCCATGTGATCTCCCGGGTATCTTCCATGCATATGCCTCCTTACGGCCGCCCGTAGCGAGCGACTTTCTTTATTATACCACGTTATGCCGCATTGCGACGCGACACGCCTGTTTCTTTGCGGCAAAGCAAAAACCATAGCGCCTCTGCCGGGCGCATGCTATAATCAAAATTACAAAAACAGACGGGAGGCGCGCTATGAAACGCAAGGCATTGATCGTTCAGGGCGGCTGGGACGGGCACGAGCCTAAGCAGGTATCCGAGGTGTTCGCACGGGTTCTCGAAAAGGAAAATTTCGACGTGGAGGTGTCGGACACGCTCGACGCGTTTCTCGACGCCGATAAGCTGATGGGGCTGCACCTGATCGTGCCGGTGTGGACGATGGGGCAAATTACCAAAGAGCAGTGCCTGCCGGTGGCCGAGGCGGTGGGCGCGGGGGTCGGTCTGGCGGGCTGTCACGGCGGCATGTGCGATAGCTTCCGCCAGAACACCGAGTGGCAGTTTATGACCGGCGCGCAGTGGGTGTCGCACCCCGGCGGAGACGGCGTGGAATACCGCGTCAACGTTAAAAAATCGTCCAGCCCCATCACCGAGGGCATCGGGGACTTTAGCGTGAGCTCGGAGCAGTACTACATCCACATCGACCCGGCGGTGGAGGTGCTGGCCACGACGCGCTACCCGGTGGTCAACTACTACCACGCGTCCAACGGCGAGGTGGATGTGCCGGTAGCCTACACCAAGCGCTGGGGGCACGGGCGGGTGTTTTACAATTCGCTGGGGCACCATGCCGATGTCTTTGACGCGTACGAGCCGCTGGAGCTGATGCGCAGGGGATTTTTATGGGCCGCCGAGGGCAAGGACGTCGCCGTTGCGGGGAAGCTTTCGGGGGATGACTTCAAGTCGGACAAGAAGATGTACTAGGGGCAGGCCCGGCGGATTGCTTCTGAGGGAATGATACATGGGAAGCAATCCGCCGGAGCTCCGGGGGAAGGGGGCTGCGACCCCCATCCCCCGCGACCCTACCCCCTGGGGGAGAAGAGCCGACGGGAAGGAACGCCCGCCCGCCCCGCCCCTGGAGGAAGGACGGCGTGGCAGGTAACGAGGTTCGGGTAAACGGGGATACGAATAAAACGAGGATACGGAGGCGCGGCTGTGAAAAAGGTGGGCATCGGGCTGGTGGGCGTAGGCACCATCAGCGGCATTTATCTTGAGAACTTGCACGGCATGTTCAAGGATATCGTGGATGTGGTGGCGTACAGCGATTTGATCCAGGAGCGCGCGGACGTCGCGGCGGAAAAGTGGGGCGGCAGGGCGTGCAAGAGCAACGAAGAGCTGATGGCGATGAACGAGGTGGAAATCGTGCTGAACCTGACCACCCCGGATGCGCACGCGCTGATCAACCTGCAGGCGCTTGAGGCGGGCAAGGCCGCGTATGTGGAAAAGCCGCATGCGATCACCCGCGAGGACGGGTTAAAGATTTTGGAGCTGGCGAAGAAAAAGGGCCTGCTGGTGGGCGGCGCGCCGGATACATGGATGGGCGGCGGCATCCAGACGTGCATCAAACTGATCAACGACGGCTGGATCGGCGAGCCGGTGGCCGCCACGGCCTTCATGATGGGGCATGGCCACGAAAGCTGGCACCCCGCGCCGGAATTCTACTACCAGGTGGGCGGGGGGCCGATGTTCGACATGGGGCCGTATTATCTTACGGCGCTCATTTCGATGATGGGGCCGATCGCCTCGGTGGCGGGCAGCGCGCGCATCACCTTCCCCGAGCGTACGATCACCAGCCAGCCCTTGTACGGCAAGAAAATTCAGGTGGAGGTTCCCACGCACGTTGCGGGGCTGATAAATTTTGCAAGCGGCGCGATCGGCACGATCATCACGTCGTTCGACGTGTGGGGGGCGCAGCTGCCGCGCATCGAAATCTACGGCACGCGCGGTTCGCTTTCCGTGCCGGACCCCAACACGTTCGGCGGCCCGGTCAGGCTCTTGCGCGCGGGCTCGAAAGAGTGGGAAGACGTGCCGGTTCCGTTCGGCTATGTGGGCAACAGTAGAGGCCTTGGCATTGCGGACATGGCGGTTGCGCTGCGCGAGGGCCGCAAGCCCCGCAACGACGGCACGCAGACGTACCACGTGCTCGATGCGATGCACGCGTTTCACGATGCTTCAAGCGGCGGGATCGTCTACAAACTTGCGTCGACGTGCGAGCGGCCGGCGCCGCTGCCGCTGGGGCTCAGGGACGGGCAGATCAACGCAGACTAGAGCGCGCGTTGTTCTTTTCCGCCGAACAATGCGGGGCGGTTGTGCGTTGAAAGGGCGGGCGCAAACGCGTGCGCACATCATGCTGGATTAAGGTGGAAAACACCGGGTTCAGTATAAGGAGGAGTACGATGATCATCACCACCACCCCTTCGATCGACGGCTATCGCATTACGGAATACCGCGGTATCGTGTTCGGCGAGGTGATCGCGGGCGTCGATTTCATCAAAGACTTTGCCGCGGGCCTTACGAACTTTTTCGGCGGCCGCTCGGGATCGTACGAGGGCGAGCTGATCCAGGCGCGCAACGAGGCGGGCAACGAGATGGCCCAGCGCGCGCAGGAGATGGGCGCCGACGCCGTGGTGGGCGTGGATTTCGATTATGAGACGCTCGGCCAGGGCGGAACCATGCTGATGGTAACCGCCTCCGGCACGGCGGTGAAGATCGCCAAGCTGTAGGGGGTTACATTGGGGCGATAGCGGGGCCCGGCGCATCGCGTCGAGGCTCCGCTTGTTTTTACGGCGAAAGTATTCGGGAGAAGAACATGGAACGAAGGATTCGCAATTCCGCCAAGGCGCTTATTTTCCGGGGCGACTGCATGGCCGCCGTCAAGATCGACGACGGCAGCGAGGTTTTCTACGTGATGCCCGGCGGGGGCCAAGAATCGAAGGAGCTTGTCTTCGTGGTAGAGGGGATGCGGGGAGAGACCTTTCACAGGGTCGATTTGGTCTTCCTGTGCGAACACCTTGCCGACATTCCGGATGCCAAGATGCCCGCGACGCGCATCAGGTCGGCATCGAATGGCCGAAAGTCGACGAACTGGAAGGGCTGCCCCTTTATCCCTCCAAGCTGCGCAAGCAGATCGTAAACCTCTATCATGCTCTTTCGCACGACGTCTATTTGGACGATGAAAGTATGGGGTCGTGATTTCTCTCTTCTCCAGGATTCTATTTCATGCCCCTGCATTTTTCCAAACGCAAAAGCCACCCCATCCGACGAAATCGCGTCGGATGGGGTGGCTTTTAGTCTTCATCGGGGCTTCTATCGTCGAAAGAATACTCGTTTAGCTCCTTAAAATCGAGAAACTCGGCGAGCGTCATATTGAACCCGATGGCTATTTTATGAAGCGTGATCATTCTGGGGTTTTTCGTTACTCCGCGCACGATGTTGTCGATGGTCGATTGGTTCAAGCCGCACATCTTCGCAAATTTGTTAAAGGCAAGGCCGCGCTTTTCGCAAAGAGTTGTGATTCGCTGAATCAAAATTTCATAGTATGGCACGACACGCCTCCTCACCTGTATACGGGTTATTTAGCTGTATGGTATCAAGAGGAGATGTCACATTAACCCGAATACGGGTTGATATGGCAAAGTTGATTTGATAGAATTACCTATATTCGGGTTATATGAAGGTTGCATGCGCAAGGAACAGATATGCTGTTTTACAGGCCATGGGCCGCATTTACTGCCATATGGCTTTGATGAACAACACGGCAATTGCATTCGACTGAAAAAATATTGCGGCAAGAAATTCGCCATGCTTATATGTCGGGCGTCCGTGGGTTTATCAGCGGCATGAGCTGGGTGTGGATATTTGGGCGGCGGAAATAGTATGCGAGCGGAAAGACATCCTGCACGACGTCAGATTGATTTGCGCGGTGCCATATGAGAATCAGGCAAATGGGTGGAATGAAAATTATCGCGAACGCTATGATGCGCTGTTGAGCAAGGCGGACAAAGTGATGCTTATGAGCCGTCATTATACGAGAACCTGTTTGCGTGAGCGAAATGAGTGGATGGTAAACCAGTCCGGATATATCATCGCAGTATGCGGCAACGGCAAAAGCGGCAGCGCTTCCACTTTGGCCTACGCTAAAAGAAAAGGACTTCGCACCGTGCGCATCGATCCGGTGGGTTTATCTGTTTTCGGGAGGACCATATAGAGAATTGTGAAATATGATAAAGAGGCTTTTTCCCTTCGCACAACTTGCTTTAAGCGTAAAAACCGCCCCGTCCGGCGAAACCATGCCGGACGGGGCGGATATCTGTCTACACCCTCACGCCGGTGAACACGATGCCGGCGCTGGAGGATTTGGCCTTGCTTGAAGAGCTGGAGGAAGATTTTGAAGAGGATGCGCCCTTCTGGGCCAGCTTCAGCATCTCCATTTCCAGCCTCGCGCGCTCGGCGGCCGCCTCGGCCTCGCGCTTGAGCGCATCCTGCTGCTGGCGGTACGCAAACTCGTCCTTTGCCATGCCCATCTGCTGCTGGCGGTATGCGGCGTCCTGGCTTGCCTTGCTCTGGTTAAAGGCCATCTGCGCGTCGAACTGCTCGCGCTGCATTTGCAATTGCTGCTCGCGCATGGCCATGTCGGCGTTGTACTTCATTACCTCTAGCTCGCGGGCGTTCTGCTCGAGCCTGAGCTGGTCGATGGTGGAGAGGATTTTGTTCTGCTTGGCGCTGGAGAGACGGCTTTGGTTGTCCATCAGGTCGTCGTACAGCGTCTCTATTTTGGCGGCGATGCCGTCGACCTCGTCCTGCTTGCGGCGGGCCAGCTCGCCCAGAGCCGTCATCTGCTGCTCGTGCGCCTGCCCCAGCACGTCGGTCACGTAGCTGGATCGCCCAAACCCCCGCGCCATCGCCGCATCGGCGACGGTCTGGCGCTTTTGCTCATACTGCCGCTCGATGTCCGCGCCCAAGCGCTCGTAGGTAGGGTCGAGCTTTGTTAGGCTTTGCTTGTACTCGTCCTCGCGCTTCTTCGTCTGCTTTTCGTATAGCGCCGTCTGCTCGTCGTAAGAAGGGGCAACGCGCTGGTTTGCAATGCGCAGCAGCTCTTCCTCACTCAGCGGATTAAAATTGATCGAATAGGCCATAAGGCGGTTCTCTCCCTTCGGTGATCATCTTGTAGCCCCCGAACCCCAAACGCGCGCATCTGAGCGGCACGGCGCTACGCGTCTACGCGGGAGGGCATGCATGCCCTCCGTGCTCCCCCCGCCGAAGTGGAACACGCCCGGCCCGCCTGCATCCTCCGCTTGTGGCGCGCAAAACACTCTCGCTCATCTCTCGCGCTTTTTGAAGTTTGGAGACTATATTTTTACCGGTATACGATTTCCAGCGTCGGGGCCCGCTCGCTGACGCCTTCGAAAACAGCCTCGCCGCCGGCAGCTAGTGCGAAGCCGTTGCTTTGCCCACGCACGAGCGCGTTGATTGCCCCAAGCGCGACGGCGGCGGTCTTCTTTTCGCCCCAGGCCCACGCGCCAAGCGTGCCGCGGCTTGCGCCGACATAAAATCCGCCGGAAGGGTTCGCGCTCATAAGATCGCTCAGCTCAACCTCCACCCCGGCCGCCTTGCCGCCCATGCCGCGCCTGCGCAGGGTAAGGCTCGCGTGCACGATCGTGCGCACGCCGATCTTTGCGCGGAGCGCTTCGGTGTCGAACCACATCGCCGCCTTGACGCCGCCGCCCACGCGCAGCCAGTCCGACGAGGAAATCCACCAGCCCGCCGCCGTGTCGACCGATCGGGTGAGGATGGCCGGAAATACCGCCGCGTACTCCATCGGCGTCTCCGCGGGCGGGGTTCCGGGCTTTTGCAGCGTGGCCTTAGGCGAGATGACGCCTCCCGTGCTTTCAAAGTGCGGCGTATCCGCGGCGAAGGTGGAGTAGGATTGCTGCATCATGCCCCCGGCGGTGGCCATGCATCCGGTAAAGTTGCCGGACCCCGCGCTGAATTCCATCACGATGCGCCCGCCCATGTGGGCGTGAGCCGCGGTATGGCATTGGTGCGCCTCGCAGTTGCTCAGCAGCATCAGCGCGCCATAGGTGGCGTCGTACCCCGCGCTGCCCGCGCCGTCAAGCCTGTAGCGGCCGTTTACCCGGCATTCGTACAGCGTGCACACCGAATTTTCCACATGGAAGCAATCCCCCGCGCCGCAGGAGTTGATGTCCGCGCCCATGATGTCCACCACCAGCGAGTTGTTCGTCACCTCTACCCGTTTTAGGGTATAGTGCTCGGAGGCCCATGGCGCGAGGGCCACCTTGCCTCCGCCGTAAAAGTGGGATAGGACGATCTTGCCGGAAGGGTACTGCCATGCGCCCCCGCCGTAGATGTGCACCGTAGCGTTGCCGTCGCACCAGCGGGGGATTGCGTCGATCGCCTCCTGAATATCGCAAAAGCAGCCTTCCAGCGATGTAGGCTCCGTAGCGGCGGTGAAGATGGCGCGCTCGCCTGCGTGCGCGGCATTCGGATGTACCCACAGGTGGTGGTCTCCTTCGCCCATATAGAACGGCTTGCCGCGCAAGCGGATGTTTTCCGCGACGCTGAGGGTAGAGAAACCCTGTTCGTCGGCGGTCATCTCGGTAACCATCTGCCCCAGCGCGTTGTACAGCCTAAGGGCGAAGTTGCGCGTGTCGATCGCCACCCTCTCGTCGGTCAGTTCGATAGAGGAATTCTTTATTTCGTTGGGGTTTTGCCTCCACGCGCCGCCGTCGCCTTCGCACAGCATGATTTCGGAAACCTTCGCGGGCCCGGAAAACGTCAGCGCCACCGTAGCGTCCGCAGCGGCCTCGGCGGTAAAGCGGAGCTTGTAGTCCGCCCATTCTTCCGAGGCCTGGGGTGCGCCCTGGGCGATGTCCGCCTCGACGGCCGCGCTTGCGCCTTGCGGGCATTGAAAGGAAAAGCACAGCGCGTATTTCGCCCCCGCCCTCAGTTTGATCGGCCCCTGCGATATGCTTCCGGCAGCGCATAGCAAAAAGGCATGCCCCTTCCAGTCGTCCTTTTCGGCGGCAATGTCCGCACCCTGCGCGTTCCAGCCCTCCGTCCCAAACGCCGCGTTGCCGTTTGCGATCAGGTTTTCGCCCGCTGCAGAGCCCGCCGTCAGGCGGATCGCGTCGGCATTCTGTTCGATAAGGCTTGTAAAGTTACCTTCGGTCACCGCAGCGTTGATCTTGGCGGCGACCGCGCTCGTCATGTCCCGCGTCTCCAGCCCACCCATCATCTTCTTCCACAGCTGCTCGAGCTGGTCGTTGAGCAGTTTGAGCGACAGCGGGCTCAGATCGTGTATCCGTTGAAATCCCAGCGCCATTGCGTTTCCCTCCCCGTGCGCATCGATGGCCCTCATGCTTTAGTTCCGCAAGAGGTTTAATCCTCGTCGGTTTCTACATCCCACTCGATGCCGCCTGCGATGCGAAAGTGCCCGCCCGACCGGTTTTCGATCCTTAACCGAAGACTGCGCCCCGTGGCGCGAAGTCTTGATTTGCCCAGAGATTCCACGCCGAAGTGAATGGCGCCCAAAGTTTGGCCGCGCTCCGTCCGGCAGGTAAACGCCGCCTCCCCCGAGCCCAGCGCGCGCAGGGCGCCTGAGCGCTTTACGGCGCCCTTCATGCCCAGATCCATATGGCCGCTCTGCCAGTAGGCCTCGATCGGTTTACCGTCATAGCTTAGGCCTTCGTCAAGCGCATAGGCATAACCCGCGTCGTTGCAGTAAAGAAGCCTGTCCTCCCAAACAAGGAAATCGTCCGCGCGCGCGCCTCGGCGGATCGTCCATACGTCGCGCCGAAGGTCGATTTCCAAAATCGCACAATTGAACGCCGCCCCCTTTTCCGGCAGCGACAAATACAATCTATCGCGGTGAATCAAGGCGCACGCGGTCTCCCGCGCCACGTCATAGTCGATATTTTCAAAAAAACCAAAGGCGCGTCCCTTGTCCACAGGCTGGGCCGTCACGCCGTTGTACGCGCACAGCCCGTCGCGCGAAAAGAAAAACACCCTGTCGCCCCACGGAACGATCGTGCGTTCGGCAATCGGCCCGCTCACCCCGTGGACGCGTACCACCTCGTAGTTGCCGGGGTAAGTGCCGTAGATCCTGAAGATGTCGGCATCCTTAAACACCACGACATCGTTAAAGTAGTTTTTAAGGCCGCGCACGCGCCCCCCGTTCCACGTGGGAATCAACGCGAAGCCGCCCCCGGCCTCAGGTATGTTTGCGGTGGGCGACCAGTTCGTAGGGTCGTAAGGGTGGGACCAATACACCGTATCCGGTTCGTCCGCCCGTCCGGCCCCCCATACCCGCTCGTAATGCAGCGCCAGGTGCCTAAGCCCCTCCGGTGCGCCGGGCAAGGGCTCCATCGGATGCTCGCCGTCCCACCACAGCGTCTTTTCCCCGGCGGCGAGCAGCACCACGTCTTCGCCGTCTTTGGCGTAGTTGACGAAGCTTATGCGTCTTATGCTTTCCCCCGCATACTCCAGCGTCCATTCGCCGTCATCCGCAAGGCTGTAGATGCCCTGCCCGTTTGCCGCCAGCAGCCGGGGCCTTTTGCGCGAATGAAATATCGCCAACGAATGAATGCCCCCGGGCACGCGACCCGGCGCAAATTTTACGCAGCCTTTCACCGTTTCCAGCACCCCGCCTTCACAGCGCACGTTTTGCAGATCCGGCGACGCTCCTTCAGGGATCGATGCCTCGTCGACGCTCTGGTCGAGTCCGCGAAATTCTCGGATTTTCAGCATGCCCTCCGCCATAGGAACCTCCCCTTAACCATACTTGTTGGCGATGTGATCGCGCCACTTAGAGCTTTCCGGCGCAAGGGAAGCTTTCCGCTGTAAATAGCGCGAAAAGAACATGTCGGCGCGCTGCCGCTGCGCCCTGCCTCCCGCGGCCATGAGCCGGAATGTCGCGTAATCCGCCAGCGCGCCGTGAAACGCTGCGGGGAGGTCGGGCGCATCGAGATCCCCGGCGAGCCCCTCCGCGCGGTTGCGCAGCCGCAGGGAGACCGGCCCTTGCGTTGAGACGAAGAGTCTGCCGTCCTTATGCACGTCAAAGGGGATGCCTTCGCCGTCCTGTAAGACGCGCAGCACATCTCCCGCCTCGCATCCGGCAAGGGCAGGGTCGATCAAGCCGCCCTCGGGAACGGCGGCCACTTCTGTATAGGGTCGAAAGATGGCTGTCATTTCGGCATGCGCTTCGTTCATGTACGCAAGCGCCAGGGCTTCGGTATCCACTTCGAGCCTTTCCTCGCCCAATTGCGCACACACGCGTATCAGCAGTTGCCTCGCGTTCATTCGCCGCCGCCGTCCTTCCACAGGCCGGCGTTGATCAGTACTTCGGCCACCTCGCCGGGCACGGGCACGGCCTGGCCCCGCCTGAGCACATACATCGTGCCGTTTACGCCTATTTCCACCACGCCGTCGCCATCTTCCGTTTCAGGCAGACAAACGTCAACTTTTTCCTTCATTGCTTAAACCTCCTTAAAAAATGCGGTACTATGCCCTTTGAGCATAGCGCCGGTCTCCTGATGTAGGGCCTGTTACGCAAATGCTTGCATAACAGGCCCCGGCAACCCTTACACCGCCACGCCGCTCTCGATTCTTACAAGCCACGCATTCTGCAGGATCTTGGCGGCAAAGCCGTCGGCCTTCCAGCCCACGGTGGCCGTCTGCTCAAGGGGATCGGCCGTGCCGGCGGAGCCTGCGGGCTTTACGATGGCCCGCACGTTCTGCCCCTCAATGTCGATCACCCCATATGCGTCCTTGCCCAGTACGAACGTCGCGGCGACGTCCGCGTTGCCCGAGCCGGCTTTGGCAAAAGACGCTGGCTTGTCGGTCTCCACCACGATGCAGCCGAACAATTGGCCGATTTCGCCGGAAAAGATCTGCTCCCCGCCGTGTTGGTACTTCGAAACATCCTGCCATAGCGGATCGCTCTGCAAATCGTACACGGCGTCCGGCCCGACAATCGCCACATAGTAGCCCTTGTTGCCGCGCATAAATTGCGGCGCGCGGTTGCGCTTTAATAGGCGCACAGCCTTGCGAAGCTCATCGGTGGTCAGCTTATCCGTCGCGGTCAGCGCGGAGCGCGAAGTTTTGCCGCCGGTATAGAGCACATTGGTTCCGCTGAGCAGCTCGTTGCGCGTTAGCTCGTCGATAGATTCCGCGCCCTGGTTCGCCATGATTCCCACCGCGTCGTTGAGGATCGGATCCAGCGCGGTAAGATCCAGCAGATTGGATACCGCGATGTACCCGCCGTATTGCTTCACCGTCGCGTCCACGCTGGTCATGGAAAGGTCCTGCCCCTCGGGTATGACGCCTTCAGTCAGCGGGGCGGTGGCGGTGGGGAAGGGCGTCCACTTGCGAAACTGCACTTTTGTACCCTGGTTCCTGGGCAAAACCCTCTTTTGCCCGTGTTGGTAATGCACAAGCTTAGGCTTCATGTCCATAATCATCTTGCGGTCGTAATACGTTTGCATCGTGGCGGAAAGGCCCGCCGCAGCCGTGGTGTTGAGAGCCATATCGTCATCCATCCTTTCGTATGTAAGAAACCGCGCTTCCCATGCGGAGCGCGGCGTTTTTCAGTTCGGTGTCACAATACCGATGCGTCTATTACTTCCAAATTGCGCCCATGGGCCGAGCGTTATGAGGTTAGACTCTCACCTTTTCACCCCGCCTGAGGCGCTCGTCGATGGAGCGCAGAGCCTCCTCGGGCATATTGGCGAAGTCCGCACCCGCAAAGCCGCCGCGCCCGTGAAGCGGCGCAGGCCGCATGCCCCGTGCGGCGATGGAACGCATGAGCTCCTGCTGAGCGCCGTCGCGCTCGCGCTGAAGGGTTTGTTCAAGGTTTACGTACGCATACGCCTTTTCAAGCGGCTCGCCCGCCTCTACCAGCGCGCGAAGAGCGCCATTTTGCATCGCCGCGCTCAGGTCAAACTCCGGGTTCCGTTCGCGCATCGCGCAGGCTTGCCGTAAAAGCGCGGCGTTCTGAGCCTCCCGTCTCAAATCCTCAGGGCTGGCGGCGTCCATCATGGCGGCCAACACATCCTGCGCGTCAAGCCTCATGCGCGAGGCCAGCGCCTGGGCGACCGCCTCTTCCATTCCCGCGTCCCCCAGCGCTTGCTCCAGCATCAGCGCGCGGCCGTGGCGCTTCTCCCAGCGCTCGCGCTCGCGGCGCAGCCGGCGGCCCATTGCCGCGTCGATCTCCCGTTGCGTTTTGTACACCTCGGGCTCAATGTCTTCGTCCCGCGCGGCCTCGGTTACCCTATCGGGGTCCTCCGCTGCCGCGATGTCTTCGCGCCCCTCGGGGCGGGCGTGTGCATATGCCAGGGCATATGGTATTTCGCGCTCCTCTTCAGGAGCGGTCGGCGCGCCGCCTTCTTGCGCCATGCCGTCTTTTATTTGCGTCATTGCCGTGATGCCTCCTTTCCGCGCGCATCTGCGCGCTATGCCTCAGGGGGTACAGGCTCTCTGCGCGCGCTTCGCGCAGCGGTTAAGAGCCTGTCCTTTCCCTGAAACGCCATCATCTCCAGCGCATCCTCCCGTTCGATGAGCCCCTGCTGCATCAACTGCAAGGCCAGTTCGTTCTGGTAAAGCGTCCGGTAGGGCGTCTGCTTTTGCACCTGCACGGAGATATCGAAATCCAGCGCGCCGCGCCCCGCGAGCGCGCCGCCGTCGAAAATGATGAGGCCCTCTTCGCTTTCGCCGCCGAGGCGTATGCGCCGGGGCTCGGTGTAATTTTCGGCGATCACCTCCACCATCAACCTCACAAGCCGTTCAAAGCCGTCGTTCATTTGCTCGATCAGCATGCGGCTGCGCTTGTTGCCCGCTTCCTGCAGCGCCACGATGGCCGAGGCGGCAGTGACCCCGCCGACGGTTTCACCGCGGTTGAACTGATTTTGACCGGATTGCTCCTTGATCGCATCCAGCTTGGCCCGATGGTGCGCAAGCACATAGGGGTTCAACGGCGCGGCCTGGAGCCAGCGCACCGCGCCGTCGTCGATGCGCCCGGCCCTGACCACCTCGCGGGACCAGTCCGTCAGCGCCTCCTCGTCGATATCCGCGCCCCGGTTGATCATCATCTTGGGGCTGGAGGCCATCGAAAGATTTTTTAGGATCATCTGATCCATCCTGTCGGCGTATTGCTGCATGTTTTTCAGTACGTCGATCAATCCAAAGCCTACCGGCTGCCCGCCGATGGGGTAGAGGGGCTCTACGATAAACGGGTATCTTCCGTGCGCATACATGCCCTGCGGGCGGGGTTTGCGGCTGTCTTCCAGCAAAGCGCCTCCGGCAATTCTGAGCATGTGCACGCGGGGAGTATCGCCCTCAACCCTGTCCTTGAACCAATAGTCCATCAGCAGTATATCGTCCCTGTCGTCCGGCGCAAAATCCTCGTCGCCAAAGCGCTCGCGGCGGTAGCCGTCGCCCCGCATGCTCTCCAGCGCGCCGGGGTAGAACCTCGCGAACCACTCTCTTGGGTAGAACGAATATTGGATGCAGGCCCTGCCCTCCTGAATATCCTCAAACGCCGGATCCCACAAAAACGCGCGCACGTCCACATCCCTTACGTCCACATCGCCAAGGCCGCCCAGCAGTGCGTCGTTCCAGAACACCTGCAAAACGCTCGCGCCCTTTTTGAGCGCGTCTCTGCATTTGCGTCGGTACGTCTCCCGGAACCCTCTGCGCTTGAGGATGAATCTGACGATTTGCGTAAGCTCGGCGGCTAGGCGGTCGTCCCCGGGCTCCTCTCCCAATACTACCGCTTCGGGATAGCTGTCCATCATGTCCGCCAACACCGATTCCAGCGTGGAAAACAAAACCGGCGTAACGGGCTCGGGCGCGCCCGGTTCGCGCCGCGCATAGCCATCCCAATGGTCGCCGCGCCAGTATGACTCGTTCGCCGCGCATTTTTCGCGGTATGCGCGCGTGAGGGTAAAAAACTCGTCAAAGTCCTTGTACGCGCGCGTCAAAATCTCATCCAAGAAACCAGTCCTCTCTTTCGTTTTCCCGTCCGCGTATGTCAATCCAGTGGGCCTTTGGGCTTGGGGCGCCTTTTTTTTGCTGCGCCGACGGGCCGCTCCATCAAAAAATAGCGCGTCTCGTCGTAAATGTGATCCTCTCCGCGCGTATCCACATCCTCTACCCGCACAGGATCCAGCGCCAGGGAAGGCACGGTGCGGATGAAGTCCTTGCAGGTGGAAAACACGTATAGCCCCGTACGGCCTTCTTTATCCAACCTAAGGCGCGCGTGCAGCTGCATCTTGCCCGCCAACCGGGCGTTGTCCGCGCTTTGAAAGTACACGCGTTCCCTCTGCATTTGCTCGGCGATGGATTCGCCCCTGCTCGCATCCCAAATGCTCGGGTCGGCCACCCCGCGCACGATCATATCCGGCTCGTGTGCCCGCTCCGCCTCGCGGATGCCCCGCGCGATGGAACGCGCATCCAACCGAATGCCCTCGTTGGGGCCGCGCGCGCCGTACCATTCGCGGTAGCGGTATACTTCGCCATCCGGTCCCACTGCCCACCAACCCACGGAAAAAGGCCTTGCATAGCCAAAGTCAAAGCTTCGGTAGCGCGGCCATGCGGCGGGGATGTCGAACGGGTGAATCACATGGGAAAAGCGGCCGTCGTGATGATGCGCGGGGTCGTTTAGCCACTCCGCGAAGGCCTGTCCCTCAAAGGCATCCCACTTGCCGTGCAAAAGCGCATCTCTAAGCGCCTTGGGCTTTTGCTCCAATTCAAAAATATAGCTCTCGCCGATATGCGGGTTATCCGTAGACCTTGCCGGAATGAACTGCACTGTGTGCATGCGGCTTTTGCCCATCACGCCGGATTCGACGCGCCAGGCGTGAACCTTGCCCGCCTCGCCGATATCCACAAACCGCGCCTTGACCCACGCGTGTCCGATACCGCCCGGATTCCCTGCGCAGCGAACCATCGGGCGGATGCCTAAGCTCTTTTTCGCACGCAGCCGGCTCTTGAGAAAGTCGTACATATCCTTTGTAAAGTGCGTGATCTCATCGATGAACAGCCAGTGAATTTCCGCGCCCTGGTACAAAAACCTATCGTCTTCGCTCAGGCAATGCCGGAATCTCAGCACGCTGCCGTTGAGAAGCTCCATGTCGTGCCTTGCCGCTCGGTAGGTATACAGGGCCGATGGATATGCCGTGCGCGCTTCGGCGATCAGCGTGTCCTCAAGCTCGCGATACGAGCGCCGGAACAAATA
Organism: Eubacteriales bacterium; assembly: GCA_031551255.1. GTDB lineage: Bacteria > Bacillota > Clostridia > Christensenellales > UBA1750 > JAVBNW01. The sequence continues at coordinate 5,061 of JAVBNW010000121.1, read as the reverse complement.
TGCCGCCGTGCCCGGGTGCTCCAAGCAACGCATCAGCGCCTCCATCACCAGTGCGCGGGATTTGCCTCCCCCCGCCGCCCCTCCGTACAGCACCTCGTCCGCGTCCGATGCGTGAAACAGCGCTTGCTGTGCAGTCGGAACATAGCCAAGATGCAACCTCACGCTTGCACCTCCGTTTCGACGGCGTCTCGCTCGGGCCTAGGAACGCAGCTGACGATCGTAATGCCCGGCCCGTCGCGTTCTTCCATTGCCGTCAACAGCTTCAATGCTTCCAGATCCGGGGCGATTTCTTTGACCGTGCGCTCGGTCTTTACCCTGCGCTTGCCTGAATCATCCTCCTCGACAATCTCTTTTTCCTCTACTAACCGAAAGCCCAGCGCACGCATTCTCAATGCTTCCTCAAGCGACCGGTTTTGCGGCGCTTTCGTCGGTTTTCTTCCCGCCATTTCATCACTCCCCTCGTGCGCGGAACCCGTGACGGTTAAGCGGCGAAGGGAGGCGTTACGCCTTTCACGCCGCACCTCCCTTTGCCGACAATGCCATCTTACCGCAAAAAGTGCGACATGGTGCGACGTAGTTTGGCACGAGCAGCCGTTCAAAGAAGTAAGATTTGTTTGGCGGACATCGTAATTCATCATACCTATTATCATTAATTTCCATGAAAAAGGCCGGAAACGGCAAAACCGCTTCCGGCACAAATGTATCGCCGCCAACCCCGCTATCTCGGGTACAGCGGCAGGTTGAAGTATGGCTCGCAGCAGTCGCCGCCTATGTCGCAAGAGCCGGTGATCGGTATGCGCACCGCGCGCATGCAAATCGCATGCACCTCGGCCTGGTAGTCCACCCGCAGCCGTACGCAGTCTCCATCCCAGCACCCGCCGCATACGCGCACGTTTGCCTGGGCAACGAGTTCTTGGTACGGGCCGCAGCCCGAGCGCATCATCCCCTCTATGGGAATTAAGATCTCTCCCTGGCACGTGCGGTTGACCCCTCCATAGCGCAAAAGCACCGTCACCGGCACCAGCAGCGTGGCGCGCAGGCATGAGCCCGCGCGGGTGCGGCTCGGTTCGATCACCGCATCCACCAGCGTCACGCAGGGCCCGGCTGTCGCGCTGATGAACTCACAGCACGAACAAGGCCCGCGGTGGCCGCAAGGCTCGGGCAGATCGCGGCACATGGAAAGGCGCACATCCACCTGACAGCCGCGACCGCTCACGCGTACGGTCTCCACGATGTTGCGCACCAGCGCGCACATGTCGCGGCAGGATTCAGCCATTGGGTTCCCTCCTTCCGTTCCGGCGCGGGCTTTCGCTTCGCGCCGTTTGCCCAGTTCCCCCGGCATAACATATGCTTTGGCGCCGGCCCGCGTTCGTCGGTTTGCACTACGCTCTGTCTCCTATGGTACTGCGGTACCATGGGAGACTGGCGCTGCGTGAAACCTCCTCTTTCTATAAGACGCTGAGGCGTCTTATAGAAGTAAGAAGAACGTAGAACATGGGCTCCGCGCCTTCTCCATCGTTCTTCCTCTACAAAATCGCCTCGGTGGTTTTGAGGAAGAGGAGGAGCGTCGTCGGGGCACACTGCGCTCAATTCCCCACGGCATTGCGATGCCATGGGGAATTGCCGCTTCGCGGCCCCTCCTCCTCCCAAAGAAACAGAGGTTTTTTTGGGATTGAGAAGAACGCAAACCGTGGACTCCGTAGCTTTTTCGTCGTTCTTAATCCACAAAACCGCCTCAGTGGTTTTATGGAAGAGGAAATTCCACGGAGCGGACACACCCCGGCGACACCGCAGTGTTGCCGGGGTGTGAAACGCAGCGCGAATCGACGAGGAATTGACAACCTGCCAAACCCGGTTCATACTGGGGAAAAGAACGCTTAAAAGGGGTATTCCATTTGTCAAACGAGCATAACTTCGCCATTTTGGTGGATCTTGAAAATGCAGGCGGCAAGGTTGCCATGCTCACTTCCATTATCGAAAAGGTCAAAATCCGCGGTGATATCTTAATCGGCAAGGTATATGGCTACACCGAAAGCTATTCCTCGCTTCGGGAAGTGCTTCTGAGCAACACGTTTTCCGCTGTGCCCTCCATCCGCTTCGGCGCAAATCAGAAAAACCACCTTGATATCCAGCTCGTCATCGATGCACTGGAAATCGCCTACTCAAACCCTCTGATCGATAGCTTTTGCATTGTATCGGGCGACAGCGACTATACGCCCTTGGTGGGCAAGCTCAAAAGTATGGGCAAGTTTGTGCTCGGCATTTCCCGCTCGGAATCCGCTTCCAATATTTTTATCCGGGCGTGCAACGAGTTTTTGTTCCTGGAATCCGTATCCAAGCCGCCCGTCGCGCGCGAAAACGGCCAAACGGGCCAGTTGGAAGAACTCAACCAGCTGGTGGTAACGGTCGTAGGCGAACAGGCGGATCCGGACGGCTACGTGTACGCCAGCGAGCTGAAGAACATCCTTTTGCGCCTCAAGCCGGATTTTAACGAAAAAAACTACGGCATGAACTCCTTCGGCAAGCTGGTTTCCGAGTTGGAGGAGCGCTTTGGCGATATCCATGCGGTCAACGATTCCTTCTCCGTCAAGGTCACCCTGCGCGTCGACGACGAGGAGGGGATGCCTAAGATTACCCGCGACAATTGGATCGACGTGTTTACCCGCGCACTGGAACGCTTCAAAGACGAGGGATTCGAGCGCGTAAACCCGTCCATTCTCAAGGCGGCGATCGCCAATGACTATCCGGATTTTGACGAGCGGCAAATCGGCTTTAAGAAGTTTTCCGATCTTCTCAAGCGCCTCGAAAAAGAAGAGCTCGTCGCCGTCGAGATGACCGACGCCAAGACGATGCTCGTTAGGATACGCTGAGCGTCGCTTGTCGAGACTTCGCTTAACGGCTTGGGAAAGGAGCGACGCCGCGTGCCGCTTGAAATGCTGCCCATCGACCATCAAAACGCCGATGCGATTGCCGAAGCCGCGCGCGTACTGCGCGTCTCTTACGGCGCGGAGGCCCAGCTTTTTTCACTGACTCCGGAAACGGGCGCCTCGCATCCGGCTTTCACTACCGATCGGGCGCTCGCGTCCATGCTGCAATCCCCAAAGCTGTCCGCCAGCGGCCTATTTTTAGATGGAACCATGATCGGCCTTTTTTTGTTGCGCTATCGTCCCGAGCGGCAGATGGAGGTCGTCAGGTTGTGCGTGATGCCCTGGCACCGCGGCAAGGGCCGGGGCGCTTCCATGCTTGAACACATCGAGGACAGGGCCAGGGCGGCGGGCTGTGGGGTCATCATAGCGAACGTGCCGCTCGAGAACGCCGAGCTGATGGCCTGGTGGGAGCGGCGCGGCTATCCTATGCGCCGGACGATCAAGTTCGGCAACATGCCCTATACCATGGGCTTTGTGGAAAAGGTTTTATAAGCAAGCCGCCCAAGCGAAGACCCGGCACATCGCGGGATGACCGGGCCGTTTGTCGTGGGGCGGCATAATCAACCAAATAATTTCTGAACGAATGAAAGCCAAAGCTTTGCAAACGCTTTCGCAACCTCTTGTTGACCACGCGCGCCATCCGTGGCATGATGAGACGGACTTTTATAGTCGGCCAACCCCAAAGGCAGAGCGATCGAGCGGATCTTTTCCCGCAAGGCGGCGTCGAGCTTAGGTCAGCGTAGCTTAAGGCATTTCACGCCGAAGGCGTATCCCGAAGGGTCGCTTCCTTACGCCTCCTTGCCCTGCGAAAAAATCTCTCGCTCGTCTGCCCCGTTTTTGAAGTTGGCCGACTATACACCAATCGGAACAAAGGGTGAGGACATGCTGTATCATGATACGAACGCCGAACTGGCCGCCGATCTGCGCCTGCGCCGCGAACGCCTCGCGGAGCTCATGCGTGAGCAGGGCGCGGATGCGCTGATCGCCACGACAAATGTCGATCTTTTCTATCTGACGGGGCGCATCCCCGACGGATACTTCTACATGACGGCCGGGGGCGAAAGCTATCTGTTCGTGCGCCGCCCGCAAACCTGGCCGGGCGAGCGCATCGAGCCCATCAAGCACCCCGCCGAAATTCCGGGCCTGCTTACAAAGCTCGGCATCGCAATGCCGCGCGCGCTGATGCTCGAGGAGGAATTGCCGCATTCCGAATACCAGCGCATCGCCGATATCTTTACAGGTGCCGTTATTTTACCCTCCGCTCTGCGCCGCGCGCGCATGATCAAGACGCCCTACGAGCAGGACGTGCTGCGCGAAACCGGCCTTTGGCACGTCGCGGCCCAGGAGTGCGTGCCCGATGTCTACCGCCCGGGCATGACGGACCTCGAGTTCGAAATCGCCATCTGCACCCGCTTCCGCCTGCTGGGGCACCCCGGACTCTTCCGCATCGCCGGCCACCGCATGGAGGCGGCCATGGGTACCATCCTAGCGGGAGACAATGCCAAAGAGCCTTCGCCGTTTGATTTTGCGCTGGGCGGAACGGGTTTTGATTACCTGCCTTTTGCCGCCAACGGCACGGAGCTCGCCGAGGGGACGACCGTGCTCGTGGATGTTTCCGGCTGCATAAAAGGCTATCTCACCGATATGAGCCGCACATATTCCATCGGCGAGCTTCCCCATGCGGCGTACGATATGCACGAGGCCGCGCTGGAAATTCAGGCCGCCTTCGTCGCCGCCGCGCAGGTGGGCGCGCGCTGCTGCGATCTTTACAATCAGGCGCTGGATATCGCCCGCCGTCGCGGTTTTGAAGAGTGCTTCATGGGGCTTTCTCAGAGGGCGAAGTTCGTCGGGCACAGCCTGGGGCTGGAGATTAACGAGCCTCCGGTGATCGCCCCTAGGGATGTGACGTCGCTCGAGGCCGGCATGTTGATCGCGCTGGAGCCCAAGTTCATCATCCCCGGCGTGGGCGCCGTGGGCATCGAAAACACATTTTTGATTACGCAGGACGGCCCCGAGCGGCTGACGCCGGGGGACGACGCGATCGTTTCTCTAGAATAAGAGTCTGACTGATTGCTTCTGAATTAAGATTTTTTTATGCGGAAGCAATCAGTCAGCACTCTAGGGGAGAGCGTGC
>JAVBNW010000119.1:0-22521 GCA_031551255.1 Eubacteriales bacterium | reverse complement strand
ACACGGGCGCGCATGCGGGGCATCAGGTGTTGGATGTCGATGTAGCCCAGCTTTAAAAACACCTCATCCTCGCGCTCGTGGTTGGGGTCGAATGTGCGGAAGTACCAGCGCAGCTCGCGGTACGCGCGCTCGTCCATATCCATATCCCATACGCGCTTATAGTCTGAAAGGAACGGAAAGGCCGACGCCGCGCGGTTCATCCTCGGCTCCAGCGCCGCGCACGCGAGCGACAGCGCGCCGCCCTGCGAGCCGCCCACCGTGCCCACCCGCGTTTCGTCCACGCCCTCCATCGCCATCACGATGCCCGCCAGCTGGGCGGCATCCATAAACACCGAGCGGTAGTACATCTTATTCGGGTCCGGGTCGTCAAGGCCTCTGATGATCATGCCTTCCTTGGTGTTGCCCTTGACGGCGATGTTGTCCTCGGAAAGACCGCCTTGCCCGCGGCAATCCATCGACGCGAAGTAAAACCCCGATGCCGGGTAGAGCAGCTTGTCGTTCCAGTCCCCGCAGTTGCCGCTGTAGCCGTGAAACTGCACGATGGCGGGGCATTTTTTTGCCGGATTCTTCGGGCGCAAAAACTTTGCGTGGATTCTTGCGCCGCCAAGCCCGGTAAAATACATATCAAAACAATCCGCCACCGGGCTTTTAAAGTCGGAAGGGATGAGCTCTATTTTAGGATCGAGCGCGCGCATTTCGCGCAGCGCTTCATCCCAATAGGCGTCAAAATCGGCGGGTTTGGGGTTGAGGCCCTGATACTGGCGAAGCTCCGCAAGGGGCATATCGACAATCGGCACGGAAGATCCCTCCTGTTTTATCGTCTGCGCGCGGGTCAGCAGTCAAACGTCCAGCGTCGCGTCCAGGTTTCGCTGTTGCCCGGCTCGATGGAAAGCGGCAAAAACACCTCCGGCGAGAGCACATGCGCAAGGCCCCATATCTGCGTACGGCACGGCCTTTTGGAAACTTGCTCGGCGATGGTGGCGGGCGACTTCGCGTTTTTCATCTTCCAGCCGTAGCAGGCCGCATCGCCCACGCCGTTCGTCGCTATGAAAAACGGCCTTTCCGGAATATCCGTAAACGTGTATAAGTTGCCATTTTGTCGGATGACCCCGGCGGGCTCCTTGTCAAGAGCGAGGGGATAGGAAAGCTCGATCGTGTAATCCGGCCCCGCGGGCAGATCGTCGATGTTGACGAAATTATGGTTAAACTCCATCAGGTTCATCGGCTTGTCCCCCAGGTTTGCAAGCGTCGATTCTATCGAAAGCACGTTGCCCTCCACCCTTGCGCGACGCGTAAGCAAAAATTCCCAGCCGCCGAGCATCGGCGCTTTGGATGTAAACACCGCCGCTTGCGGGCCATCCTGATCGCAAGTCGCCTTATAGGCCTCGCACGGAAAAAAGTGCGCGGATCTGATGTTGACTTCCTCTTCGGCCCGGGTGAGCATGCCTACGCCGATTTTATGGAAGCGCTCGCCCACCTTCGCCGCGGCAACCGCTTCTTCCCACACGAATTCGGACATGAGCCCAAGGCCGCCGGTGGTAAAAATTTCGCTGGACAACGACTCGGGCGCGGCAAACGTGTGCTTTCCGTCCAGCACGACGGATGCAACCGCACCGGTCCTATCGAAGCGGTTGTACGATGCCCAACCCATGTTGGGAATGTCCAGGGCGACGATGAGCCGGTCGGAACGGATGTACATAAAACCCCTCCTCAATCCTATCGATGCGACCGTAAACCCGGCCGCCATGAAGCGCAATGCGGCACTCCCCTTACAGGGCAAGTCTCTCGGGCGGTACGGCATAGCAGATGTAATCGTAGTGCTCGTCATACGCCCGCAAAAAGAAATGATAATCCGGGGCCAACTTCTTGAGCAAAAGCGGAATTTCCCAAAGATCGTAATTGTGATGATAGACGCAAATGATCAAAACGGGGCGCGAGCGGGCGATGGTTTCCTTCGCGCCATAGAGCGCAAACGCCTCATAACCCTCGACGTCCATCTTAATCATCGTGGGCTCCATATGCTCAAGCGCCGAATCAAGCGCGACGCACTCGACGGTTTCCGTTCCCTCGTTCGAAATTAAGGATGTAGCATCGCTCTTGGCCGAAAAGTGAGAGACTTTATTTTCATTGCCGACCGCCTGGGGCCTTACTTCGATGCGCTCGCGCACTTGGGGGCTCAGCGAGGCGACATAGTTTTGAATCGTGCCTACATTGCCTTTATCCGGTTCGAAAATCGTATACTGCTTGAAGTGCTTATATTGCTTTAGCCCCAAATACTCTGCCAGCGTATCGCCGATAAAGCCGCCGCAATCCACCACGACTTCATCCTTCAGATGCGCGTATATCCCTCTTTCAAAATACTGACTTTGACCGTTAACCACCGGAATCATCGCATCGGAACTGAACAGGTATCTTTTGAGGACCGACAAATATGTCGTTTGCGACAGATTATCCTGAAACAATGCGTACGCATTTTTGATCCGCGCCTGATTGCGCGCGGACGCAGGCAGGCTGCTCTTTCGGTAGGCATCGTATAGCTTGCTTTGCCGGTCTCCAACGGGCAAAAAATCGCCCAGCTGGCGATGGGTAATGATGCGCGCGCCCATATGAGGGGGCACGCGCCTGGCGACTTCGTGCATAGCGGGCATGGCGCCGTATAAATCCCCGGAAAGCACAATGATGCCGGCGGGGAATTTTTCGACGGCGCTTTCCAGCGTTTCGACCTTTAAACCGTAAAAAGCACCCGACAGGACGCGGATATCGTCGTCGCAAGCGCAAATGGGAATATCGCCCAGGGTCTCTCTAAGCATAAGCGTCATCATATAGGCATACTCACGCGATTGATAAAAAATAATGCCGTCTTCTATTTTCCAATCAAATCCGTATTTTGCGCGGATAAATAAATCCGCGCTTGCCCGCGTCATTTCGTAGTGCTCCATCATATTGTCGATGATATTCATGGCGCGCCTCCTTAAGTTTATCTATGCCATTTGCCCACAGGGCACTAATTCGCAAGCGAAAACTCTTCGGAGCGGAGCGAAAACTGCTCCGCCAAGCTTCGCGTAACGTAGACGGTATTGTCGTCAAAAACGATGACGGCTCCGGCGCCGGATAGCGCATTGAGCAGCGCTTCACTCTCTTGAAGCCCCATGCCCATCAGCGCGCGCGCAAAAGCCGTCGCCTCCACTGTATTTTTTGCGACGACGGTAACCGCCTTTACTTTTCCCTTAACAGGCTGCATAGCGGTTGCATCGATGACGGCAGGCAGCGTTTCGCCCTCGAGTTCAATCGTGCCTTGGAACGCGCCGATCGTCGCGACCGCCTGGTCTTTAAGAAGTAAAACCCCCAACGTCCCACCGGTTTTATACGTAGGATGCGGCACCTGAAACGTCCACCACGAGCCGCCGGGCTGTGCGCCGATCGCAACGGCCTCGCTGCCGATCGTAAAGTAGGCGCTTTGCACGCCGTAGTCCTTTACGATGGAGGCAGCCTGGTCGAGCTGATACGCGGAAAGCATGGAATCCAAAGAAAGCTCCGTGCCTTCGGAAATGCCCGCCTGAAGATCCGCATAGTGGATGCTCAAGCCTTCCATGCCCGGATCTCCGACGAGATTCGAAATTTTTGCCTGATCGGGAGCTCCGCCGAGCATACCGTATGCTCTGCGCGCATTGACATCGCAGATGGAAAAGCGCCCAAGCGTCTTTCCATTGTAGGTAAGGCCCATATGCAAAAGGTAAATCGTCGCAGGGTCGACATCGATGAGCTGGCCGGCCATTTCGTTAAGGTTGGCTACATCCGAACCCGGCTGCCCCTGCACGATGTTTTCGATGCTTTGCACGCGTTCACTCGCGGCGTCGAGCGCATTTTGCGCATCCTTGCCAAATGCTCTAAAATAGTAAGAAGTGCCGCCGTCGGTATAGCCCGAGGCGATGCCCTCATACGGCGGATAGAGGCGCTGATACAGCAAGAGAGAAAAGCCTGCCGCGAAAATGACGAAAAGTGCGGCGGCGATAAGGACTACAAGACGCCTGTTCAGCAAAACCACCCTCCTCGGTGGATAGTTCGCGAAACCCTAAACCGCCACATGCGGGCAGCCCGTTATCCGCGCTCACTTTGGGCCGAGCAAAGTTTTAGCGACGATCGCATGCAAAAAAACTCCCATACAGTGTAACACACGCACAGGAGAAAACAAGGCCCAACGCGAAGGTCGCGGCCGATGTGCAAAACGACGGCCAACCCTATGCTTGCCCCCTATGTAAGCCATAGAAAGGTTTCGCGGCACATTCGCTTTGCAGAGGCTTAGCTATGTACGATAGCGGGCGAATTATGTATAATATAGAAAAAGATTCAAGGAGGCGCCGTTATGAAAAAAATCCCCGTGCAGGAACTTTCCCGAGAGGCCTTTGGGCCTTATGGAGACTACGTCAAGCTGATCCGGCCCGATTCCGAGTTCGATCCGGCCCGGCCCGTGAGCTTTACGCCGGACATGCTCAAACTCGACCTTGCGCGCTTTACCGTCGCATCCTTCTCCATTTGCCGCGTGTCGCCCCGCGAGCAAAAGGTCGAGGTGAGCGAATACCATAGCTACACCGCCGAAGGCATTTGCCCGCTGGATGGGGATTGCTATATCCACGTAGGCAAGCCCGGCCCCAAGCCCAACGCCGATACCATGGCGGTTTTTCGCGTACCCTACGGCACGATGGTTACGCTCAACCCCGGCGTATACCACATGGGCCCGTTTGCGGGCGCGGACAAGCCCGTCAACGTAATCATTGTTCTGCCGGTGCGAACTTATGCGAACGACTGCATCGTCGTGCGCCACGATGAAGATCAGGTATTTTCCTTCTAAACGACGTAAAAATAATAGGAGGGTTACCATGGGCAAAGGCATCCTCGGTACCCAGGTCGTCACGCAGATCGGCTTTGTCGTCAACGACATCGAAAAAACATCCAAGGCGTTCGCCGAATTCCTGGGCGTGGAGACCCCTAAGTGGTCGCTCACGGATACGATCGACAAGACGCTGAGCACCTACAACGAAAAGCCCTGCCCCGCGCAGGCGAAACTCGCATTTTTTAAGGTGGGCGAAAACCTTTCCATCGAACTGATCGAGCCTGACGACAAACCCAGCGTATGGCGCGACGTTCTCAATGAAAAGGGCGAGGGCGTGCACCACATCGCCTTTCGTATCGAAGGCATGAAGGAAAAGGTGATGAAGCTCGATGCGCAGGGCATGAAGCTCATGCAAAACGGCGAGTACACCGGCGGGCGCTATGCGTACATCGATACGGTTGATCAGCTCAAGACCATCGTGGAGCTTCTGGAAAACGACTAAGGGCCCTTGCTTTGCGAAAAGTGGCTGCGGCCACTTTTTGCGTAAACCTTTAATATGTACGGGAAGGCCCCGCGAATAGGAGTTTTGATGAAAAAACAGGGCATCGACGCGTTCTGGCTCAAGGTCATCGCCATTGTTGGCATGACGCTCGACCACATCGGCATGGCGTTTGGCAGTTCTTTGCCGCTTGCCGCAAAAATACTGCTGTATCTGCCGGGCGGGCTCACGTTCCCCATCATGGCTTATCTGCTGGTGGAGGGCTACAAAAAAACCTCGAACGTGCGCAGGTATATGCGGCGCATGTTCGTATTTGCGCTCGTCGCCCTTCTCCCGTTTATGTGGGCCTTTTCGATGTATACTCTCAACGTGCTGGTCACGCTTTTGCTCGGGCTCGTGGTGCTGTATCTTTACGACAACATGCGGCATAGGGCCTTGTTCTATCTAGCGTTTGCGGGCATCACGATCGCGACCGTGCTGTGCGATTGGGGCCTGATCGGCGTGCCGATGATCTTTGCGATGTATGTTCTCAAGGGCGAAAAAAAGCGCATCATTCTGCCCATCGGCATCATGGTCGGCGCGATGGAGATCTTCATGGGGATGGGCATAGCGGCCGGCGCTTTCGCGGACGTAGGCGGGGCCGATTGGCCGCAAATGGCCTTTTTTGTAGGCTCGCTATGCGCCATTCCGCTGCTTCTCGCCTATAACGGCGAGCGCGGGCGTAACATGAAGTACTTCTTCTACGCATATTATCCGGCGCACCTGTTCGTGCTTGGCCTTTTGCGCGCGCTCATCACCGGGAAATGGCTGCCATGGCTGTAATCGAAAGCTTCCCCCCGGTGTATTCGCCCGCTTGCCGCGCGCTCGTGCTGGGTACGGCCCCCTCGGTGGCCTCGCTGGCGGTGGGCGGCCATTACGGCCATAAGCGCAACGCGTTTTGGCCGCTTTTGCACGCGCTTTGGGGCGCGCGAGATCCGGGCGATTTTCCCGCGCGCTACGCATTTATGCTGAATCACCGCATAGCGCTGTGGGATGTTCTCGCCGGCTGCGAGCGCGAGGGCAGCCTGGATAGCGCCATACGCTCCCCCGTTCCGAACGATATCGAAGGGCTGCTTAGGATATGCCCTGATATTCGGGCCGTCTTTTTAAACGGTTCGGCGGCCTATACGCTATTTCGCCGTTACTTTCCCGGCCTGCAGGGTATAAAACTTCCGTCCACCAGCCCCGCCGCCGCGAGCCTGACGTTTCAGCAAAAGCTCGATGCGTGGCAAACCCTCAAGCAATCTCTTAAGGAGGCATGACGTTGCGCACTGTAGATCTCTTGGCGAAAAAGCGGGATGGACTTGCCCTGTCCCAAGAAGATATTTGCGCATTCATCCATGGCATAGGCGACGCAAGCATTTCCGACGAGCAGGCCGCGGCGATGCTGATGGCCATCCGCATACGCGGCATGGATGCGCGCGAAACGGCGGATCTTGCGCTTTGTATGGCTGCGTCCGGGCAGATGGCGGATCTTTCCAAGATCCCGGGCGTCAAGGTGGATAAGCATTCCACCGGGGGCGTCGCCGATACCACCACGCTCATCGCCGTGCCGCTCGCCGCCGCATGCGGGGTCAAGGTCGCCAAAATGTCGGGCCGGTCGCTCGGCCACACTGGCGGCACGCTGGATAAGCTATGGTCCATTCCCGGCATGCGCACGGATTTTTCGATCGAAGAGCTGACCTGGCAGGTCAACCGCATCGGCTGCGCGCTCGTGGGGCAAACCGGCGAACTCGCGCCCGCGGATAAAAAGCTCTACGCCCTTCGGGATGTCACCGCCACAGTCGATAGCCTGCCGTTGATCGCCTCGAGCATCCTTTCCAAGAAAATCGCCGCAGGAGCGGATGCGATTGTACTGGATGTAAAATGCGGCTCCGGCGCGCTGATGGCGGCTCCGGAAGACGCGCTGGCCCTCGCCCGCGCGATGGTTGCCATCGGCAAGCACGCGGGTAGGCGCATTCTCGCCGTCGTCACCGACATGAGCCAGCCGTTGGGGCGATATGTTGGCAATGCGCTCGAGGTGCGCGAAGCGATCGAAGTTCTATCCGGCAGGGCGAGCGGGCCGCTTATGGATGTGTCGCTCGCGCTGGCCGCGCATATGGCGCATATGGGCGGCGTTGCCGAATCCGCCCAGGTCGCGCGGATGCTCGTCGAGGAAGCGCTTGCAAGCGGCGCGGGGCTTCAAAAACTTCGCGAACTGATCGCGGCGCAGGGCGGGGACGCCCGCATCGCGGACGCCCCCGATCTTCTGCCCAGGGCACAGATGGAAGTGCCCGTGCTGGCGGAAGTGCCAGGCTATGTATCCTCCATGCGTTGCGATAAGATCGGCTTGGCCGCCCAATCGCTCGGCGCGGGCCGCGCGCGCAAAGAAGATGCGATCGATCCCGCCGTGGGCCTGATCATGAACGTTCGCATTGGGGACGCGGTGAAAAAAGGCGACGTTATCGCCGTGCTGCACGCTAAGAACCGGCAAAGCGCCAACGCTGCGGGCGCAATGCTGCTCTCCGCCATAAAAATCAGCCCGCACGCGGTAGAGCCTCCCCCTCTATTCCTGGGTGAAATCGCATGAGCGGCTCCTATTATATGCCGCGCATATGCCGACTCGTCGTTTTTACGTTGCTGTGTGCGCTGTGCGCCGCAGGCTGCGCAAGCTGCGGCAAAAAACTTCCGGCTGTGAAAACGGGAAGCGATCTACTCATCTCAAGAGAACCCGTGCGCTGGTCCGAAACCGGCGAGGAGGTCTTTTCCCAGGATTCATCGGAATGGGGGTTGGGCGGCTTCGTTGCCGAATCGTTCGAGGCCGACCTAAACGGCGACGAACATTACGAAGTGTATGTCAACGCCGTCTTAGGCTCGGGCATCGCGCACGCGTACGTGAAGGGAATCGACATCGTAGGCGGGAAGGAGTACTTGCTCAGCGAGCGCATGAAAAACGACTATGCCTTTATCGTATATAGCGAAGAGCTGTACATCGTTCAAACCCCGTTTGCCGGTGACACGCATACCGTGTATCGGCCTTCGCTGGGAGACGACTCATTTCTTCTTGATACCATCGACGATCCCTTGCAGGAAAAGATTTTAAAAGACTGTCTCGACAACCGATAATAGGGCCTGCTTTTCGTTCCGCCGGTTTCATAGCAGTAATCGCCCATGACGCCGCAGTGTCACGGGCGATATAGTCGCCGAACCCCAAACCGCTCAAGTCTAACGACGGGTCGGTTTCCCTCACTTTGTCAGGCTCAGTCGCCATAGCTACGGCTATGCCTCCTTCCCCTTCCTCGCGAGGAAAACCTCTCGTTCGCTGTCTTTTGAACGGTTTGGGGTTCGGTGACTATAAAGCGCCAGTACAAATCGATGACGACTCTATTCAAACAACTCAATGCCCAGAGCTTTACGGGTAGTATAATCCACATCGTGGGTATAGGGCAACTTGCGCGCCTTTTTAAACGCAAGGAGAGCCCGCTTTGTGGTTTCGCCATACACGCCGTCGGGCCAACCCACATCAAAACCCTGTTGGTTGAGCCTAAGCTGCACCTGCCTAACATCCGCGCCCCGGTCGCCCGGCGTCAGCGTGCGCACTGGCCCTGCCATATCCCCATATGCTGCGCGCTCGATGATCACTTTCGTGCCTGGAGACACGCGCTTATAAAGGTCTTCAACATCCCGGTTGAGCATGCGGATGCAGCCGTGGGACGCAAACGAGCCGATGGAGCCAGGCTTGTTCGTGCCGTGAATGCCGAAGCGCCCCCATGGGCAGTTGAGCCCCATCCAGCGCGTGCCAAAGCCGCTGCCCCAGTTCTTGCGCATATCCACGACCGTCCATACCCCAAGCGGCGAAGGAGTTTCCCGCGTGCCGACGGCGACTGCGTAGCGCTTGACGCACTGCCCGTTTTCATAGAGCGTCAGCGATTGGTTGTCCGCGTCGATCACGATCAGCTTCTCCGGCGCGCCACGCGCCGCGACCGCCTGGGTGGGCGCTTCGAACCTGGGCATGAACGCCGCGCACAGGGCTACGAGCAAAAAGGCGATCATCGGCATGGCTTTGGGCATGGGCATCCCTCCGACAAACTATATGTTTGAGGGATGGCAAACATACGCCCGTTATAGTTGACCAACTTCAAAAGCGGTACAGACGATCAAGAGGTTTGTTCGCAGGGCAAGGAGATAGAAGGAAGGAATGCTTAAGGCGGGCATGATGGATCCGCGCCCTTACGGCAGGCGGATCACTTCCGTATTATCAATCGCCGTTTGAAGCATCGGCTCGTAATCAAAAATCAGCTCCGACTCGCGGATCTTCTGCGGCTGCGGCCGCGTGTTAGGGTGGCGAGGAGTAAAGATCGTGCAGCAATCCTCATAAGGAAGGATCGATGTTTCGTAGGTGCCGATCGCCAGCGCCTGCTGAATGATCTCCTGCTTGTCGTAGCCGATCAGCGGGCGAAATACCGGCAGCGAGCATACCTCGCCGGTGCAACCGAGGCTGGCCATCGTCTGGCTGGCGACCTGCCCCAGCGATTCGCCGGTAATAAGCGCGCCGCAACCGCGCGCAAGGGCTATCCTCTCGGCGATGCGCATCATGTGACGCCGCATCAGGATGGTCAGCTGGCTGTCGGGGCACTTTTCGTGCAGCGCCTGCTGTATTTTGGTAAACGGCACTACGTGAAGGCGGATCGGCCCGCAATACCTGGTGAGGATGCGCGCAAGATCCACCACCTTTTGCTTGGCCTGCTCGGATGTAAACGGAAACGAGTGAAAGTGAACGCACTCGATCACCACGCCGCGCTTGGCGATGCGGTAGCCCGCCACCGGGCTGTCGATTCCGCCCGAAAGCAGCAGCGCGGCCCTCCCACCGGTGCCTACCGGCATGCCGCCCGCGCCGGGCAGCTTTTTCACATGCAGGTACGCCTTTTCGCGGATTTCCACCTCAAGCGTGTGATCCGGGTTGTGCACATCCACGGTAAGATGCGAAAGCGCATCGAGCACGGCAGCACCGACATCGCGGTTGAGCTGCATCGAATCGAGCGCAAAGCGCTTGTCCGAACGCCGCGCGCTCACCTTGAACGTGCCGGAAAGCGGCCTCATCAGCGCAATTGCCGCAGCAAAGATGGCCTTAATATCCTTTTCGCACTCCAACGCGGGGCTCACCGAGTGCACCCCGAACACGCCGCGCACCCGCTCGGCGATCTCGTCGATCGGCTCGCCCTCCACATAGTAGCGCCCCTCCGCGCCGATAAGCTTCGCATCCAGCCCCGTAAGCGCGGTTCGCATGTTGCGCGCCAATGCGGACATAAAAAACGAGCGATTTTGCCCTTTTAAGAAGACTTCGCCAAAGCGAATCAGCAAAACCTCGCGCATCAAACCATTCTCCTGCCCTTCGCCGAAAAGTTTTTTAGGTTCAGCGATACGTTCATCGCGAACGTAAGCTCGATCATATCGCCTGAAAACGTTGCCGCATATGTGACGACATAAGGGGTCTCCAGGTAGATCACCGTCATGCCCAGCGCTCGGGGCGAGCTCCACGACGCATAGGATACATATCTCTGTCGGTGAAACTGAATGTCCTTGACAAAAACATCGTTGCCCTCGACCGGGCGCGCAAAGTGAAAGCGCAGGTGGCTGTCTTCTCTATCGTGGTAGCGCAGGCGCAAGGAAAATCCGCCCTCCGCGTCTTTTGTGAACGCCGCCCGGTACAACCCATGGGGATTGTCCGATATTTCATACGTCCCCTCCAGCGCGCACGCGTTGTCGGGAACCGGCGAAAACGACGGAACGGCATAAGCCAGGGCATCGATCTTCTCCCGCAGCAGCGCGTGCTCATGCGCCGAGCCTTCTTTTGGGCTGGCAACCGGCGCATCTACGAGCTTTTCGTGGATCAGATCCATCACCTCGGCGTAGTTCTTCTTGCGGGAGGTGACGGCTACCACCATGCTTCGCTTGGGGGCGACGAACAGCAGCGTGCCGAACCCGCCGGCGTGGTTGTAGCCTGCGTCCCGGCCGATTTTCATCTGATAGCCGTAGCCGAGGCGGTGCCCGTCGTCCTTTTCCGTGACGCTCTCGTCGGCCTGCATGGCGGTCATCGCGTCGACATACGCCTCCGAAAGCACCCTAGTGCCGCCAAACACGCCTTTGCTTAGCAGCATCTGCCCGAATTTCGCGATGGATTCGGTGGTAAGCCCCAGCCCCATGCCGCCCGCGGCAATGCCTTGGCCGCAAAATTCCCACGTCGATTGCTCGATGCCCAGCGGCGCAAATAGATGCTCTTTGAGAAAGTCGTAAAAATTCTCGCCCGCCGCTTTGTGTACGATGGCGGAAAGCATGTGGGAGGCATGGGTGCTGTACCTAAAATACGTGCCCGGCTCGTGCGGGAAATCCTGCGCGAGAAACGCCTTCACCCAATCCGCGTGCGGGTACAGCTCGCCGTAGGTATTGTCGTGAATGCCGCAGGTCATCGATAAAAGGTGCTTTACCCGCATGTTTCGCAGGTTATTCGATATGCAGGCGGGAAGCTTGTCCGGAAAAAAGGAGATAACGGGATCGTCCAACGACAGCAGCCCCTTATCCGAAGCAATGCCGACCCCCGCGGCGGTAAACGACTTTGTGAGCGAGTACAATAGCTGTACGCAGTCTTTTTCATAGGGCCTTTTCCAAAACTGCGCGACGGCCTTGCCGCCTGCGATCAGCATGAACGTGCTCACCTGAAGGTTTTGCGCTTCGCACGCATCGATGAAGCCGCCGATCGCGCTCGAGGAAACGCCCTGGTTTTCGGGAATATCCACTTCAAAAGAAATGCTCATGCAACGCTCCTCCCACCTTACACGGCGCCGTCAAGCCGTTTATCTTCTCCGGTAGCGCCGGTACTTAGGCACGAGGCGCGAGAGCGCGGCGATCGTCAGGTCGATTTCTTCGGCCGTATTCATAGGCGACAGCGAAAAGCGCAGCGCGCCTTCGATCCTCTCGGCGTCAAGGCCCATCGCGCTGAGCACGGGCGAGGGTTTCCTCTTGCGGGACGAGCAGGCCGAGCCCGTCGAAACCAGAATACCCTCCCCCTCCAGCGCGTGCAAAAGCACCTCGCCGCGCACGCCGAAGGAGAGGTTGAGAATATGCGGCGCGCCCTTTTCCGGCGCTGGGCCGTTCACCAGCGCATCCGGCAGCGCGTCCGTCGCGCCGCGGTATAGTCTAAGCTTGAGCTCCATCATCTTCGAGGCGGCATTTTCCAGTGCCCGATAGGCATCCACCGCCGCGCGCATGCCCTCGACGCCCGGCACGTTCTCCGTGCCCGACCTGAGCCCCCCCTGCTGCCCGCCTCCGACGGCCTGCGGCAAAAGGCGGGCCTGTTGGCTCTTCCAAAGCGCGCCTACGCCCCGCGGGCCGTGAAACTTGTGCGCGCTGACCGCGTAGAGATCCACCCCTGCAAGCGCGGCGGGGACGTGCAAAAATGCCTGCACGCCGTCAGTATGGATCAACGCGTCGGGAGCCTTCGTACGCACGAGGGCCGCTATCTGCTCGATGGGATTCATCGCGCCGGTTTCGTTGTTGACGTGCTGCACCGATACGAGCGCGGTATCCGGCTTGATAAGCTCCTCCAGCGCGTCAAGGCGCACAGCGCCGTCTTCACCCACCGGCAGGCGCTCCACATCGTGCCCCATCGCGCGAACGGCTTGCATTGCCTCCACCACCGCGGGATGCTCCGCCGCGCCATATAAAAAATGCCGCTTTCGCGAGCGGAGCGCGTTGGCGACGCCGAGTACCGCAAGATTATCGGCCTCGGTGCCACCCGATGTGAATATGACTTCCCCATTTTGCACGCCAAGCGCCGCCTTTACGGCATCCTTTGCGCCGGCAAGCAATCTTTCGCCCAGCATCGCCGGAGCATATAGAGAAGAGGGATTGAAGTAGCATTCCCGCGCGGCGGCGTTCATCGCATGAAGCGCGGCCTCCAACGGCCGCGTGGTCGCGCTGTTGTCCAGGTAGATCATTGCGGGAGCGGCGCAAAGTTGCGGTTGTAGATGCGCATCAGGCTCACCATCTGGGCGCTGGCCTCCAAAAGCACGATGTTGCGCACCCCGTCCCGCGAATAGTATAGGAAATAGATCGGCACATCCTTGTTCATGGTAAGGTCGGTCAGCTTGATGTTGGGGCCGCCGGACAGGCGCAGGTAGTTGTCGCTGTCCACCGGGCCTCCCTGCTCCACCGTCTTAAGCTGCACCGTCATCAAGTGCTTGCGGCGCTTGTTTCCCAGCACCTTGGCAAAATCCATTTCGCCGTTGGTAAACGTATACTCGTATTCGAGGCGGAGGGTATCTTTATTTCTCCACATCAAGAAGGTGGTGGCGCCGCCGGCTATCAGCATGATGACGCTCATCCAGTCGACTTGCCCCTCCCCTATGCTGAACATATTCATGACGGCCGTCAACGCAAAAAACGTGATGATGCCTGCAATGATCATCAACGCAAACGCGACGACGTACATAATGCTGTAGAGCGTTTTTCCGGTACGGCGGGTGATGATCTCCTCGCGGAAGTTATCCAAAGTATCTTCCTCCCCACATAAGAGCCGTAAGCGGCCCATCGCAATGGAAAATAGATGCATATGCCCGGGGGCAAGCGCCTAAAACCCATTTCATATTGTAACACAGCGGCCCGTCGAGCGCCACCCGGGTTTTCAGGCGCGGGCGGATGTGATAAAATGTTGGTAGTTATGCCATGAAAACCCCATTGCCGGATTTTAGCGAAGGGAGGCCGCGCCATGACATGCTTATCCTGTGGTCACGAAAACAATGCGATGTCGTCGCGCTGCGCGCATTGCGGCGCGCCGCTGGTCTCCCGCGATTCGCTGTCGGATCTTCCCCTTTCGCGCGCGAGCCGTCGCGATTCGGGAGGGCGGGAAAACCCATCCCGGCGCTACGAAGAGCCCGTGAGCCTTCGCCGCGAAGAACTCGTCTCCTCAAGGCGCGCGCAGCCCGAGCGCCATGACGACGAACCCCAACGGCGCAGGGCCGGTGGCGCGCGGCTCACCCGCAAGGAAAGAGAGCTGTTCAGCCGCGGACAAGGGGGATATACTTCTTCCCGGCGCTCTCCCGCTGCGTTTCGCATGATGCTGTTGGTGCTGATCTTCATCCTCGTGGGCGTCGGCCTTGCGTGGGGCGCCTCGCGCCTGTTCGAATCGCGCGGAGGCGACGCCGCCCTAAGCGATGGTTCGCCGGCGATCGAGCTCGAGGCGGGCGTGGACAAAAACGGCAACGCGGTGCACTATGTGACGTTTTATGGCGAAAAAGGCGACGTCATCTATATACGCGAGCTACGCAAAAACTTCACCATAGAAAGCGACAACATCCGCGTACCCGTACCGGACAGCGTTTTCATCTCCGACGACCCTGATGCCGAAGCCATTGAGGTTACGCTGCACCCGGTACTTTATCCGCTGGGCAAAAAGGCGAAGGAGCTCGAACCCGTCACCTATACGATCGCGGTTCCTCCTTCTCCCATCGAAGTACTCGCCCCTGTGGGCGGCCGCGAAAAGACGTACCGGTCTATTTACTTAATCAAGATAAAGGTGGAAGCGGGTTCCACGGTGTTTATCGGCCAGGACGAGGTCACCGATATGATCGACGCCGAAAACATAATTTCGCACAACGTAAATGTCGAACCCATCGGCGACAACTCCATCGACATTCGAGTTTCGACGCCGGGCTATCGCACCAGCATCGAGCGGATCTACATCGAGAGGCCGTATATGGAAATCCCTCTCGAAATCAGCATCAATGCGCCTTCCAACAGCAACTCGCGCCATGCGAACATCACCGGCAAGACGGATCCCAATGCCACGCTCACGGTCGAGCCATCCAGCGAGAGCGTATCGGTAGCGGAAAACGGAGATTTTACCGTTAAAGTAAACCTTAAGCGCTACGGCGACAACGTGTTCACCATACGCGCGTCGATGCCCGGTAAGCGGGAATCGGTGATCGACCATACGATTTACTACTCGCCGAATCTGGATGAATACTCCCGCGCGGCGTGGCCGATGGATTACGCGGAGCTTTTAAAGAATCAGAAGGCGTACCAAGGGGCCATCTATAAGTGCATAGGCACTTTAGAAGAGGTGCTGTCCGACAACCCATACATCTTTACGTTTAACGTCGGCAAGGGCGATGAAAAGAAGCTGATTGTCGTCGAGTTCCCCAAGGAAAAGAAGCAGCGGCTCGAAATCGGCAAAAAATACGATATTTACGCCGACTTGGAGGGGACGTACGAAGATCTCGATCTTCCCCGCTTCAATGGACGGTTCTGCCTGGAATCCCCAGCGCAATAGAGCCTAAGACGCCGGTTTCGTGTGCGGCTCGTGCGCTTTGTCTTCGGATACGTACATCGCCGCCATCTTATCCGACGCGCTTCGCTTCATCGGCCTGATGAAAAAAGTACAAACCAAGATGGTTACAATGTCCGCGACGGGTTGCGCCATGTAGACGCCCCGGATGCCGAGGTAACCGGGCAACGTAAGAATGAGCGGCGCGTAGAACAATCCCTGCCGAATTGCCGATAAAAACAGCCCGCGGCGCGATGACCCGATGGTTTGGAAGGTGATCGTCATCATATAGCACAGCCCAAAGGCCGGGTAGAGGGCCACCTGCGATCGTAGCAGGTTTGCGCCGTATCCTATCACCGCCGGGTTTCGGTTAAACAGCGATATGAGCGGCCCCGCCAGCGCGATGTACAGCGCCGCGACAAAGGCGGTGAGCACAAGCGAGCCTCGCAGCGCAAACCGCGCACATTCGTGAAACCGCCCTTCGTTTCGCGCCCCAAAGGAGTAGGCCGCCACCGGCTGGTAGCCTTGCATAAAACCCATCACGACATAGCAGCCGATTAGGATCAGGCGCTGCACCACGCCGTACGCGGCGATGATCAAGTCGGAATCCGGCAGGGATTTCACCGCTATGTTGGTCGTGGAAGTCGCAAACGCAAGGCAGATTTGGATCACCGCGCTGGGAACGCCAACAGCCGCCACCGCCCTGAAAAGATGTCCGCCCGGCCTGACGTGCTTGGGCATGATTTTGATGACGGAGCGCCCGCTCGCATAAAACCATGCCAAAATGCCAAAGGTGACGAACTGGGAAACGGAGGTTGCCAACGACGCGCCTTGCACGCCCATATTCAGCCCCCAATCGAACATAAAAATTGGGTCGAGCACGACATTGAGCGCGGCCCCGCAACGATGGCAATGGTTGTGATCTTCACCGAGGATTCCGCCCTCGCCGCGCTGTTGAGGCATTGTGCGGGCAGATTGAAAAGCGCGGCGATGAACATCCAAAAAGCATAATCCTTCGCCTGCGGCAGCACGGCCTTCGATGCACCGAACGCCCGGAGCAACGGCTGTATGAACATCAGGCCGCCCACGCAGAGCGCAACGCCGATGATCAGCGAAAAGGCCACGATGGTGGAAATCGTCGTATTAGCCTTTCCCTTTTCCCTCGCGCCGAGCTGTCGCCCGGCCAGCACGGCCGCGCCCGCCGCAAAGATGTTTTCCACCGACACCATGATCAGCAAGAGCGGCAGCGTAACCCCCACTGCCGCAAGCGCCGTGTCGGAGCCCAGCATGCCGATATAGGCGGTATCTACAATGTTGTAAACCGCCTTTGCCAGCAGCGCTATGGTTGCAGCAACCGCCAGCTTGGCGATGGCGCGGGAAGGCTTCATGCCGCCCAGGATCGATTCGCTCGCCACTTTTTTCGCGTTCATGGACAATCCTCCTTTCCTCTGGCGGCCACGCCGTAAAGCAGCACGCTCACGGCGCGGCGGCAGCGCTCTTCGTGGGATGCGGCATCCGTTGCCGGGCCTGTGGCGTTGACGAAATCCTGATATTGCCGGAAGATTTCGACGACCTCCTGCTTAGCCATGTCGGGCCTAAGGGCGACACTATCCAAAAGGGCGCTGAAAACCGCGCCGTTCAGCGCGTCAAATTCCACCTTGCTTTGCGCAATTGCCGCGGATAAATGGGCCGGCGGAGAGAGAACCGCCTCAAAAAACAGCCGCTGATAGGGTGGGTTTTCCCGGAAGAACGCAAGCCGCGCATCGAAGTAGGCCTCAAGGGAGGCCTGCGCGTCTTCGCCTTCAAACGCAACGTGGCCGCGCAAATATTTCGCAAGCGCATCGAAGCACTGTGTAACGCAGGCTACGTATATCTCGTCCTTGTCCCTAAAATAATGGTAAAGGATCCCCTTTGAAATGCCGCCGGTTTCGCAAATAATATTGATGGAGCTTAGCCCATAGCCCTGTTCGGCGAACTCGCGCATGGCGCTATCGATGATTTTCCGCCTGCTTTGCAGGTTTTTTTCTTCGCGTTTCATGGCAAAGCCTCCATAAAATAGACTTACTGGTCTGTTTTTAATATACCATGAACAGACCAGTAAGTCTATACATTGCACAGCTTTTTTCGCGCACTTTGCCTAGGTATAACTATCTTTTCTTCTCGGCAACGGTACATAGGACTCGGCGCTCCAGTCCGGCCTCCCGGCCGATCATGCGCTTGAAAGGGCCGATCGCAGCGCGCCTTTCTCTTGCGCGGTAACTACTGTTTTTTCTACGTCTAGTGTGATATAGTTATACGATGCGCAAAAAATCAAGGTTTCTTGAAGAATAAGAGGATCGCGGACATGAACATATCGAGCGTGCCCAAAAAAACCGGAATATTGCGGTGGGAACGAGATTTCGTTTCCGCTGTTTTGCGTATTGCAATCCCTGTCGCGCTGCAATCGCTGGTGGCGTCACTGATGCACATCCTGGATGGCGTGATGGTCGGAAGGTTGGGCGAGAGCTCCATTGCCGCCGTCACGCAGGCAAATCGGGTTACATTTTTATTCCAACTGACGATATTCGGTCTGACGGGCGCGGTAAGTACGTTCTGCTCACAGTACTGGGGAACGCGCAATATGGCCGGCATTTACAGAACCCAGGGGCTGGCGCTCGGCGTGTGCCTGCTTGTCGCGGCGATTTTCATCGTGCCCTGCCTCGTCGCGCCTGAAAGTGTCATGCGCCTCTTCCTACACGAGGAAGAAGCGATCCGTCTAAGCGTGCGATACCTTCGAATCATCTGCTTTACCTATCTGGTACAGGGCGCTTCGCTCGTTTTAAGCACGGTGCAGAAGTCGACCGAGCAGGTAAAGCTCAGCATGTTCGCCTCCATTTTGGCCATTGGGATCAACACGGTGCTCAATTACGGTCTCATCTTCGGCCGCCTGGGCATGCCCGAGATGGGCGTGGAAGGCGCGGCCATCGCGACGCTCATCGCCGTCGTGGCGGAGCTCGGCATCATTTGGGGCCTTGGGCATGCCATGCGCATGTCCACCAGGGCATCGCTTCGGGATATGATCCCCAGGGAAAAGCAGCACATCAAGCGGTTTTTCGCGATCGCGCTGCCCATCGTGGGCAATGAACTGTTCTGGTCGTTGGGAATCACCATGTACTCGGTGGTCTATGGCCATATGGGAACAGAGACGGTTGCTGCGATGAGCATTTGTGGTACCGTGGAGCAGCTCTCCTTCATACTGATCCGCGCCATCACGTCTGCCTGCGCTATCCTGATCGGCAAGGCCATCGGCATGGGCGACGAGGCCGCCGCAAAGCTTTATTCCAAGCGTTTCATGGTGGCAGCGGTCGCGCTCGGTCAGGTAGCGGGCCTGATCATGATCGCGCTCAGCGGCCCGATCATCGGGCTTTACGAGGTATCGGACGCCGTGAAGCAGGCGGCGCAGGCCATTATACTCATCAGGGGCTTTACCATCGTTTTATCGGCGCTTGGCAACATCTTTATCGTAGGGGCGTTCCGGGCCGGTGGCGACGCGGTGTTCTCCTTCATCGTGGATGCGGGCTGCGTATGGGTTGTGGGTCTGCCGCTCATCTGGCTGACGGGCATCGTGCTCGGCTGGCCCATACAATGGGTGTATATCATGACTGTGGCGGAGCAAGCGGTTAAGGTCTTGCTCTGTGGCATTCGGTTCAAGAGCGGCAAGTGGATCAACAACCTTGTTAAGGATGGCTGAAAGCCGAAAAGATCAGCCCCTGTACCCTGCCCTACCCCGCACCGCACCCCGGCATCGGTCTTCCATCTTGGGGGTGAAGATCCGGCGGCAACTTACCTTGGCAACATAAAAAGCCGTGGGTTTCTCCCACAGCTTTAAAAAGCGCGAAAAAAGCGGATATTTCAACAACAACGTAGCGCAAAACATGCCACTTAACGGAAGCGGTTTCGCTGTTTTGCCGATGCATATCCGCCTTTTCCGCGTTCGCCTATCTTGTCGATTGCGCAACATCAAGCGAGCCGGATCGTATCATCTCCCGCGACAATTTGCCATAAGAAGTATACCTGAAACAAACCTATACGATCAAGCGCGCGCGGCATCCGAGGCCGGCAGCGCAGGGAGCTATTCCTCTTCCCCGTCCTCCGGGAAAAGTTCCTTGCCACAATCCGGGCAAATGTGCTCTTTGGAAAGGTCGAAGCCCTTCGCGTCGTAGTATATCTTTGAGCGGCAGTGTGGGCACTCGTATTCGATGAAGCCGCCGTCGTTGATCTCGCGGATGGTCGTTTGATCTTCTTCGTCGTCTTCTTCGTCCCAGTCGTCGTCTTCCTCATCCCATTCGTCTTCGCCGAACAGGATCTCGTCCAAGGATTCCATATCCTCTTCGATGTTGCCGACTACGTCGTCCAGTTCGTCGATCTTCTGCTCCGTCTGGTCGATCTTTTTGGCAAACTCATCCAAGGCATCGATGATGGCCAGCAGCAGCTTGCCCTCCTTGGAAGCG
Source organism: Eubacteriales bacterium (assembly GCA_031551255.1). Taxonomy (GTDB): domain Bacteria; phylum Bacillota; class Clostridia; order Christensenellales; family UBA1750; genus JAVBNW01. The sequence continues at coordinate 2,362 of JAVBNW010000119.1, read as the reverse complement.
CCATCCATATTCAGCCCATCCGCAAGGCCGCGCAAATACTGAACCTTTCCCGATAGCGTCTGGCTCATAAAAGCCCTCCTTACTTATAAGCGCCTAAAACCCTGCGGCGCCGGTTTTGCGGCTCACTTTTGCAAGGGCGGCCTATGCGCGCTCCATATACTCGCCGGAGCGGGTATCGATGCGGATCTTCTCGCCTTGGTTGATGAACAGCGGCACGCCTACCACATAACCCGTTTCCAAGGTCGCGGGCTTGGTGACGTTGGTGGCGGTATCTCCCCTGGCGCCCGGCTCCGTCGCGACCACCTCGAGCTCGACAAAGTTAGGAGCATCCACCGAAAAGGCGCTGCCCTTGAAGAACTTGACCGACACGTTGGAATTTTCCTTGACAAAGTTGATCGCATCCTCGACGATATCGCGGTTGAGCGGCAGCTGCTCAAACGTTTCGATATCCATGAAATAATACAGCTCGCCGTCGTTGTAAAGGTATTGCATTTCTTTCGTCTCTACGATGGCGCGCGGCATCTTGTCGGTGGGGTTGAACGTGCGCTCGAGCACCGCGCCCGTCATAACGTTCTTGATTTTTGTGCGCACAAATGCCGCGCCCTTGCCCGGCTTAACATGCTGGAAATCGACGATGTTCCATACACCGCCGTCTAGCTCGATCGTAATACCTTTGCGAAATTCGCCCGCTGTAATCATAGACAACCCTCCAAAATACGAATTGTGAAGTAATCAAACTTAAAAACCATCGCATGTATGCGGCGACTGCGATGCTTTGGGGACAGTCGCTACAGTTCGATATATTCCTTGCTCGACGCGGACAGGTTTTTGTGCCCACCTTCGGTAACCAGGCAAAGATCCTCGATCCGCACGCCGCCCTTGCCGGGCAGGTAGATGCCGGGCTCGACGGTAACAATCATGCCCGCCTTGAGAACCGCATCGCCCTTCAAAGACAGCCTCGGGTTTTCATGAATCATCCGCCCAACGCCATGCCCAAGTCCATGCCCGAAGCGCCCGCCATAGCCCGCGCCTGCAATTACGCCGCGCGCCACCGCATCCACTTCTTTTCCCATTTTCCCGGCAGACAGGGCATCCAGCGCACAAAGCTGCGCCTCCAGCACGATGTCGTAGATCTTGCGCAGCTCAGGGTCGACCTTACCAAAGGCGATGGTGCGCGTAAAATCCGAACAATAGCCTCCCCATTTTGCGCCAAAGTCCAGCGTCAAAAGGTCGCCGGGCTGAATTTTCCTATCGGAAGGCTCGGCATGCGGCAGGCTGGAATTGGGGCCGGAGGCGATGATGGAAGAAAAAGCCGTCTCGTCCGCGCCAAGTTTTTTCATGTGCACGAACATATCCAATGCAAGCTCGAGCTCGCTCATGCCCACCTTTGCGTGGTTAAGAACCCATGTAAACGTCTGGTCGGTAATCGCGGCCGCCTTTTCGATCGCCTCAATCTCGCAAGGTTCTTTTATCATACGGAGCGTTTCGGGCAGGTTCTTCATGGCGATCATTTCCTGGGCGCCTAATGCGGCGCGCAACTCCTCGCCCTCGCTCAGCGTGATGGCATCGAATTCTAAGCGAACGCCCCCGCCGATGCGCGCTGCAGCCTGGGCAATGCGCATCGCATGGGTGTTTGCGTTGTCGATCAACACGATGTCCCAGCCGGGAGATTGCCTCTGAGCCTGCTCGTCATAGCGAAAATCGGTAACCAGCACGCGTTGCCCCTCGCCCGCGACAAGCATGCCCTCCCCGGTAAAGCTGGAAAAATGACGAACGTTCTCGGCCTTATGGAGTACGTACGCGCCGTCTTGTCCACCCAGCGCCAACAGCTTGGCAATGCGATCGCTCATCGAATCCCTCCCGGCGGGCTGAAAAGCCGCCATCTCATCCGTAATCCAGCGGAATATCTTATGCATTGTACCATGAAACGAACGGCCTTGGGAAGGTTTTTCGGTAAAATGTGTGCGCGACGGCGATACGTATCGGCGCTTTGGGCCGCCGCCGATTCAACAAGGATGATCGTCTTTGCGGGCCTTTTCGCCGCGTGCAAAAGCGAAGTCAGGCAACCAAGGCCTGCACACCGGCGAAGAGGAGCGCCGGATGCACGGCAGCCCCCAGCCGGCTTCGGTTGCGTGCGCAACCCGGATGGGTGGAGAGCCGGAGCCAAGTGCGGGAAAGTGGACAGCAAAAATCGCCTCGTAACAGGCGATTTTTGCTTCTCTGCGTCTTTTTACTGACGGTTTTGTTTCTCGTACTACCCTCGTCACGCCTCCTCGGCGGGGGGCTCGTGGGGGGGTCGCGGGCCCCCCACGCCCGGGGGACCCCCCCGCCGGACACCCCGCGCCCCGACAAAACAGCTGCA
>JAVBNW010000137.1:0-23177 GCA_031551255.1 Eubacteriales bacterium | reverse complement strand
GCATTTAATCAAAGTATACTCGCCGCGCGCCGTACCCACCACGACATCCTGCCCGTCCGGCGCAAAGAGTTCGCCCAGCGCGCGGGCCAGCGACGCCGTGTCATCGCGGGACGTAAACACGATGGCGCAGCGCGGCACGTCGTCAGTGAGGCTGGAAAGATCGCTCTGTTTAGGCGTTATGCCGCGCAAGAGATCAAGAAGGGCCTTTTCACGCGCAGGCATATCGTCCGCCGACATTTCGCGCGAAAGAATCGTTATGGCGGCGGCGATGTCGTCGGCGCTGTCGAGCATCAGCGCATCGCGATGCCCTACGGGTATCGTCTTTTCGTTGTATATACCGTTGGCGGGCTTTGCCCCGATTCCCGCGCAATTCAGCGCGGCGAGCAGCCTTTCCGTTTGTTCACCCATACCCTACAACATACCCCCTTTTCGCCCGACGTGTCAAGGAAAATCACGGCTTACATGCGCCGCAAGGGAGATAGTCCGCTTCGAGGGCTTCTTTGCGGCTCGTAAAGGCGACCCTGTTTTTTTCGGCGGGAAGGTTGGCGCAAGAGGGCAAGTGGAATTTTTTCGAAGTCATATTGCCGATGTATTCTGAAACGACGATCTGCGCACCTTCGGCAAGGCCGTCCGCGCCCTTAGGCGCGCGAGCCTCGTCGCTTGCTTCGCCGGAAACATTGGCCGAAATATTGACGCCGTCGCTCGTCATCACGATGGTTCCCATCGTATCCGTGCGGAATACTTCCGCTCCAACATCCCGGTATTTGCTTAGCGGCCCTTCGTGCGGATGCCCATACCTGTTGCCCTTGCCGCAGGAAATGACGACCATCGAAGGGTTACTCTCGCGCAAAAATAGATAAGACGAGGATGTGTCGCTGCCGTGATGCGGGGCCTTGAGCACATCGCACGAAATGTCGTATCCGGTAGAGAGGATATCTTTCTCCGCCTTTTCTTCGATATCCCCGGTCATTAGAAATGATGTTTCGCCGTATAGGATTTTGACGACGACGGAGCTGTTGTTAAGGTCGTCGTACTCCTTTACCGGGCCGAGCAATTGCATGGTGAAGGAGCCGATTGCGTATTCGGCTCCCGCCTCCGCCATGGCGACCGGTATTTTTTTGCTCTTGGCGACGCCAAACACATCTTGATAGGTCGAGGTGTCGCTTTGCGCGGGGGATAAGATCGCTTCCCCGGTTGGGATTTGAGAAAGCACGGTATCCAAGCCGCCGATATGGTCTTCGTGCGGATGGGTGCCTACGGCGTAGGTAAGGCGCTCGATGCCCTGATCGCGCAAATAGGAGACGACGCTCTTTCCATCCGCATTGCTGCCAGCGTCGATGAGCACGGCATACGTTCCGTCGGTTACGAGGATCGCATCCGCTTGGCCCACGTCGATGAAGTGCACGGCGAGCAGCCCCACTTGAGAACCGTCGACCGGCTGTGCATACTCGCAGCCGGTAAAGACGACGGCCAGCAGAAAGAGCAGGCATGCCAGTAAGCGGCGAGAGGATGGCTTCAAGAACATCGCTCCTTATGAAAATTTATCGAGGCCCAAGCAAAGCGGCCGGGAGGATTTCGCGCCTTCCCGGCCGCTCAGCTTCGTTTCTATCGGTTTTCTTTAGGCCATACGCGCGCGATCGATTCCGCAGTAAGCCTGACGATCTCGTCCGCATCCTGAATGCTCTTAAACGGAGCATAAAACGGCTCGACCACCACCGGCCCTTCGTAGCCGATACGCTTTAGGTTGTTAAGCAGCCGCGTGCAATCGATCACGCCGCTTTCGCCGGGCAACACGCGCGGGCTGTCGGGCAGGGTTTCAGGGGTGTAGCCGGGCATGGCATCGTTGATGTGCACAAAGGCAACCTGATCGGCCCTAAGCGCCAGCGCATCGTCCATGGCATGGCCGGCGGTATGCATATGATGGGCATCGAGCAGGAGCCCGCAGCCGCGCGTGCCGATGCTGTTGCACAGCCTGAGCATTTCCGGCATGGTGTGAATAAACGGATATTTCTTTGTCTCATAAGCAGCATGCGTTCCGATAAACTCCAGCGCGAGAGAAATGCCTTCCTCTTCGAGGATCTTCGCGCATGGGCGCAAGCGGCTTGCGAAATCGTCATACTGTTGGTCGTAGGTAAGCTCGTCGCTTCCGGGAGGAATCCACGTTAAGGATCGCACGGCGCCGGTCGCCCGGGCTGCCTTGGCGCGGCGGGAAAGGGCGAGAAGGCCAGCGCCGTATTCGTCGCCTTTTTTATTATAATCCGAACCGATGCCAAACCCCGCGTTGACGACGCCGTATTCTTCCATCCAGTCGTTTACTTTGCCGATTCCCTGCGCGAGGATGTCGTCGGGGCTGAGCATCACGCCGTGAAAGCCCCAGGCCGCCGCAAGTCGAATGTGTTCTTGTACGCCTTTTTGAATGCCCAAGCTTCCCGGATCGAGCGCTTTATACATGCGGACCCTCCTTTGCTGTTTGCCGTTGTGCCATGGCCTTTGCATGCCGCTATCGCTTCTATAGTAACGCATACGCAAAGGGAAGTCCATCGGTTGACGGCGGCGGAGCGCGCATGTTACGGTAAGAAAAAAACATGGGTGACGGCGATGAATATGGATAGCAAACAGGTGGAGACTTTGGAAGAGATTGCACATATTAGGCTTTTGCCCGATGAATGCGGATCTTTCGCTTCGGATCTTGTGCGCATGCTCGCGTGGATAGGCGATTTACAGGATGTAAAGCCGACCGAGGCTTCGCCTGTATGCGCATGCGGAGCGCTGCGCGACGATACGGCGGCGGCGCCGATAAGCCCGGAGGCGGTGCTGGGGAATGCTGCCCGTACGGACGACGGGCGTTTTGTAACCTCCCGGGCCGTTGAGGAGTAGCCGATGGAAACACTAAAGATTCCGGCGCTCGAACTCGGACGAAGGATACGCGAAAGGGAGATCGGCTGCGAGGAGGCCGTGCGCGCTACGCTGGCGTCTTTGGTACGGCAGGATAAACGGCTCAACGCGTTTATCACTACAATGGAAGAGGCGGCGGTTTCGCAGGCACGGGCCGTGCAAAAGCGCTTGGATGCGGGGGAGGCCCTGTCTTCGCTGGCCGGCGTGCCCTTCGCAGCTAAAGACAACCTGTGTGTGCGAGGCGTGAACGCCACCTGCGCATCGCGTATGCTGGAAGACTTCCGGCCGCCCTATACGGCGTCGGCGCTTGAAAAGCTTGAGCAAGGCGGCGCAATCCTGCTTGGCAAGCTGAATATGGACGAGTTTTCGATGGGCGGCTCCACCGAAACGTCTTTTTATGGGCCTGTGCGCAATCCCTGGAATACGCAATGTGTGCCCGGCGGCTCCTCCGGGGGCTGTGCGGCTGCGGTGGCGTCCGGGGAAGTTTTCTTCGCGATCGGGAGCGATACGGGGGGCTCCATCCGCCAACCGTGCGCGTTTTGCGGCGTATCGGGCATACGGCCGACCTACGGCGGCATATCCCGTTTTGGGTTGATCGCCCATGCATCTTCGATGGATCAGATCGGGCCCATTGCGCGCGACATTCGAGATTGTGCCGAAATTCTCGCGATCATCGGCGGGTACGACAGCCGGGATGCCACTTCGGTCCGCCGAGTTGCGCCGGATTTTTCCGGGGCTTGGAGCGGCGACGTGCGCGGACTGCACATCGGGCTAAACGAGACGGCGCTGCGCGGCGCGGACGCGCAGGTTGCCGCAGCCGTGTCGGAGGCGGCCAATCGCCTGAAATGCATGGGAGCGAAGCTCATCCCCGTCGATACGCCGTGGGAACACGGCGCCCTCGCCGCTTACTATGTGATCGCCTGCGCCGAGGCAAGCTCGAACCTTGCGCGCTACGACGGCGTACGCTACGGCCTGTATGCGGATGGCGATACGCTGCGCGAGTCGATCGAAGTCGTGCGCAGTCAGGGCTTCGGTGCGGAGGTGAAGCGCCGCATCTTGCTGGGAACGCACGTGCTGAAGGCGGATGTGCGCGATGCATACTATCATAGGGCGATGCGCGCGAGGGATGCCGTCCGCGCGGAACTTTCCAACGCGCTTTCCCAGTGCGACGTGCTGCTTGGGCCGGTTGCGCCCACGGTGGCTTACCGGTTGGGCGAATATGCTTCCGACCCCATCGGCATGGCGTCGGGCGATGCGTACACCGTATCGGCCAGTTTGGCGGGGCTTCCCGCGGCGTCCATACCCTGCGGGCTTAGCGAATCCGGCCTGCCCATCGGCATGCAGCTCGTCGGTCGCGCGTTCGAAGAGCCCCTGCTCATACGCGTTGCGCACGCCTACCAACTCCATACGGATTTTCATCTGCGCCGCCCGCCGAGTTATGGAGGAAGTGCCGATGCGCTATGAGCTAATCGTTGGGCTCGAAGTCCATATGGAACTTTCGACGGAGTCCAAGGCATTCTGCAGCTGTCCCACGGCATTCGGCGCGCCGCCCAACGCGCAGGTTTGCCCTGTGTGCCTGGGGCTTCCGGGGGCGCTTCCGGCGCTCAATGCAAAGGCTGTCGAATATGCGGTGCGCCTGGGCCTTGCCCTTGGCTGCCGCATTGAGCGCGTCAGCCGCTTCGACCGCAAGCACTACGTTTACCCCGATCTTCCCAAGGGATATCAGATTACGCAGTTTTTTCAACCCATCTGCCGCGGCGGTTCGATGGAGATTTATCAGGATGGGGCGGCGCGCAGAATCGGCATACGTCAAATCCATATTGAAGAAGATGCGGGGAAGCTCGAGCACGACGGCCGCGCATCTTTTGTCGATTATAACCGCTGCGGCGTACCGTTGCTGGAAATCGTTACCGAACCTAATATGCGGGGCGAAGAAGACGCCGCCGCCTTTCTTGCGGCTTTGCGCGAGGCGGCGCTCTATTTGGGCATATCGGATGTGCGCATGCACGAGGGCTCTTTGCGCGCCGACGTGAACGTATCGGTGCGCCCCGTTGGAGAGGCGGGATTACTCAACCGCGTGGAGCTTAAGAACCTGGCGTCGCTGCGCGCTATTCGCCGAGCAATACAGTGGGAAGGGGAGCGCCAGATCGCCATTGTGAAAAGCGGAGGAATCGTCGATAGGGAAACGCGCCGCTGGGATGAGGCGCGGGGCAGGAGCGTGCCGATGCGCTCGAAGGAGGGGGAGAGGGATTACCGCTACCTTCCCGAGCCGGATATCCCCGCGCTGGTTCTTGCGCAAGAGTACATAGAAAAAGTGCGGGGCGGCCTGCCCGAAATGCCCTGGGATAAGCGCGCGCGCTTTCAGGAACAATGCGCGCTTACCCCATACGAGGCCCGGCAGCTTGCGGCTGATCCCGATTTGGCCTATCTGTTTGAACAGACGACCGCGCTGGGCGGTGAACCTAAGGAAACCGCGCATCTTTTCATGACGGAAGTGCTTCGCCTCTGCGCGGAATCCGGGAAGCCCGTCCGTGCGTTTTTTCACAGCGCGAAAGGCCTGGCGACGCTCGCCGGCATGATCGTTGGGGGCGAGATCAACCGGGCCGCCGCGCGCGAGGTTGCCGAGGCAATGCTTATGCGGGGCGAGGAGCCCGAGCGTTACGTCCATCTGCATAAGCTTTCGATGCTCAAGGATCCGGATGCCATCAAGCGCGCTGCGGATGCGGCGCTTGCCGGTCACCCGGATGCGGTAGCAGCTTACCTTGGCGGAAAGGAAAAAATATTTGCGTTTTTGATGGGGCAGGCGATGAAAGAGCTAAAAGGACGGGGCAATCCCGAGGCGGTACGCGACGCTCTGATTCGAGGAATTGGCGCTCTGTGAAACTTCCTTATCCCACAAGATGCTCAAGTGCCTTGCAGGAGCAAGAAGAACGAGGAACGCACGTTTTCGCTTCTTCCTCGACGTTCTTAATTGTGCAAAGGGAGCAGGGAGAGGGACGTGTGTGTCGGTTTCTTTACTCCTCAAAATCGCCTCAGCGGTTTTGAGGAAGGGTAGCAAGAGCGTCAAACGCGCGCTTCGGTTTCTTGTCGCGTCGTTCTCTTTACTCCTCAAAATCGCCTCAGCGGTTTTGAGGAAGGGTAGCAAGAACGTCAAACGCGCGCTTCGGTTTCTTATCGCGTCGTTCTCTTTACTCCTCAAAATCGTCTTAGCGGTTTTGAGGAAGGGTAGCAAGAGCGTCAAACGCGCGCTTCGGTTTCTTATCGCGTCGTTTTCTTTACTCCTCAAAATCGCCTCAGCGGTTTTGAGGAAGAGGAGAAGCGACGTAGTGAACGAGCTTTCGTGCCGGTGCACGGAAGCGAGCGATACGCAGTCCGCGACGACGAGTGACATAGGGGAAAAACGGTGCTATACTTGCATGGGCTTGACAGGGTTTGTCAGGTCATTCCAAAAAGAGACGGAGGAGGATACGCGTGTACAAGCAATCCATGTTGCCCCGCTGGCGCGGCTTCAACCTGATGGAAATGTACACCCCCAACCACAGTGGCAGCTTTGTCGAGTCGGATCTGCAGCTTATCAGCGAGCTCGGATTCGATTTTGTCCGGCTGCCAATGTCCTACCGCCGGTGGACGAAGGCCGGCGTGATTACGCCCGAGGACGTCTACAACATCAACGAAAAAGAGCTCGAAAATGTCGATGCCTGCGTGAAAATGGGGGAAAAGTACGGCATCCACATCAACATCAACCTACACCGCGCCCCCGGCTATTGCATCAACCCAAACCCGCTGGAACCCGAGCCGTTTGATCTGTGGCACGACGACGAAGCCGTCAAAGCTTTCGCTCATCACTGGGAAATGTTTGCCAAGCGGTATAAGGGCATCTCCAGCGATAAAGTATCCTTCGACCTGGTGAACGAACCGCCGGGAGAGAGAAACGGCGTGACCCACCTCGATCACCGCCGCGCGATCGAGGCGGCCGTGAAGGCGATCAGAGCCGTGGACCCCGACCGCTACATCATTGCCGATGGCATGGATGGGGGCAACACCGCCTGCCCGGAGTTGGCGGATCTGAACATCGGCGAAAGCTGCCGCGCCTATGTTCCCATGACGCTTACGCACTATAAGGCGCGTTGGTGGAAGGATTCCACCCAATGGGATATGGTGCCCCCCAAGTGGCCCCAGACCCCGAACTTTGACGGTTATTGGGATTTCGACCGCCTGTATGCGCACTATGGCGAGTGGGCGAAGATGTCGCAGGAGCTGGGCATCGGCGTGCACTGCGGCGAGGGCGGCGTGTACATTCACACCCCGCACGACACGCTGTTGCCGTGGTTTGAAAACGTGATGGATATTCTTCAGGGCTATAACATCGGCTATGCCCTGTGGAATTTCAGAGGCGCATTCGGCATTTTGGATTCCGAGCGCACCGACGTTGCGTACGAAGAATGGCGCGGGCACAAGCTCGACAGGAAAATGCTCGACATTCTCCTTAGGCACTGATGGCAAACATTCGGCCGGGGACGGAAAGCGTCCCCGGCCGTTGACAGTAAAGAGGGAGCGCTTTGGTATACAGACATTGCGCCGCTGAAAACTTTGAAGATTTTGCCGCCGGCCGCGTGATCATGCACAAAAGCGGCTATTCAAATTTTCCCGTGCGGCTTGCGCAGGAGATCTTTTTGCGATGCATGGAATATAATGGATCAAACGGGCCGGTTACGGTATACGATCCATGCTGCGGAGGGGGATATTTACTCACGGCGCTCGGCTTTCTCAACCCGCAAAGGATCGGCGCGCTGTACGGATCGGATATCGACGAGGAGGCGGTTGCCCTTGCGCGGGATAATCTTTCCCTGCTGACGGATAAAGGCATGGCGCACAGGGTGCTAAGGCTTCGCACGATGTATGAAGCCGAAGGTAAGGCATCGCACACCGAGGCGCTGTTGAGCGCGGAACGGTTGGCGGCGCGGCTTAACGGTCGTGATGTTTTTTCACATGTGTTTTGTGCAAGTGCGTTGCAATCTGTTCATTTTGAGCATCAAAAAATCGAAGCGGATATTGTAATAACGGATGTCCCATATGGAGACCTTGTTTCCTGGAAAAACGGCACCGAGGATCCGTTGGACGATTTGATCGCCAATTTATTACATATAGTAAAACCTGGAGCTGTTATTGCGATTTGTCACGATAAATTGCAAAAAATAACCGATATTTCATGCCAAAGAATAGAAAAGCATGCAGTCGGCAAGCGAAAATTCGAGATATATACGAATGTGAGCCGACCCTAACCGCCTTCGCCTTTATGAGTGGGCGCACCAAAATATCGCTTTTTATGGTCGAAAATAAGAGAAAACACCTGAGCAACCTGCCCAACGTGTTATGTGTATATTGACAAAAGTTAAAAGTATGACTATAATCAAAAAAAGATACGGGCGCGTCCTATGTTTTGCGGCGTATATCAATGCAGGTGGTATGTTGCGCGAATGGCGGTGGCTCGTTTTTTTGACGCAATTTGTTCCGTATGATCATGTCGTCAATCAGTGTCCACGGCTGTGCCTTGCTTTGCACCATCCTTTCTTTTTGAGAGGCTGGTATCGCTATACAGGGAAGTCAAGTAGGAGGGATGGCATTGTTTATCTCAACGCGGGGGCAATCCGCACTCGGGCCGCGGGACTTTCGCTCCAAGCGCTGGTGGAGGGCGCTTGGAAAGATGATCTGGAAATACAAGTGGGTCTACCTGTTTATGGTTGGCCCCGCGCTGGCGCTCGTGATCTTGTTTCGCTATCTGCCTATGCCTGGCATTTTCCTCGCGTTTGAAACCTTCAAGCCCAAATTCGGCACAAACGGCATTTATGATTTCTTGTTTTCCAGCGATTGGGTAGGCCTTCAGCATTTTCGGCGCATGATGATCGAGCCGGATTTCTGGCGGGCATTCCGCAATACCGTTATTATTTCTCTGATGAAGTTGGCCATCGGGTTCCCGTTCCCGATCATCCTTTCGCTGATGATCAACGAGGTGCGCTTCCGCAGGTACAAGCGTATTTTGCAAACCATCTTTACGTTTCCGCACTTTCTGTCGTGGGTCGTCGTAGCCGGTATCGTGCTAAACCTGCTGGGCGATTCGGGCGCTATAAAAAAGATCTTTGTCGTATTTAACCCATCCTTGCAAAACAACTGGAATTTTCTCTACAACTCGGCTTACTTCCGCTGGTTCCTTGTGATCATGGATATTTGGAAGGAGGCCGGGTGGGGAACCATTCTCTACCTTGCGGCCATCACAAGCATCGATCAATCGCTGTATGAAGCGGCGACGGTCGACGGCTGCGGGCGCATTAAGCGCATATGGCATATTACGCTGCCGGGCATTATCGGCATGATCATCATCATGTTTATCTTAAGCGTCGGCGGCATTATGAACGCAAACTTCGATCAGGTGTTTAACCTGTACAGCCCGCCGGTATACCCCATCGGCGACGTGATCGATACATACATATACCGTATGACTTTCCAATCCACCTCGAAAATGGATTACGGCTTTACCACCGCCGTCAGCCTGTTTAAGACGGTTATCAACTTTGTGCTGCTCATTTCGGCAAACGCGGTCGCCCGCCGTGCCGGATACGACGGCATTATGTAGAAGGGAGGGGAACGATATGGCAAAGGATAAGAAAGATTTAAAGGCCATCATTCCCAAGGAGAACCGCATCTATCACTTTCAGATGATGGACGGCGTGATTCTCGCCTTCCTTACGTTTTTTATGCTGGTCATCCTCTATCCTTTCTACAACACGATTCTCGTGTCCATCGTGCCGCAGAACGACTACATCCGCTCTCCGTTTATGTTGATCCCCACCCGCATAGAGTGGACGAACTACCAGTTCGTGTTCGATTCTCCGCTGCTTCTGCGCTCGATGAGAACATCGGCCATGTTGATGGTCGTAGGTACGGTTTACAACATGATCCTGACGGTTCTATTTGCTTACGCGATGACCAAGCCCCTGCCCGGCCGCAACTTCTTTCGCTTCCTGATGGTGTTCACCATGTACTTTGGCGGCGGCCTGGTGCCGACCTACCTGCTGATCAAGGCCCTGAAACTGATGGATTCTTTCTGGGTCATGTTCCTGCCGTCGGTCATTTCCGTCACCTACATGCTCATCATTTCCAATAGTATGAGCAACATACCGCTGGAATTGACCGAATCCGCGCAGATAGACGGCGCGGGCGAAATGCGCATTCTGTTCCAGATCATCCTGCCGCTGTCGCTGCCCATTCTTGCGACATTTACGCTATACTACGCGGTGGAGAGGTGGAACGAGTGGTATTCCGCCATGCTCTACGTCAATAAAGTGGAACTATGGCCATTGCAGCTGGCGCTCCGCAAAATCATATCCGACGCGAACTTTATAGCGACACAGGCGATTACCGGCGATGTCCGGCCCCCGACGTACGGCGAAGGCGTAAAGATGGCGTGCATCGTCGTCACGGTTTTCCCGCTGATGGCCGTATATCCGTTCTTACAACGATATTTTTTGACCGGCCTCACTGCAGGCGCGGTCAAAGGATAAACGACAAAAAGGAGGACTACTATGCTCAAAATGACCCGCATCATGGCCTTGGCGCTGGTGCTCGTGTCCGTGTTCGTATTCACGGCGTGCAGCCAGCCGTCCACATCTCCGTCTGCCAGCGCTGCTGCGTCGACGGCGAAGGCCAGCGAACCCGCTAAGGCGTCCGATACGCCCGCGGTCGACGAGCCCGAACCCGCCAAGAGCTACGACAAGAACCTGACGATCAGCATGACCGTTCTGGATGCTGAAAAGACGGGCAATACCGACAGGGACAAGTGGTTTAACGAAAAGTTCAACGTAACCTGGGAATACATTCCCGTCACCTGGGGCGACTGGTTTGAGAAGGTCCGCGCGATGGTAGCGGGCGACAACATGCCCGACATCCTGTGGTGGGACATGAAGGTCAACCACACGTCCGAGTTCCGCGGCTGGGCCCAGCAGGGCGCTTTCCGCGACATTTCGGATCTTTCGCAGTGGCCCAACATCGACGCGCTGCGCGACACGCTGCAGTCCGACGACAAGATGCTGACTGTGGACGGCAAGCTGTACGGCTGGCCGGTCTCCCGCTCCAACCCCGAGTGGCTGCAAAACGCGTACTATCCGCTGTACGCCTACCGTCGCGATTGGGCGAAGGCTGTAGGCATGTACAAAGAGGGCGACCAGTACACTTATGAAGAGATCTTCGCGATGATCGACGCCGTGAAGGAACAGGATCCGGGCGGAAACGGCCCGGGCAATACGTTTGGCATTACCAGCGAAACCTGGGCGTTTGCCGGCGTGTTCATGGAAATCCTGGGCTACGGCAAGGATCGTAGCGGCTACATCAAGACCGGCGAAGGCCACGTGCCTTACTTCACCACCGAAGCGTGGCGCAACGAGCTGAAGTTTGTCACCGACATGTACCGCAACGGCTACATCTGGAAGGATCAGATGGTAGTTGGCGGCTCCGAAGGCCAGGATAACTTCAAGGCTGGCCGCACGTTTATGTTCCTCGGCAACAACTCGCCCAGCTGGTTTGCCGGCATCTACCAGACCATGCTCGACAGCGGCGTGATCAAGAGCGTCGACGATGTCGGCCCGATGATCGCGTTCAGCCCCGCGGACGGCAAGACCTTTACCCTGACCCAGACCGAAGACTACTGGACGGTCGTCAACTTCCCCTATAGCCTTGATGACGAGAAGTTCGAGCGCATCATGGATATGTGGAGCTGGCTGTGGACCGAAGACGGCCGCGCGTTCCGCGTAGCCGGCATCGAGGGTAAGGACTACGAGCGTATCTCCGACACCGAGATCAAGATCCTGTGGGATAAGACCGCTGACGGCGTGTGGAACACTCCTTACAAGGATACCGGTTCCAACATGTATACGCCTCCGGCAGGCGTTCCCGCGCCGAACGAGGCCTCCAACATGATGGGCTTCGACGCCTTCAACATCGCGGGCGGCGTGCACGATTTCATCAAGACGAGCCCGGACTACTATGTAAACCCGCTGAACTGGGATTTGAACACCTTCAATGGCGAGCAGTACTCGCAGTTCGGTGCGTTCAGCTCCGACGTTACCGCCAAGATCAAGGAGATCATGGCCTCTTCCGAAGATGTCGACAAATTGGTCGACGCTTGGCTCAAGGAAATGGAGCCCAAGTGGAAGCCGGTTGCCGCAGAGCTCGACGAGGCGTTTGGCAAGTAATCCAAAAAAGTTAAAAGGGCTGGGCTTCTTGCCCGGCCCTTCCCCTTGCCGGCCGACACAAAAGATATTTCAGGAGGATACGGATGTACAAGCAAAGCGTTTTGCCTCGCTGGCGCGGCTTCAACCTGCTCGGCGCGTTTGTGATGAGCTCTCCCGGACACTTTGACGAAGAAGACTTTCAGATCGTCAGCGACCTGGGGTTTGACTTTGTCCGCCTGCCGATGAACTACACCTTCTGGATCGACTACAACGACCCGTTCGAGATCAACGACAACAAACTGGAAATCGTCGACCAGGCGGTGCGCTGGGGCGAAAAGTACGGCGTTCACGTCAACGCGGCGCTGCACCGCGCCCCGGGTTTCTCCGTGGCGGGGGACAGGGTGGAACCCTTCGACCTGTGGAAGGACGCCGAAGCCCTCGAAGCCTTTAAGCTGCATTGGTCTACGCTCGCCAAGCGCTATAAGGGCTATGACAACAAAAAGGTAAGCTTCAACCTCGTCAACGAGCCGGCGGACGTAAGCCCCGAGCGCCACGGCAAGGTGATGCGGGCGACGGTAAAGGCGATTCACGAGCAGGACCCCGATCGGCTCATCATGCTCGACGGCCTCAGCTACGGCACCATCCCGATGCCGGATCTTGGCGATTTGGCCAAGGACAACGTCGCGCAGTCCTGCCGGGCGTACATCCCCGCGGGCATTACGCACTACCGTGCGCTATGGGTCGATCACAAGCGCAATTTCCCCGAGGCGACGTGGCCGGGCGGGTATGCCGGCGACGGCCTGTGGGATCGCGAGAGGTTGGAGCGGCACTACGGCGCGTGGGCGGCCATGGCCGAGAACTTCGGCATGGGCGTGCACTGCGGCGAGGGCGGCTGCTTCAGCATGACGCCGCACGGAGTGGCGCTGCGCTGGATGGAAGACGTTATGGACGTCCTGAAGGGCTACAACATCGGCTACGCCCTTTGGAACCTCAAGGGCGGGTTCGGCATCCTGGATTCGGATCGCGCCGACGTCGATTATGTGGAGTATAAGGGCCATAAGCTCGACAAAAAGATGCTCGAGCTGCTTCAAAAGTATTAATTGCTAACAACAATGCGCCCGGCGGAAAATTCCGCCGGGCGCATTGTTATACAGAGTTTTCAATGAAAACTAAGTCGGGTCCGGCAGTGCGACGGTGTCCGGTTCGGGATCGGAGGCCGCCTCATCCTTGCTGGGAAGGCGGCGGGAAGATAAGCGATACCAGAAGTAGATCCACAGACTGCGCACCGCCGCGCCGATGCTGATGGCCCACCAGATGCCGTTTAGCCCGAGCGGCGTGCGCGCCAGGAAGTAGGCGGCTATCACGCGCAGGCCGTTGCTGGATACGCTCGCGATAGAAGGAGGAAGGGTTTTGCCCATGCCGCGGAACGCGCCGGCGGCAGCGCCCTCTAAACAGGCCACGAGCTGGCAGGCGGCAAGGATTTTCAGACCCTCGACGCCAATTTTAACGACGTTGGGATTGTCCGGCACAAAAACCGTATAAACCGCCTGCGCGCCAAAGAATAGAACGGCCGTTATGATCGCCCCGTAGACGACCATCACAATGGAAGCGATGCGAAAGCCTTCGTGGATGCGCCCCCATTTGCGCGCGCCGTAGTTCTGCCCTATAAATGCGGTGAGAGCCGAGGAGAAGCCGCCAGCCACCAACCAGGAGAGGCTTTCCACCTGCGAACCGACACGGTGCGCGGCCATGGCATCGGTGCCCCATGCGGCGATAAAGCGCGAAATGAACATGGACATGAAGGTGAAAAGAAAGCTTTCCGCAGCCATAGGCAGCGTCCAGCGGAAGATTTGGCGCATATGTTCGGCACTTGGCACGGCGAAGACGCGGAATTTTTCAAACGGCCTGTGTTTATGAAACTGCAGCGCGAGAATCAGCAACACACAGCCTACGGCCTGTGCGATAACGGTGGCGACGGCCGCTCCGGCAATCCCCATCCCGCAGGCGAAGATCAGCACCGGGTCGAGCGCGACGTTGGTTACGAGCGCAATGCTGTTGATGTAAAACGGCGTGCGCGAGTTGCCGCTGCCGTTGAAGACGCCGGTGACGGCGGCGGAAACGAAGCTGAAGGGAAGGCCGATGCTCACGATCAGCAAATAATCTTGCGCGGCGTTGGAGACGGCGGAATCTATAATGCCAAAAAAACCGATCAACGGCGCGCGGGCAAGCATAAGCGCCGCCCCGGCGAGCACGCCCAGCCCAAGGGCTAACGTAAAGGCCGATTGGCCGATGGCGCGTGCGGTATCGCGGTCGCCGCGCCCAAGGTTTTGCGCCACGCCGATTTCAGCGCCCTTGCTGCCGATGATCAGCAAGGCCATCGACAACCATAGGTACATCCCCACCGAACCCGAGGCGGCCACCGCTTCGCTGCTTAGGCGGCCGAGCCAGAACATATCGGTGAGGTTGTACGTCATCTGGATGATCTGCGTCCCAATGATGGGGAGGGAAACGAGCAGCAACCTGTTGAGGATGCCGCCCTGTGTAAGGCTATACTTGTCACGTCCTTCGGCTTGTCCGTTCATGGCGTCCATTGCCCCTTTCACCGGAGGCCATTATACCATAGAGCATAAGCTGCGGGTTGCTTTTCTATCTTCAGCGTGCACATGGCAGGCTTTAGAACGAGATGACGTTCAGGTGTTCCAGCACGATTTTTATGCCGATCAGCACCAGGATGACGCCGCCGGCAAGTTCTGCGCGGGCCTGAAATTTATCGCCGAAGATTCCGCCGATCTTCACGCCGCCTATGGAAATAACAAGCGTTACAAGGCCGATAAATAGGACGGCTGGCACGATGTCAACTTTTAGAAAGGCAAAGGAAATGCCAACAGCCAGCGCGTCAATGCTGGTGGCCACGGCGAGGGGCAGCATCTGCTTCCAACCTGTCAAGGCCATATCGGCGCTTGCATTTTCTTCATGCTTTGAAAAGCTTTCTATGATCATTTTGCCGCCGATAATCGCCAGCAGGGCGAACGCGATCCAATGATCGAACGAAACGATCATATCGGCGAAGCGGGAGCCCAGCGCATAGCCTAAAAGAGGCATGGCCGCTTGAAAAATGCCAAAGTACAATCCGATGATCAGGGCCTTTTTCCAGGAAGGCTTGCCCATGGCAAGGCCTTTGCACACCGATACTGCAAACGCGTCCATGGAGAGGCCGACCGCGATTAAAAAAAGTTCGAATAAACCCATAAACGCATCCTCCCGGTAATTGCACCTATCCATTATATGCGCCGGCATGCAAAGAAAAAGACTGCATGCGCGGCACAATCCGTGCATGAGTCTTGATGCGAAACACAGGCCGAGCTAAGGGGTAGCTTGCCGCAACGCATCGATGTTCGACCGCTCGGGCGACAATGCACAGTATACATGCGCAGGCAGAGGACTGTCAATATACCGCGACACATTGCGCTTTCCTTTCCGTCATTGCGAGGCCGGGCGGACGTCTGCGCACCCTTCCGCAAAGCACCTTGCGGAAGGGTGCGGTACGTTCGAAATAAAAGTGCGCAGGATCGCGTGGGAGAAAGGCGCCGCAGCGCTATACATCGTCCGCTTCGCGCGGCTGCTGCCCGGCCAGCGCGCGCTTGGCTTTGCGGGGCGCGCCGATGCGCGCTGCCTTGCGTGCGACAAAACTTTGCTCGCCGGTAAGCTGCATGTAGCTTCGCCAGCGCTCCTTAGGCAATCCGCCATCGCTCAGCGCGCGCTGAACGGCACAGCCCGGCTCGCTACCATGTGTGCAGTTGGAAAAGCGGCAGGAATGTATCAGAGCGTGGACATCGGCAAAGGTTTCGGCAAGCCCGTCGCCCGCGTCCCACATACCCATTTCGCGCATGCCGGGCGTGTCGATCATAATCGCGCCGCTTTTGAGCAGTAAAAGCTGCCTGTGCGTGGTGGTGTGACGGCCCCTGGAATCGTCCTCGCGGATCTCCTTGACCGCCATGATTTCCTCACCCTCCAAAGCGTTGACGAGGCTAGATTTTCCCACGCCCGATGATCCGAGCAGAACGAAAGTCTTCCCCGGGGCCAAGAGCACGCCGAGCTCTTTCATGCCAAGCCCGGTTTTTGCGCTGACCACGTAGGTGGGAACATCCGGCGCGATTTCATATATTTTGTTTTGCTGCGCCTCCCAACCATCGACGAGGTCCGCCTTGGTAAGCACGATGATAGGCGCACCGCCGCTTTGCCGCGCAAGCGCCAAATAGCGCTCGATACGCCGGGTGTTAAAGTCGTAATTGAGCGACGCGGTGATGAGGACATACTCGAAATTTGCGGCGACCACTTGCTCCATGATGCTTTTGGCATATTGCGCCAAGTGCCCCATGAAGTTGTTGCGCGCGAATTTGCTCTTGCGGTCGAGCAGCTTTATAATTTGACTATCGCCGGAGGGATTGTATTGAATATACGCATAGTCGCCGGTGGCCGGATACATGCCCCTCTCCTCGCTTTCGCGCAGCGCCGTGCCGCGCAGCTGCGCGCGTACAATGCCTTGTGGGCACACCATTTCACATGCGCCCCGGTGTACCGCGGTAACCCTGGCAGGCATGACATCTTTATCATTGAGCAATTCAACAGGAAAGCCGTATTGGGTAAGATCGATCATATCTTCCTCCGTTTCTGTTCGCTATCGTGCATCGCCGCTCGACAGCGCTGTGAAAAGTTCATCGCCGGGGCCATTGGCGATCCATCTCCGGGTTCGCGCCGCATTGCTTTTCCAAGCAAAAAGAACGCGCCTTGCGGTGCGTTCTTAAATATGCTGTGCACGCGAAAGGTTTTCTTGCCGCGCGGCAAACGTATAGGGAAGGGGAGGCGCGGCGCTTTTATGCGGTTGTTAGAGGGAGATCACCCATCGATTCATTTTTGCCATTCACAACAACCCCTTTCGCATGATCATCTTGAACTTTAACCAAACGCAGTATAGCATTGTCGCACGGCAGTTGCAAGGGGAAAAGCACTGGGGGAAGTACAGCTCTACAACAAATTGCGTGGCCGCGGTGGAAAAGGCATTGACAAACCACTCATCATGCGGTATGATTTCACCTGCGCTCTTCATCGGGTGGTTTGCGCGGGCGTGGCGGAATGGCAGACGCGCTGGATTTAGGTTCCAGTGGTAATACCGTGGGGGTTCAAGTCCCTTCGCCCGCACCATAGCGCACCGTATCTACGAAGAGGCCCCGCTTTAATATGGACGTGCGGTAGTAGCTCAGTGGTAGAGTGCCACCTTGCCAAGGTGGATGTCGCGAGTTCGAATCTCGTCTACCGCTCCATTTGCGGGTGTAGCTCAATGGTAGAGTCCCAGCCTTCCAAGCTGGCTGCGTGGGTTCGATTCCCATCACCCGCTCCATTGTATCTTGACAAGTCCGGCGACCTTTGATATAATCGCTTTGCTTTTGAGAAATCAAGCGCAATAATTACCTGGAAACCTAGCGAAAACGTTTTTGTACGTGGGTTATTAGCTCAGTTGGTAGAGCACCTGACTCTTAATCAGGGTGTCCAGGGTTCGAGCCCCTGATGACCCACCAAAGTGTCCTTGCACCTGACTTGTCCTACTAAAATAGAGACAAGTCAGGCGTCGGGGATAGACAGGGCAAAGAGTAAAAAGCCGAAAAGTAACAAAGCAAGACACCTTGATTTTTTGTAAGAAAAGCAGAAATCAGGGTGTCCTTTTATGCTTGATTCTAACCACCCGGAATACCCACAAACGGGTTGGAAAGGATGCGACGGTTAAGGCTTCGATGCGGTCGTATAGCTTCCTGCTTGATCATGAAAATGTTTTCGCTCGAAAACCATTGATTTGCGAATGCTACGCTACAAGGCTGCCTCAACAAAACAAAATACCCTGGACCCTCAAAAATATGTAGATCTATATGAAGATGCCTTCGTTTCTTTTCTTTGATCAAAGCGGTTTATGTAAAGTCCTATACTTGACGTCCCTCCCTTATAAGGGTGTATACTGGTTTTTAACGATGTAAGGGGGAGAGGATCATGAAATACGCGCGACTGCCGGGCTCCAGCGTGATGGTTTCGCAGCTGTGCCTGGGCACGATGATGTTTGGTGGGCAGACAAACGAAACGGATAGCTTGAAAATCATGGACTATGCGTTTGACAGCGGAATCAATTTTTTCGATACGGCGAACACGTATAATATAGGCGAAAGCGAAAAAATTGTCGGCAAAGGGCTCAAGGGCAGGCGCGAT
Organism: Eubacteriales bacterium; assembly: GCA_031551255.1. Taxonomy (GTDB): domain Bacteria; phylum Bacillota; class Clostridia; order Christensenellales; family UBA1750; genus JAVBNW01. Next base: position 4,806 of record JAVBNW010000137.1, on the reverse strand, counting down.
AAAATTGCGCTAGCAACAAAGGTTGGAAGCCCCATGGGCGATGCGCCGAACATGGTAGGCCTCAGTCGGCGCAACATTATGGCATCGGTAGAGGCGAGCCTTACAAGGCTTCAAACCGATTATATTGATTTTTACTATATGCACACGCCGGACTATGGCACCAAACTGGAAGAAACTTTGGATACGATGTCCGCCTTGGTGCGCGCGGGCAAGATTCGCTACGTTGCGGTGAGTAACTATGCCGCATGGCAGTGCGCCGATATGTTGGGCATTTGCGATAAGCGCAACCTGGTGGCGCCCATCGTGACGCAGAACGTGTATAACTTGATTACGCGCGGCATTGAAGCGGAATTTACACCGTTTCTTGCCGAACACGATATCGGCATGGTGGTTTACAATCCCATCGCTGCCGGGCTGCTCGCCGGCAAGCATAAGGCCGGCGATCCTGCGGAGGGCACGCGCTTTGCGAGCAATAAGGTGTATTACGACCGCTATTGGTCCCAAGAGAATTTTGCGGCGGTCGACAAGCTCGACGTCATCGCCAAGGATGCCGGCATGAGCCTGCTCGAACTTTCGATGAAATGGTGCGCAATGCAGCCCCGCGTTCACAGCGTGATCACCGGCGTCAGCAAGCTTGAACAGCTTGTGCAAAATATCGCCTCGGTCGAAGGAAATTTGCCCGATGCCGACACGCTGCTCAAGTGCGACGAGGTTTGGCTGTCGCTGGCGGGCGCCCGTTTTAAGTACAATCGATAGGAGGGTATGCCTATGATCGACATCAAAAGGTTCGACCTTGCCACCGCGCGCCCGGCGCACGAGGATACCATCTTGGCCCAGGAAGTGCTGCCCGCGAGCATGCATCCGCCGTTTGGCCACGCCTACGGGTATTTGACCGGGGGAAAGACGATGGATGGGCATGCCCACGATACCGAAGAAGTGTATATCGTTCTTTCCGGCGGCGGGCGCATTGCCGTGGGGGAAGAGCAGAGCGATGTAGGCCCCGGCGACGTGATTGCCATACCGCCGAAAGCCTGGCATACGCTCTCCTGCCCGGAGGGCGGCGAACCGCTGCTATGGGTGGCTTTTTGGTGGAACCTTTAAAAAACGGGCCATCTCGACACGATCGACACAGCGTCGAAGAATTGTTCTTCGACGCTTTTATTTTGCAAAACAGATTACCAGACGAAAATTTGGTTGAATTTCTTAATGGAGATATAGCGATAACATCCGCCGTTGAGCTTGGGTGCGGCGAGGGAAGAAACGCAATCTATATGGCAAAACAGGGCCTTGCCGTAACCGCGCTGGATCTCTCACCCACGGCCATAGAAAATGCAAAGCGTATCGCGAAACAACATGCGGTCGACGTCGATTTTCGCTGTCAAGATGTCATCAAAGACGGGCATGGCGGCGAATGCGACTTTGTTTACGATTCGGGGTTGCTCCACCATCTGCCGCCGCACAGAAGAATAACGTACATCGAGCTGTTGCGCTCCCTGCTTAAGCCGGGCGGGTACTTTGGCCTGACTTGCTTTGCATGGGGTGAAAACTGTGCGGATGAAATTGACGATTGGGCATTTTATCGGCAAGATTTCTGCGCAGGCGTGGCTTTTACGAAAAAGCGCCTCATCGAGCTGTTCAAGCCTTATTTTGAAGTCGTTACGATACGCAAATATAAAGACGGGGTCTCCGGTACGATACAAGGGCTGCATTTTATGTGGACCTGCCTATTCAAAGATAATCGCAAGGCATGACGTTTTCAAAAGGCGACCTCCCGATATTTGCGGGAGGCCGCCTTTTGAAAACGAATGGTCAAGATCGTCTTTGCGACATTAAATAATGCCGTTGCGCACCGCATACACGGCGAGCTGTACGCGGCTGCGCACGTCAAAGCGCGCCATCAGAGCAGATACCTTGTACTTGATCGTGTTCTCGCTATAGAACAGCTTTGACGCGATATCCGTGTTGGAGAGTCCTTCCGAAACAAGGCGTAAGATGCTTACGTCGTGTTCGGTAAGCCCTTGGCGATCGGAAGACTGGCTCTTTAACCCCAAACAGGCGGCAAACGTGTCGCAGTCGATCAACATCATGCCGCACAGTGCGGAGCGGATTCCAAGATCCATGGTTTCGTGGGTTGCGTCATAGGGTAAATATCCATCCGCGCCAGCGCTGCATGCATCGATCATCGCTTTTTCATCCCCTCTGGCGCCCAGTGCGATGATTGCGATGCGCCCATGCGTTTGCCGTATAAATGCGATGAATTCAAGCGTATCGATATCTCCCAGATCTTCGGCAACCAGGGCGAGATCGTAGACGGCGGAACCCATCGCTTCTATAGCCGCTTTGCCCGAAGTTGCAATCCGCACCGAACTAAAATAGTGCAAAGAGCGCAAAGCGTTTTCGAACAGCTTTGCCTTGGAAGCCTGCCCGCACGCCAGCAATACCCGCTTCAAGATTACCATCCCTCCGTCGTTGTGTATGCCCATGCATTACACGCGTATATAGACCCATTTGCCCATCTGAAAGCGAATGAAGGAAAGGGTAGAGCGTACAACCTGATCGCAGGCCATCGCCGCCCATGCGCCAAGCAATCCCCATCCCAGCCAATTGATAAATGCGTGCGCGAGAATCGGCCGCACGAGCAACACGCCGCAAAAGACGATGACCGCCGTAGATCGAGTATCGCCTGCGCCGCGCAGGGCGCCGTTGAGGATGAGCTGTGAAGATTGCAAAGGCTGCATCAACGCGATGATAATCATCACTTGGCCGCCTATTTGGATGATCTGCGCCGATTCGGCGTCTCCGGCGGTGTACAGCCCCACGATTTGCCTGCCGAAGAAGAAAAAGATGATGCCGATGAGGAGCGATACGTACATGCCCATGCGGCGCGTATATCTGGCATAGGCTTTCGCCTGGTCAGGGCGCTGTTTGCCCAGGCTCTGACCTATTAAGGTCGTCGCAACGATGCCGAAGGCCTGCCCGTTCATGAAGGAAAGGTTCATGATATTCATCACGATGTTGTGCGCCGCATAGGCGATGGTGCCCAAGCCCGCGACCGTACGCACGTAAATCAGCATCCCGATACGCATAACCGCCTGTTCGAACATCGCGGGTATGCCGATTTTTGCGATACGCTTGATCATAGTGAAATCGGGCTTAAAAGAATCGTCCCGCCTAATGCGCAGGTAATACTTACCACGCAACAGCGCATAAGCGGCCATGACAAACGCAATGCCCTGACCGATAACCGTGGCGATGGAAGCGCCCGCAACCTCCAAGCGCGGCGCGCCAAAGCTGCCGTAGATCAACAAATAATTCAAAATGACGTTTGAAACGTTGGCCGTCATGTTATAGATCATAGAAGCGCGCGTGTTGCCGACCCCGCGCAGCACCGCGGTGACGACCATCGTCATGGCCATGAAAGGAAAGCCGATCATCTGAATCCGGAGGTATTGCGTGGCGGGAAAGAGCGTGTCGGGTTCCGCGCCCATGAAGCGAACCATTAAGCCCGAGCAAAAATAGCCCAGCACCGCGATCACCACGCTCAAAAAGGCCGTAAACAAAAGCGCTTGCCGCATTACGGTATTGGCGCTTTCTTGATCTTGAGCGCCGCGAAAGCGCGCTACGAGAGCGGTTGCGCCGGAATTGAGGGCGAGAAAAACGGCCTGTAGCACAAATTTCGGCTGCGTCGTGAGGCCTACAGAGGAAATGGCCCACGCGCCTAACTGGCCCACCATCATCATATCGACCATCGATGCGAGAGAAGTTAAAAATAGTTCGACTGCCGACGGCCATGCAATGGTAACGATTCGCTTATGAACATCGCGTAGATTCATGTCTTGAGGGAGAGGGGCAGGGGCGACGAAGGTGCGAACTTTTGCTATCCAACTCATACTATCCGGCGTTTCATCCTGCACCATACCGTTATTATTCAATGATCATCACCACATCCATTGTATATGGTATGTATGCAAAATACAAGAGAGCGTGGGCCGCTTGGGCAAAGTGGGGCAAGTTGCGCGCCTGCTTGGGCAAGGTTTGTTCTATATTATGTTTTATTAAGGAAACCTAATGTTGAAGAAATTACCATGGATCGGCATCTCTTTAAGGTATCGCAATGCGGGTTTGCGCCTCCCAACCATCGCTTGCGTAGTAGCGGACTTCGATGCGCCCATCGGAGAGCTCTTCGACGGACAGGATACACTGCGCCAGCAACGTTTTTTTTGCAAAGCGGACGGGCGCCGACGCAAGCAAATCGCCCGAAGGCAAAGAACGCACGACGATATGCGTTTCATCCTCCAAGCGCTCGGCGAGAACCGCGCGCCTTCCCAACACAAACGAAGGGCCGTCGAAAAAGGGGGAGAGCCCGCCGGTTGTAGTGTCGAAGACTCGGTACATGTAGCCCGCGTTTTCAAGCACTATCCTAAGCTCGACAAGCCCGTCTTCCCGCACGAGCATTTCAGGTTTGTGCCCGGAGCGGATCTCGATTCTGCTTATTTCTTTGCTTTGCTCGTTAAAAAAGCGCACTTCGTATGAGGTAGATCTTTTTTCCCGAAATTCATATAAGATGTAGCCGTCTTCGCGACGGTCTTCGATCGGTTTTTTGTAGTATGCGACGAAAAAGCCCAAAGCGACGACCGCCAGGGTCAGTATGGTGGGCACTAGTTTTTTCAACAAGCCAATCACCCATAGTATTGTACAATTTGCCACCCGATATCGCAAGCCTCCGCGCCGGACGAGATGCGGTTGCTTCTCGCTTCTGTTCGAAATTTTTGACAATTTGTTTTGAAGGAATTTCCAAAGCGAGGA
>JAVBNW010000132.1:0-13164 GCA_031551255.1 Eubacteriales bacterium | reverse complement strand
GTTCTTGCCGACCGCCGTGTACGACGTGGAGGCGTCGCTCAGCGAGATCGACCTTCCGCTTGCCCGCGCCCTGGAGCGTCTGGCTCCAACCGGGCAGGGCAATCCGGCGCCGGTACTCTTGGTGCGCGGCGTCGCGGCATCCGGCGCGCGCACGATGGGCGCGGAAGGAGCTCACTTGCGCTTTGCGCTTTCCGATAGTGCGCGTTCTTTGCAAACGACTGCATTTAAAATGGGGCCGCGCGCCAAAGAGGCGCAGGGGCAGGTGGATGCGCTGGTCGTACCCGAGATCGACGCCTATTCCGGCAGCGAACAGGTGCGGCTCGTGGCGCGGGGCTTTGAGAAGGCCCAAGAGGCTTTCGGCGTGGAGCTTATGTCCCGGTGCGATGAGCTTACCCGTAGGTTCCTGCAAACGATCGATTGCCAGGCCCAAGAGGGAGGCTTTCGCAGGCATGTGCCGCTCAAGGGCGAGGAGCACACGCGCGAAACGATTCTTTCCATGCTCGGGCAATCCGTAGGCGGGGTGCTGATCGCGTGCGCGCTTCCTGGCACCGCGCGCTCGATGGACGAATGGCTGTCTACTCAATCGCTTGGCGCCATGGTGCAAAGGTGCATAGGGCTTCCGCCCGGCGACGCCGGCGCACCCAGCACGCTTTGCTGTCCGGCGCTGCCCGAGGGTGTGGAGCTGGCCCCATACAGGCAGATTGTGCTACCGGACGGGGTATGGCAAGCCTCTTGGGTTGCGAAACTACTCAAGGCGGCCCCGGGAGCGGCGGTGTACGCGCCCTCCGTGCCGGATGCCGCGCGGGCGGCGGTGCGCGCCCTTATGCCGGATGCGGAGGCCGTACGCGCACTGTACAGGCTTATGAAAGCACAGACGGTGAAACTGCGCGGCGCGCTGAACTTCACGTCGCTTGCCGGTATGCTCAGGCAGGCGGGGCTTTCCGAGCCCCAGCTGCACATCGCGCTGAGCATGCTTAAGGATATGGAGTTGATTAGGTACCATGAAGACCCGTTTGCCGTAGCGTTGATCGAGGATATTCAAGGCAAGCGGGATTTAGGCGCGACGCCGACGTCGCGGTTTTTCCATACATTTTGTGGCGGAGATGATTAGCATGGATTTGCGCTCCAGCATTCGTACGATTCCCGATTTTCCTAAGCCTGGCATTCTGTTTAGGGATATCACCACGCTTTTAAAGGACTCTTTGGCCTATAAAGAGGCGATCGACCGCCTCGCCGCCACCGTCCGAAACCTGAACGTCGATATCGTCGTAGGCCCCGAGGCGCGCGGCTATGCGATCGGCGCGCCGCTGGCGTATGCGGTAGGCGCGGGCTTTGCGCTCGCGCGCAAGCCGGGCAAGCTGCCCTACAAGGCTATACGGCGCGACTATGGGCTGGAGTATGGGCAGGATGCTCTGGAAATGCACGTGGATGCCATTTTGCCCGGCCAACGCGTGATTCTATGCGACGACCTGCTGGCTACCGGCGGTACGGCGCTCGCCGTGTGCAAGCTCGTGGAAGAATTAGGCGGAGTTATCGTCGGCGCGCGCTTTGTGATCGAGCTTAAGGGCATGGGCGGCAGGGAAGCGCTTGCCGGTTACGATGTCTATTCGCGTTTATCCTGTGATGGGGATTAGGGCGTGTCCCTAAACTCCTGCGCGCGCGTCTTGCGGTATCTGATCAGCGCTTTGCGCCTCGCGGGCGGATGCGTATACCCTCCGCGATCCCCCCGCCGAAGATAAGCGGCAAAACTCCTTGACCTACCGAAAAATCTTCCACGATATGCATCGCGGCGACTTTAGGGACACGCCCTAAGATTAGGCCCAATCGGGTGGGCATTCACAAAAATTATGCGTTTTGGATTGTATAGGCAAGGCCGAGAAACCTTGCCGCAGCGCACATTCATGCGGACAAAGTGCGCGAATGAATCTTTACCCTGCGGATATGGGTATATAATAAGGCAACGGTATTCTTGCAAGGAAAGGAGGGCGCGGCATGACGCCCAGACGATACGACGACGCCTATTTTGCCGAACAGCTTGCCCATTTGCTCGGGCTCGTGCGCGCCTACAATCCTGAGGCGGATACGCAGCTGATCAGCGAAGCTTTCGAGTACGCCCGCAGCATGCACGGCAACCAGAAGCGCGATTCCGGCGAGCCGTTTGTGATCCACCCGCTGCGCGTGGCCGAGATTCTCACGGAAATTCAAATGGACCAACCCACGATCATCGCCGCCCTTTTGCACGACTGCATCGAGGATACGCCGGCGGGATACGACCAAATCGTCGAAAAGTTCAGCCTGGAAGTCGCGCAACTGGTCGACGGCGTAACGAAGCTGGATTCGATCGAATTCAGGTCCAAAGACGAGGCCAAGGCCGAGTCTTTGCGCAAGATGTTCATCGCCATGGCGCGCGATCTGCGCGTGGTGATCATCAAGCTGGCCGACCGACTGCACAACATGCGCACGCTCAGGTATCGCGATGAGGCCAAGCGGGTGGCCACCGCCCAGGAGACGCTGGAGGTCTATGCCCCGCTGGCGCACCGCCTGGGTATTTATACCATCAAGTGGGAGCTTGAGGATCTCTCCTTGCGCTTCATCGACCCGCAAAGCTATTACGAGCTCGTGGAGCTCGTGGCCATGAAGCGCGACGAGCGGCAGAGCGCGATCGACAAGATCATCGCGCTGTTGCGCGAAAAGCTTTTCGAGCTTTCCATCGATGCGGACATCGACGGCCGTCCCAAGCACTTTTATTCGATCTACCGCAAGATGAAGGAAAAGAACCTTACGTTTGACCAAGTATACGACCTCATCGCCGTGCGGGTAGTTGTAGAGGAAATTCGCGAGTGCTATGCGGCGCTGGGCATCGTGCACACGCAGTGGAAGCCGATACCCAATAGGTTTAAGGATTATATTTCCATGCCCAAGCCGAACCTGTATCAGTCTTTGCACACTACGGTGATCTCCGAGAGCGGCATGCCCTTCGAGGTGCAGATCCGCACGCATGCGATGCACAGAATCGCCGAATACGGCGTCGCCGCGCACTGGCGCTATAAGGAAAAGAGTTCCCGACAGGATAACATGGATATCAAGCTCGCATGGCTGCGTCAGGTGAACGAGGCGCAGAGCGACATGAATGACGCCAACGAGTTTGTGAATATGCTCAAGGTGGATCTTTTCTCGGATTCTGTGTTCGTGTTTACGCCCAAAGGCGATGTGATCGACCTGCCAGCCGAATCCACCCCGCTGGATTTTGCGTACCGCATCCACAGCCAGGTAGGCGATCACTGCGTCGGCGCGAAGGTCAACAACCGCATCGTTACGCTGGATACCTCTCTTGCGACGGGGGACATCGTCGAAATTCTCACATCGTCTTCATCGAAGGGGCCGAGCATGGATTGGCTCAAGATCGCCAAGACGACGCAGGCTCGCTCGAAAATCCGCGCGGCGCTCAAGCAAAACCTGCGCGACCAGAACATTCTCATGGGGCGCGATATGCTCGAGCGAGAGGCAAAGCGCCAGGGCGTGGAACTTTCCAAGCTGACCAAGGGCGAAACGCTGGAAAACGTGCTCAAGCGCCTGACGATCCGCTCGCTGGACGATCTGTATGCGTCGGTGGGCTTTGGGGGCCTTAACAGCACGCAGGTCATCGCCAAGCTCAACGACGAACACCAAAAGCGTCACAAGCCCGCAATGCCCCTCGTACCTGCGCCCGTTTCCGAGCCCGAGCACATCCAGCGCGAGCCGGTCGTCGCGGGCGGAAAGGATGTGGCGGTCAAGGGCGAGGCCAACATGTTGGTTCGCTACGCCAAGTGCTGCACGCCGGTACCGGGCGACGACATCATCGGCTATACCACCCGTGGGCGCGGAGTATCGGTGCACAGGGCGGACTGCATCAACATGATCCAAGCCCAGAAAAACCCCGTGGAGAAGGCGCGCCTGATCGAAGTGAGCTGGACGACTTCCCAGCAGGCGGCGTACAATGCCGAAATTCAGATCATCGGCTACGATCGCGTGGGCCTGCTTGCCAACGTCACCAACATCATCGCCAAGCAGGATATTCCTCTGGCCGCCGTATCCGCCAGAACCGCGAAGAACAGCACCACCGCCATCAATCTTACGCTGGAAATCAAAGATACGCAGCAGCTCGATGCGCTCATCTCCAAGCTGCAGGCCAGCAACGATATCATCGAGGTGTATAGAGGCTAGAAAGCCGCTCCCGTAAGCACGGGCGCGGCTTTTGCGCGGCGGTGTGGTTTTGCGCAGGCAAAGAGGAGAAGCGGGAGGGCTTCGATGTTAAAGGGCATCAAGGCTGAAGCGGCGCGCAATGGGGGACAGGCTTGCCGCTTTATCCGTTTCGCGCCTTGCGGACGTCAAACGCGATTTCGGTAGGATAGGCGTCGATACAGACCCTTACTATACGTTTTTGCCGCCTACGGATCTGGGCTTTGTCGCGCGGTCTGTTCTGGCGGTGGCGTAGCCGAGCCCCTTACTATCTGCCCAAATCCGTAGAAATGGCGGAAGTGAGAATGTGTACATCCCATCCACGTATGCGGATGGGGATGTAAGGGGTTGCGCTGTGCAAAGGTATCTCGCCGCAACGCTCCATCCCCACGGCTTTCATATTACCCGCGCCGCCGGTCTGCTCTGCAAGCTCATCGTCGTGCACGCGGGGCTCGGCGAATACGGCCGCAACGGATTGACATATGTGGAGGGTATGGGGAGTTTTTTTCAATACGTTTCTATTTTTTTCCGATATCACCTGCCCGGAGGGTGCCTTCGAGCCGCTTAGGCGCATGGCGCGTTGCGACAATTGTTCCGTATGTGTCGAAGCTTGCCCTACGAAGGCCCTGTCGCCTAAAGGCGTTAGGGTCGATGCCGAGCGTTGCCTGACCAATTGGAACGAGGGCGGCGGCGATTTTCCCGTGTGGATCGGGCCTGCGTGGCACAATGCATTGATTGGATGTCTTTTCCGCCAAGTCGCTTGTCCGCTCAACATTCCCCATGTGAGCGCAGTGCGAAAGGTCGTCGAATATGACAAAGAAGAGACCGAAGCTTTTTTGCGGGGAGAACTATCCCAAGAGAGACTTGCGCCCCTCGGACTTGACCACTATAATAAGGTTCTTGCGAGAAATCTGCGCGCGCTGTTCCGCTGACGGCGACTAAGTGCGGGGGGATGTTGTATGCGGCTCGTCATTCAAAGGGTAGCCTCCGCATCGGTTGCGGTGGAAGGGCAAGAGGTTTCGCGCATCGGACGAGGCCTTTTGGTGCTTGTGGGCGTGGAGCGGGGCGACGGCGAAAAGGATGTGGAGTTTTCCGCTGAAAAAATCGCCGGGCTGCGCGTATTTGAAGACGAACAGGAGAAAATGAACCTTTGCGTCGCCGACATCGACGGTGAGGTTTTGCTGGTTTCGCAGTTCACCTTGCTGGGCGATGTGCGCAAGGGCAAGCGGCCAAGCTTTATCGCCGCCGAGCAGCCCGAGGCCGCCGACGCGCTGTACCGCGCGCTGTGCGAGCGCCTTGGCGCGCGTGGATTGCAGGTTAAGCGCGGGGTGTTTCGCGCCCATATGGAGGTTTCGCTTATCAACGACGGGCCGGTAACGATTATGGTGGATTCGGGGAGGCTTTTCTGATGCAGATCGTCAAGCTGACGCTCGGGCCCTACGATGAGCACTGCTATATCGTAAAAGAAGGAAACTTTTGCGCGGTGATCGATCCGGAGATCAACGACGGTGAGATCCTATGCGCGCTTGCAGAGCGCGGCTGGGAGCTTACCGACATCCTGATCACCCACGCGCACCACGATCACGTGCGCGGCGTGAACGGCCTGCCCAAAAGCGCTGCGTTGCGCATCCACGAGGCCGATGCGCCTTACCTTACCGGAACAAACGAAGCGGTTGGCGGCCCGTTTGTGAAGGAGGATCCGATTGCGAGGCCCTTTGTCACCTTCAGGGGCGGCGATATCATAGGCCCGTTTACCGTCATGCACGTGCCCGGGCACTCGCCGGGCTGCTGCCTGTTCATAGCGCCTGGGCATATCTTTTCCGGAGATTCCCTGTTTGTGCGCGGCCGGCCTATGCTCGCCTTTCCCCTCAGCGACATCCGCGCCTATGCGCTCTCGCTCGAGAAAATGCGCGCGCTCGACCCGGAGGCCCGGCTGCACGCGGGGCATGGCGAGGAAGGCTGTTTGCGCGAGGCGCTCCCCGAATGACGCTTGCGACCCCTCTCGCAAACTTTTATAACGACCTGTGCGATGTCGCCAGGTTGTTCTTTGGCGACGCGTTGCTTTTAGGAAGCGCGGACGAACTGAGCATTCGCCACGAGGCGGAGGGCTGGCGCGACTGTTTTTTGCTTTTTAAGAACGGGGAGGAGATCGCCCGGCACGTTTCCGAAGCGGAACCCTTCCAAGGAGATGCTCTGGAGGTTACCCGCATGCGCAAGCGCGCGTGCAAAAACGCGCTGTATGCGCTGCTGAAGGCGTATACGCGCAAACGGCTGCCGTGGGGGTCTTTAACCGGCATCCGCCCCACGAGGCTGTACGCCGAGGCCTATGCGCGCTGCGCCGACGAAGGCCGGGCCGCCTTCGAGCTTGTTAAAACCTTCGATGTCTTACCAGAAAAGGCCGAGCTCCTTAGGGATATCGCCCGCGCGCAGGCAAGCGTCCCCGCCGCGCGGCCCGGAGAGGCCGATGTTTACGTCGGCATCCCTTTTTGCCCGACTCGGTGCAGTTATTGTTCTTTTGCCGCCGAGGCGGTGGGGAGGTGCGCCCACCTGGTAGAGCCCTACCTTGCTGCTCTGGAGCGGGAGATCCTCCTGGGCGCGGAGGATTTGCGCGCCGCGGGCATGCGCGCCCGCGCGGTGTACGTGGGCGGGGGCACGCCAACGACGCTTTCACCGCGTCAGCTTGCGAGCCTTATCGCGCTCTTGCGTCGCGAGTTTTCCCATGCATCCGAATGGACGGTGGAAGCCGGGCGCCCGGACACCGTCGATGCTGAGCGCCTCGAAGCGCTGGCGGATGGCGGCATCAAACGCATTTCCGTCAATCCGCAAACCATGAACGACGCTACGCTTCGCGCCATCGGCAGGGAGCATACCGCCGGCAATGTGGAGCGCGCGATGGAGCTGGTGTCTCGCTATCCCTTCGGCGTCGTCAACATGGATTTAATCGCCGCGCTTCCGGGCGAGGATGTCGAAGATATGCGCGAAACCCTTGCGCGCGTGCTGTCGATGGGGGCGAGCAATATTACCGTGCACACGCTGGCAATCAAGCGCACGTCAAGGCTGCGCATGGAGGGAAAGGCTCAGCTCCCCCCCGAGGAGTCCGCGCGCGCGATGGTGGATCTTGCGGCGGAAACGCTGGACGCCGCGGGGTTTGCGCCGTATTATCTGTATCGGCAAAAGTATATGGCGGGCAATCTTGAAAACGTCGGCTATGCGAGGGAAAACGCCGCATGCCTCTACAACATCGACAACATGGAAGAAGTCGCCCCCATCTTAGCGTTCGGCGCGGGGGCGATTACTAAATGGCTGTATCCGCTTAAGAGGCGTATCGAGCGCGCGCCGAACGTGCGCAACATCGAGCACTACGTTTCCAGGGTGGAGGAGATGGCGGAGCGCAAGCGCGCGCTTATATTTGCTAAATGACGGTTTGCTCTGTAAACTGCGATATTGACTTGATCATTTGCAAGTGATACGATGCCTATGCGAGATGCCGCGCGTGGATATCGCACAACGAAAATGCAGGGAAGTGAGAGAACCTATGGATGGAAAGCCTCGAAGTCTCAAAGGCGGCTTCAAACCCTTGGTACGTGGCATAATACTGTTGGCGGTGTTGGCCGCAGGCTTTCCTCCGGCATATCGTTGCGCCGGCAGGTAGTCGGCCTGTGCGTTGTTTGCCGCCTATGCAGGCGGTTTTTTTATGTTCATTCGAGAAGCCGTAACGCGCGATACCGGGGGAATTCTACATAAAGAAAGGAATGATCCCCATGAATTTTTTCTCGAAGAAGGCCCGCACAGGACAGGAACAAGGCAAGTGGAACGGCGAGGCGAAGCTGCGCTCCTATGCTCTTTTGCCCCACGACAAATTATTTGCCGCCCTTTCCAGCGCGCAACAGGGCTTAACCGCGCCGCAGGCCGCGCAGCGGCAGGAGGAAATCGGCAAAAACGTCATTTCGGCGGGCAAGGGGCATTCGGCGCTTCACAGGCTGCGCGAGGCGGTGGTCAATCCCTTTAACATCGTGCTGCTGGCCATCGCCGTCATTACGTATTTTACCGACGTCGTCGCCTCGTCCAAGCCGGATTACTTGACGATCATCATCATCCTCGCACTGGTCTTCATCTCCAGCCTCGTCGCCTTTGTGCAAAGCCGCCGCTCCGATGCCGCCGCGGAAAAGCTTTCCCGGATGATTTCCAACAAGGCGGACGTGTGGCGGGATGGGAACCTGATCGAAACCCCCATGGACGAAGTCGTGCCCGGAGATATCGTGAGGCTTTCGGCGGGGGACATGCTTCCGGCGGATGTGAGGTTTCTATCCACGAAGGATACCTTCGTCGCCCAGGCTGCCCTGACGGGCGAATCCAACCCCGTGGAGAAATTTTTTAGCGTGCCCGTCAGGCCGGAGGATGCGCTTACCGACATGACCAACATAGGCTTCATGGGCTCGAACATCGTCAGCGGCAGCGCGACAGCCATCGTGCTTGCCACGGGCAACGACACGTATTTCGGTTCCATGGCCCAATCCCTCTCGGGCGACAGGGCAAAAAACAGCTTCGAGCGCGGCGTCGATTCGGTAAGCTCTCTGCTGATTCGCATGATGCTGGTCATGGTGCCGGTGGTTTTTTTGATCAACGGAATCGCCAAAGCCGACTGGGCGGGCGCGCTGCTCTTCGCCGTTAGCATCGCGGTGGGACTCACGCCCGAAATGCTGCCGGTGATCATGACCTCCACGCTGGCCAAAGGCGCCGTATCCATGTCCAAGCATCAGGTGATCGTAAGGACGCTCGGCGCGATCCAAACATTTGGGGAGATGGACGTGCTGTGCACCGATAAAACCGGCACGCTTACCGAGGATAGGATCATCCTGGAAAAGTATATGAACGTTCACGGCGACGACGACACCAGGATTTTGCGCCATGCGTACCTCAATAGCTATTTCCAAACGGGGCTTAAAAACCTGATCGATCTTGCGATCATCAACCGCGCCGCGCAAAACGGGCTGGAGGAAGCGTTGGCGGCCTACGAGCGCGTGGACGAGATTCCGTTTGATTTTTCCCGCCGCCGCATGAGTGTCGTGCTCGCTGACAAAACCGGGAAAACGCAGCTCATTACCAAGGGGGCCGTGGAGGAAGTCGTGAGCATCTCATCTTTTGTCGAGATGGACGGACGCGTTTTGCCCATGGACGAAGGCGCGCGGCGCATCGCGATGGAGACATACGAAAAGCACAACCGCGACGGCCTGCGCATGATCGCCGTGGCGCAGAAGAACGAGGTGCCCGGCTCTGGCGCGTTTGGCGTGGCGGACGAGCGGGATATGGTGCTCATCGGCTTTGTGGGTTTTCTGGACCCGCCCAAGGAAAGCGCCAAGGCCGCGATTTCAGCGCTTAGAGAGCACGGGGTGCGCACCGTCGTGCTGACCGGCGACAGCGAGGGCGTGGCCGCCAAAGTCTGCGCCAAAGTGGGCGTGGATACCCAAACGCAGCTGACCGGCCGCGAGGTGGAGGCGATGGACGACGCGGCCTTGCTCGATGCGGTGAAGACCTGCGATTTGTTCGCCAAGCTTTCGCCTTCGCAAAAGGAGAGGGTCGTCAAGACGTTTCAAGCGGCGGGGCATACGGTTGGGTACATGGGGGACGGCATCAACGACGCGCCACCCCTGCATCAGGCGGATGTCGGCATTTCCGTAGACAGCGCCGTGGATATTGCGAAGGAGACCGCCGATATCATCCTGTTGAAAAAGGATTTAATGGTGCTGGAAGAGGGTGTCGTCGAGGGCCGCAAGACGTTCGGCAACATCGTAAAGTACATCAAAATGGCGGCGAGCGGCAATTTCGGCAACATGATTTCAGTGATCATCGCAAGCATCTTTTTGCCGTTTTTGCCGATGCTTCCGGTGCAGATCCTCACGCAAAACCTGTTGTGCGATTTTTCACAGATGGGCATTCCCTTCGATACCATGGATAGGGAATACATCAAGAAGCCGCGCAAGTGGGAAACGAAATCCATCAAGACGTTTATGGCCTTCATGGGGCCGCTCAGCTCGGTTTTTGATATTTTGTGCTATGCCGTCATGTGGTGGGCCATCGGGGCCAATACCGCTCACCTGTCGCCGCTGTTTCAGTGCGGATGGTTTGTGTTCGGCACCGTATCGCAGGTGCTGGTTATCCACATGATCCGCACGGCTAAGATACCGTTTTTGCACAGCCGGCCCTCGCTGCCCTTACTGATTTCCACGGCAATCGTAACCTTGGCGGCGCTGACGATCGGGTTTACCGGGTTTGCGGTCGCGCTGGATATGTCGCCGCTGCCCGCGGCATTTGCCCCGTGGCTCGTCCTTCTCCTGGCCGGATATTTTGTGGGCGTGCAGATCGTCAAAGCGCTGTACGTACGAAGGTACGGCGAGTGGATGTAAAAACGGCACGGGGGATACAACGGCACGGGGGGTACGCGTACCCCCCGTGAGCCCCCGCCGAGGAAGAGCGACGGAGGAAATGCAAAGGTATATCGGGTTTTATGAACCGCCGTTTGCGCGGGAACTCCACTTTTCCGGCGAGAGCCATTCCCGTAATACGCGCTCGATCTCATGCGCCTCCAGCGGCTTGGAGAGAAAGTCGTTCATGCCGTTTTCCAGGAACATATCCTTTACATCGCCCACGACATTGGCGGTCAAGGCGACGATGGGCAGCTTGGCATACTTTTCTCCGGGCAATGCCCGGATCATGCGGGTAGCATCTACGCCGTCGATTTCCGGCATCATGTGATCCATAAACACGATGTCGTAGTCGTTTTCCTTAACAAGCTTCACCGCCTCGGCGCCGGAGGCTGCGGTGCTCACTTCGCCGCCGTAAAACAGTAGGACATTTTCGGCGATCATCAAGTTGATGTCGTTGTCGTCCACCACGAGCAAATGCGTTCCTTCAAGGCATAGCGGAAGCGATTCGGGCGCGTACTCGTTGCTCAGCACAAAGCCGCCCGCCTTTTCGTCGAGCAGCCGGGCGACGACGAGGCTCGTAAGAGGCGTATGGACGAGCTTTATGTGTGCCGGGGCCGCAGTGCTGCCGATGGCTCCTCGGGAAATGGCGATCAGCCTCGTTTCCGGCCCCGCCAGTCCGGCAAAGTCGGCCTCATTCCCGGCGTCAAAGAACACGTGGGTATATGCGGTTAGATCGACAGGATCGGTAAGGATATCGCAAGGCACGCCCAGCTTTTCGATTTTTCTTTTGAGAACGCAGGCCTTCGCGGCCTCGGAAAACCATACTGCCGCGCGTCGGCCGTTGCAGGAGAGCAGCTTTGTCGCCGGCTTTGGATTTTCGACCCGCTGCATTACATAAAAAGAGAAGCAAGAGCCCTGGCCGTATACGCTTTCAACTTGAATTTCGCCATCCATCAACTCTACGAGGTTTTTCGAGATTGCAAGGCCCAAGCCCGTTCCTTCGACGCCGCGATTTTTCCGTGTATCGAGCTGAGAAAAATTGCCGAACAGCAGTGGGATTTCTTCCCTGCGGATGCCGATACCCGTATCCCGTACGGATACCTTAAGCTTGTAGACCCCAAATGAGGAAGCGGGTTCGGCGCTTACCGAAAAGGTAATATGCCCTTCGTTTGTGAACTTAACCGCATTCGTTAGAAGATTAATGGCGATTTGCTTGATGCGCGTGACGTCGCCGATCATTTCACAGGGGATGTCGGGATCGTCGTCCACGATCAAATCGAGGGGCTTGTTTCCGATGCGCACGTGGATCATCGTGGCGACGTCGTTGATAAACGAATGGACGCTGTAGGCCTCGGGCACGACTTCAACCGCCCCGGCCTCTATCTTGGAAAAGTCTAAAATATCGTTGATGATCGAGAGCAGGGACTTGCCTGCGGTCTTAATGTTGCCAAGGTATTCCAGCACCGTTGTCTGCGGAAAGTCCCTGAGCGCCAAGTCGGTCATCCCTAAAATCGCGTTCATCGGGGTGCGGATTTCGTGGCTCATGTTTGCCAGAAATTCCGATTTGGCGCGGTTGGCGAGCTCCGCCGCCTCCAAGCGCCGCTGCTCGGTGATGTCGGTATAGAAGCCTTCTAAAAGGTGCGGGGTGCCGTCGGGGTTTTTTTCCACCACGCGGCTGCGCTCCCATATCCATTTCACGCTGCCGTCTTTCATGATCATGCGGAACGTCGTTTCCAGCGGAAGGCCGATGGACAAGGTTTCCGCATTCAGCTTTTCGAGCGGGCCTACGTCGTCGGGATGTACCATGTCAAAAAACTTTACTGCGTTGTTGCCCATGAGCTCTTCAGGCATATAGCCGATGAGGTTGATACAGCCTTCACTTACAAATGTAAAGGTGAACTCGGGAGGATCGTTCAGGCATTGATACACCATGCCCGGCAAATTGCTCATAAGCGCTTCGGTGCGCCGCATGAGTAAGCGGCGCTCTGCGCTCTCCAGCGCGAGCGCCACAAAATCGGCAAGGGAGGAGGCGAAGTTCTGCTCTTCGGTCGTCCATACGCGTTTTTCTGGGAACTCCTCGCAGCGATCCTGCTCGATGCATACGACCCCCGCCAGCTTGCCGCCAACTCGAATAGGGGCGTCGAGAAGCGAGCAGATTTGTGGCCCGTAGGCATCCGTTAAATTGGGGAGAACCGTGGTGTTCTGCGCATCGTTGATGACGATCAGGCGTTCCGATGAGAGCAGCTTTACGTACTGCGGCCTTTCATCGAGGGGAAAATCATCCTGAACCGCATGCTTGTCGGTGGCGATATCGTAGCTCGTGATGCTTTTTAGCTCTTTAGAATCCGTACCGCGCAGCATGCGCCATATGCCGACGCGATGCGTGTTAAGCGCATGGCAGCCCTCACGCGCGATGACGCCCGCGGCGTCTTCAAGCACCCCGGACGTCAGCGCCGGGCTTTTGGTAATCTGCGCCAGCGCATTGCTAAGATTGCTCGCATATCCAGTCTCGCTTGCGTAC
>JAVBNW010000030.1:0-18779 GCA_031551255.1 Eubacteriales bacterium | reverse complement strand
GTACGCCCACCACGGCGCTAAGGCTCGATCCATCGGAGCCCCTGATGTGGGATAAGGGCACGACGGTTACGAGCGAAAGGCCTAGTTCCTTTACCGGCAAAGCAATAAGGATATGATCGTTCGCAATTTCGTTGGTTCTCTCGCCCTGGCGAAAATCCGCAAACCCATAGTCGGCGATGTTCTTGCCGAACGCATCCGCGCTGCCGGACAAAATCACCCCATCTTGCCCCACCGCGTATACCGGCGGCGCTTCCGCCTCCAGGCCCTGGGCGTATAGGTCGGCAAACAAAAGCTTTTCATCCACCGTAAGCTCTACGACCGCAGCTCTTGAGACGCTGTTGTGCTCCATGATTACACGGCGATAGCTGATAGTATGATCCAGCCAAAGCTCCGGGCGCAGCGCGTTGTTGAGATTGTGGCGGTAGATCGTCCACCCCGTAGGATCGTAAAGCGACGCAAGCTGGAACGCATCGAAAATCTCCGGCGAATCCTCCTTGCGCACGGAAACAAAGCTGTTGACCATCTCGCACAGCACCATGCCGTCGTTATACAAGTAAATTGCGTTGATCTCCGGGTTCAGGCCCAGGAGGCCCTTGGCCAGGCCCGAGCTTCTGATCTGATAGTCCACCACCCGTGCGCGCTCCGAAACATAGCGGTTGCCGAACACCGAGCGAATATCGTCGTTTTGTACGATCAGCTCGGCCATCCTCTCCACGTTGCCCGTCTTGCGCTCCACGCCGTCGGCCAGCTGCCGAAGGTTCGTTTCGAAAACGAATTGGGATTGCTCGTAGACCGAAGTCTGCATCGTGGAAAAAGCAGCCGCCCCAAGTACGCCAAAGGGAAGTAAAAGCACGACGGAAAAACACAAAAGAAACTTTGTGCCAAGAGAAATCCTGCCAAAAAACTGTGAAATCCGCTTCATTTTCCCCTCCGCCGCGCGCAGCGCCTGTAAATTCATTTTAAAGAATGGGTGAAAAAATTCAATCGCGTCACTGTTGAAAGTCAACATATTCATGCAAAATATCAACAAGCCTGCGCCCGCAGAGACTATATGTAGAACGCCGCGCTTCCATTTTCGACGCCTGTCTCTATAATTTATGGTATTATAAACGATAGAATCGGCGCGCGACGCGGAAAGGAAGAGAGTATGGCCGTATTACGTGCGGAGGACCACCGGATATTCTGGCAGAGGGATTTGGAAAAGGTGCTGATCGAACCTTGGGGGGCGGACGGCTTGCGCGTGCGGGTGACGCTGGCGGGCGAGTTTGAAGCTTCGAAGCTCGGCGCGCTTTTACCTCAGGAGCAAGCGCCTAAAGCGAGGACGCAAATTCTTGAAACCGCGCCGCCCAACTTCGCGCAGGACGCCGCGCGGCTGGGCCAGGGTGAATACCATGTGGCGGAAAAGCCTACAAAAGCCCCCAACGCATTGCGCATCAAAAACGGCGGCATCGCGGCGGAAATCGACAGGCACGGCTACATCACATTTTTCGATAAGGTCGGCAAGGAACTGTTGCGTGAATACGTCAGAGACCGCTCCGACCTTTCCGAGTTTTCCGTGCCGCTGAACATCAGGGCGCGCAATCTCAGGCCCGTGTTGGGCGGCGATTATGAGGCAAAGATGAGCTTCGAGGCCTATGAGGGCGAGAAGCTGTACGGCCTTGGGCAGTATCAGGAAGATTTTTTAAACCTGAAGGGTTGCGCGCTCGAACTTAGGCACCGCAACTCGCAGGCATCCATCCCCTTTATGGTTTCGAGCAGAGGCTACGGCTTTTTGTGGAACAACCCGGCGGTTGGGCAGGTGACGCTGGGCGAAAACGTTACGGAGTGGACGGCGGAGCGCACGAGAGAGATCGATTACTGGATCTGCGCGGGAGACTCTCCCGCCGCCATTCTTGCGCGCTATGCGGGCGTCACCGGCACGGCGCCGATGATGCGCGACGATCTGATGGGTTTTTGGCAATGCAAGCTTCGGTATCAGACGCAGGACGAGGTGCTGAAAGTTGCGCGCGAGCACAAAAAGCGCGGCCTTCCGATGGATGTAATCGTAATCGACTTTTTCCATTGGACGGCGCAGGGGGATTGGCGCTTCGATCCTACGGACTTCCCCGATCCGGATGCGATGATCGCGGAGCTTGCCGATATGGGCATCCACGTGATGGTATCCATCTGGCCCACGGTAGACAGCCGCACCGAGAACTTCCGCAACATGAAGGAGCGCGGCTATCTTTTGCACAGGGATCGTGGAGGCGAAATCCTGGGCACGTGGATGGGCCCCACCACCTACTACGACGCGCTCAACCCCGGCGCGCGGGAATACGTGTGGCAACAGGCCAAGAAAAACTACTACGACAAGGGCGTAAAGCTCTTTTGGCTGGACGAAGCGGAGCCGGAAATCAACTACGCCGAGCTTGACAACGTAAGGTATTACCCCGGCCCGGCACTCATGTGCGCGAACGAATACCCCAAGGCCTATCTCCAGGGTTTTTACGAAGGCATGCAGCGCGAGGGCGATGAAAACATCGTGCACCTGATCCGCTGCGCATGGGCGGGTTCGCAGCGCTACGGCGCGCTGCTTTGGTCCGGCGATGTGGAATCGACATTCTTCGCGATGCGCAAACAGCTGGCGGCGGGCCTGAATGCCGGCATGGCGGGCATTCCGTGGTGGACTTGCGACATCGGCGGCTTCCTTGGCGGCTTTAGCGAAAACGAGGATTTCCGCGAGCTTTTGGTGCGCTGGTTCCAATGGGGAACCTTCCTGCCGGTGATGCGCCTGCACGGAGACCGCTTGCCCTACCGCTATCCGCCCAAGAAGTTCTACGGCGATATCGAGCGCTTCGGCAGCGGTGCGGACAACGAGGTGTGGAGCTTCGGCGAGGACAACTACGAGATCCTCAAAAAGTATCTGTTTCTGCGCGAGGCGCTCAGGCCCTATATCAAAACGCTGATGCGCGAGGCACACGAGAGCGGCGCGCCGCTCATGCGGCCGATGTTCTACGAGTTCCCCGAAGATAAGGCCGCGTGGGATGCGGAAGATCAGTACATGTTCGGAGGAGACCTCTTGGTCGCGCCGGTATTTATGGCGGGCGCGCGCGAGCGGCGCGTATACCTGCCCCAGGGGACCGCGTGGCGCGATGTCGCCACCGGCAAGCAATATGAAGGCGGGCAGAGCATCCTGGCCGCCGCGCCGATCGACGCCATGCCGCTGTTTGCGCGCGCGGGCGCCGAACTGCCGCTGTAGGGAGAAGGAGGAGGACGGGACATGCCTTTGTTCACCATCGAAAAAAACCGCCTGATCCGGCGGCAGGGCGCGGAAAAAATTTTGATCGAGCCGTGGGGCGAAAACGGCCTGCGCGTTCGGGTCGCGCGCAACGCATGTATCGACGAGCGCGAGGATTACGCACTGCTGCCTCAGGCTAAAAACCTGAGCGCGGACATCCGCATGCTCAAGACCGCGCCGAAGAACAACAAGGAAAACGCCGCCAACGGCGGGCCCGGCCCCGACGCGCCGCTGACCCCCCAAGAAAACGCGGCCAGCATCGCAAACGGGAACATCACCGCCACCATCGAGCGGCACGGCTATATCGTATTTACGAACCAACGCGGCGAAGAACTCACCCGCGAATACGCGCGCAACCGCGACGACCTCTCCGAATACAGCGTGCCGCTGGGCATCCGCCCTCGCCACATGCTGCCGATTCCGGGCACGGATTCTTACAAAGTGAAGATGTGCTTCGAAGCGTACGAAAATGAAAAGATATACGGCATGGGCCAGTATCAGGAAGACAGCCTCAACCTCAAAGGGCTCAAGCTTGAGCTCGTGCAACGCAATGCGCAGATCTCCTGCCCGTTCATGCTCTCCTCGCGCGGCTACGGCTTTTTGTGGAACAACCCGGCCGTGGGCGACGCGACGTTCGCCCGCAACGTAAGCCGATGGACCGCGCGCTCCACCAAGCAGATCGATTATTACATCTGCGCGGGCGACTCGCCTGCCGAAATCACCCGCTCGTACGCATCCGCGGTGGGAACCGCGCCGATGATGCGGGACGATCTGATGGGTTTTTGGCAGTGCAAGCTTCGCTACCGCACGCAGGCGGAACTGCTTTCCGTTGTGCGCGAGCACAAAAAGCGCGGCCTTCCGATGGACGCGATCGTGGTGGATTTTTTCCACTGGACCAAGCAGGGCGACTGGAAGTTCGACCCCGTGGACTGGCCCGACCCGGAGGGCATGGTGGAAGAGCTTACGCGCAATGGCGTAAACCTGGTGGTTTCCGTATGGCCCACCGTGGATTTCCGCAGCGAAAACTACCGCGAGCTCGCCATGAACGATTATCTGATCAAGAACGACCGCGGCGGGCAGATGACGAGCCAGTTTATGGGCGACGTAACGCTGTGGGATGCGATGAACCCCGGCGCGCGCGAGTTTTTGTGGAAGGTCTGCAAGAAAAACTACTACGACAAGGGCATTAAGCTCTTCTGGCTCGACAGCGCCGAGCCCATTTACAACAACGAGCACATCGACAACCTACGCTATTACACCGGCCCGGCGCTGGAGAGCACGAACATGTACCCGCTCAATTTCGCCAAGACGTTCTATGAGGGACTTGAGGCCCAGGGCGAGGAGAACATCATGTGCCTGATCCGCTGCGGCTGGGCGGGTGCGCAGCGCTACGGCGCGCTCACGTGGTCGGGCGACGTGCAATCCAGCTTCAAGGCCATGCGCCAGCAGATTCCGGCGGGCGTAAACGTAGGGGTGGCGGGCCTTACGTGGTGGACGACCGACATCGGCGGCTTCCTGTCGGGCTTCCCCGCCCACGAGGATTTTCGCGAGCTACTGGTGCGCTGGTTCCAGTGGGGCTGCTTCCAGCCGGTCATGCGCCTGCACGGCGACCGCCTGCCCTATCAAAACCCCGAGCCCCTCTACCGCGATGGCGTGGAGCAGTTCGGCTCCGGCGCGGACAACGAGGTGTGGAGCTTCGGCGAGGACAACTACGAAATCCTCAAAAAATATTTGTTCCTGCGCGAGGCGCTCAGGCCCTACATCAAGCGCCTGATGCGCGAGGCGCACGAATGCGGAACCCCGGTGATGCGGCCGCTGTTTTATCACTACCCCGGCGACGAGACCGCCTACGACATCTCCGACAGCTACCTGTTTGGCCCGGATGTGCTGGTAGCCCCTGTGTGCGAGGCAGGCGCGACCGCCAAGCGCGTGTATCTGCCGGCGGGCGACGCCTGGCGCGAAGTCGCCACCGGCAAGGAATTTGCGGGCGGCGCGTGGGTGGACGCCCATGCCCCGATCGACGTAATCCCGCTGTTCGTGCGCGCGGGTGCAAAGGTGGAAGGGCTAAATTAAAAAGACTTTAGTCTGTATCCCAATATGCTATTCACATAAAAGGAGGGCACATATGCTTTACCAAGAAGGAAATGCGCTATGTTGGGCTTACGACGGCGAAACGCTTAAGGTGGAGCCCTGGGGAGAGAACGCGCTTAGGGTGCGCTGCACGCGGCACGCGGGCTTTACCGGCAACGACTGGGCCTTGACCGAACCGCATGAACAAAAGGGCTCGATCGACATCGGCGAAAAATACGCTACGATTCAAAACGGCAAGCTTACCGCGCGAATCGCCCTGTCCGGCAAGCTAACGTTTTTCCGCGGGGAAACGAAGCTGCTGGAAGAATATGTGCGCACGCGCGCGTATGCGGTGGAGTACACCAGCGCGCTAAAATTGGACGGGCGCGAGTTTAAGGGGCTGCCCGGCGGGGATTTTCGCCTGACGGTGCGGTTTGAGCCCAACCACGGCGAAAAGCTGTACGGCATGGGCCAGTATCAGCAGGAGATTTTCGATTTAAAGGGCGCGACGCTGGAACTCGCGCACCGCAACTCGCAGGCGTCGGTGCCGTTCGCGCTGTCGAGCCTGGGCTACGGCTTCCTGTGGAACAATCCAGCGATCGGCGAGGCTTCGTTTGCAACGAACATGACCACGTGGAAGGCGCAATCCACCAAGGAAATGGATTACTGGATCACCGCCGGAGATTCGCCGGACGAGATCGTGCGCCAGTACGCCGCCGTCACCGGCAAGCCGCCCATGATGCCCGACTTTGCCACAGGCTTTTGGCAGTGCAAGCTCAGGTATCAGACGCAGGAAGAACTGCTTTCGGTGGCCAGAGAATACCACAGGCGCAAGCTGCCGCTTTCGGTGATCGTGATCGATTACTACCACTGGCCGCACCATGGCGATTGGGATTTCGATCCGCTCTACTGGCCCGATCCGGCGGCGATGGCCAAAGAGCTTCACGACATGGGCATCAAGCTGATGATCTCCATATGGCCTACCGTACAGCCCGAATCGGTCAACTTTGCCGAAATGAAGGAAAAGGGGCTGTTGATTCGCGCCGAGCGCGGCGCGCAGGTGGCCATGCTTTCCCGCGGCGACAACCTGTTCTTCGATGCGACAAACCCATCTTCCCGCAAGTTCATCTGGGAAACGGCCAAGCGCAACTACTACGACAAGGGCGCGGATCTTTTCTGGCTGGACGAGGCAGAGCCGGAATACACGGCGTACGACTACGACAACTACCGCTATCACCTGGGGCCGAACCTGCAGGTGGGCAACGTATACCCGGCGATGTACTCCAAGGCATTTTACGACGGCATGAAGGGCGAAGGCGTCGAAAACCCAATCAACCTGGTTCGCTGCGCATGGGTCGGTTCGCAAAAGTACGGCGCACTGGTCTGGTCGGGCGATGTGGATTCCTCGCTGCGCGCGCTGCGCGAGCAGGTGGCCGCGGGGCTTCACATGGGCATTGCGGGCATTCCGTGGTGGACGACCGACATCGGTGGCTTCCAAGGCGACGACAGCCGCACGCCGGAGTTTGCCGAGTGCCTGTTGCGTTGGTTTGCGTTCGGCGTTTTCTGCCCGGTGTTCCGGCTGCACGGCTTCCGTAGGCCCTATAAAAAGCCCCTCTCGAGCGAGGGCGGCGGCATGTGCCCCAGCGGATCGGACAATGAAATTTGGAGCTATGGCTCTGACGCCGAGGCGATCATGACCCGCTTCCTTTGGGTGCGCGAAGCTATTCGCCCCTACGTAAAGGAGCTGATGGGCGACGCGCACGAAACGGGCCGCCCGGCAATGCGTACGCTGTTCTACGAGTTCCCCGGCGATCGTGCGGCGTGGGATGTCGTGGATGAGTACATGTTCGGCTCCGAGCTGCTCGTCGCGCCGGTGATGGAATCGGGGGCGATCAGCCGAGAGGTCTACTTGCCCGCGGGCGAAACCTGGGTAGAGGCAAAGTCAAAAAAAGAGTATGCCGGTGGCCAGAGCGTACCGTGCGACGCGCCGCTGAGCGATATCCCGCTGTTCGTCAGAAAGCGAGCGGCCGACCTTACCCAGACGCTTTATGAGGCCATCAACGCCTCGAAATAGCTCGCTGATTCAAATCCCCCATAACGCCCAGCGGCGCTATGGGGGATTTTTATGTTTTTCCCTTTTCGTCTAAAAGACTTCGGTCTATTTTTATGCATCCAAGAAAACCTTCATCAAAGTTGCTACAACGTATTTGAGTTGCAACGCGGCAAGGAAAGAAGTGAACATGCCCCGCAACATCGCAATGCTACGGGCATGAAGCGCAGTGCGCCCCGCTTACGGCATCGGGTAGATCTTCTTACCGTACAACCCGTTGACGATTAGCCCCGAGCAGTAGTAGATCGCGGTCAGCCCGGCGGCAAGCAGTGCGTACGCAGGCACAAACGACAGGCTCTTGGACAAAACCGTCAAATCGATCAGCGCGATAAAGGGCAAGGCGATATCCAGCAGCAGAACGATTACCGAAAGCAGCGAAAACTTCTTCCAGAAGGCGGGCGTCCACAGCCAAACCACCAACGTCAGCGCGGACCATACATAGCCGTCTATGCGGGCATCCAGCGGCGTGCCGGCCGCGATGGCTTGGTATTTGCAAAACATTTCGATGCCGCCAACCAACATGAAAAATGCGCAGAAGAAGAGGAACGTGTTGCCGCCGGGCGCATTGCCGGACTTGAGATCCAATAGGCCTACCACCAGCTGCACGACGAAGCCCCCTATCAGCCAGCAGCCGATCAGCGGCATGGCGGAAGCTTCCACAAATCCCCCGAGCATAGCAAAGAAACACATGCAGGCGACGGAAAGAGCCACGAGGCCGGCCGGGGTCGGGTTTGCCCACGGGGCGGGGGCGGTGGTTTTGGTCTCCATTGATCAAAACTCCTTTTGTACCCTTGGGTACGCTTTATTTTCGAACCGCCATAGTTTTGCGCGCAAAAAGACCGCCTCGCCATGAGGCGGCCTAAGCCGCGGTACCACTCAAATTGACGCATGTGCGCCCACTATGACGGGTTCAAACA
Source organism: Eubacteriales bacterium (assembly GCA_031551255.1). Classification (GTDB taxonomy): domain Bacteria; phylum Bacillota; class Clostridia; order Christensenellales; family UBA1750; genus JAVBNW01. Next base: position 10,405 of record JAVBNW010000030.1, on the reverse strand, counting down.
AACCCTGTGCCGATAACGAGGCCAACCGGGCATGCTTACCGGCGGGTGCATCATTGCACCTGCCCGTTCGGCATCCAGCTCAGGAGTGAGTCGCCCGCGGGGATCCGCCGTTTCGCACCGGCCAACGGCTCTCTTGTGAATCGTATCCGCGCGCATGTCTCCGTCAACGCTCGATATTGGCAATAGAATATAGAAAGCAGCATTGCGGGTCAATGAAGAAGGTGTTAATTCCTTTCAAAGGAAATTATTACATAAAAATAGCCCAAACAGGGGAACCACCAGAAAGAAAAATACAAGCGCACAGTCCTCGCTTTTCTTCGATGTCATAAAGCGACTTTGGGGATTAAGAACAACGACGAAGCGAGAAACCGGAGCGCGCGTCCCTCGTTCTTCATAAACCCAAAGCAACCTCAGTTTCTTTGGGAAGCGGAGGGGCCACGGAGCGCCAGAACCCCTACCATGCCGCAGCTTGGTAGGGGTTCAGAGCGCAGTGTGCCACTCCGCTAGGTTGCCCAGAACACGAAGTTTACCGGCGCGGGCGTATCCACCGCGATATCCGTCGCCGAAAGCGAGCCGTCTTGGGCGACTTTCAAAACCGTGATACCGCCTTCATCCTGGTTGCCGCACAAGAGAAACTTGCCGCCCGGCATCAGGTTGATATCGCGCGGGTTCTTACCGCCGGTTTTTGTAATGCCGATCCGCGCAAGCGTGCCGTCGGGCTGTACGGCGAACGCCGCCACCGAATCGTGCCCGCGGTTGGACGCGTAGATATACTTTCCACACTCGCTCATCCGAATCGCCGCGCAGGTGGATTCGCCATCCCAATCCTCCGGCAGAGTGGGGATCGTCTGCACGTGCTTCATGCCGGCCTCGCCCAAATAATCGTATACGTCCACCTGCGAAATCAGCTCGCATACCACATAGGCGCGCTTGCCATCCTTGGAAAAGACCATGTGGCGGGGGCCGGAACCGGGCACCGGCACGGATACTTTCTTCGTTCCCTCAAGCGCCGCGCCCTTTTCCTTTGTGTACGGGTGCAGCATGATGCCGTCATTGCCCAAATCCACCACGCACAGCCACTTCTCATCCGGCGCGAGCAGTGCGAAGTGAGCAAAGGGCTTTTGCTGGCGCTTGGGGTTGGGGCCGGAGCCCTCATGCGGCAGCACGGTGATGTCGGCGCCGATCGTGCCGTCGGCGTCAATCGGAAAACAGACCGCAGTTCCCTCGCCGTAATTCGCGGCGAACAGGTGGGAACCGTCGGGCGACAACGATAGGTGCGTCGGCCCGTTGCCCTGCGTGCTGCGTTCGTTTAAAAAGCGCAATTTGCCGCCGGGCAGCACTTCGTAGCTGGCAACGGCGCCTCCGCGCGCGCCGTTTCGCTCGCCCACCTCGATGACGCAATAAAGGCGCGTGCCGTCGCGGCTGAGCGCCAGGTAGGAGGGGTTGTCCTGCTCGGTGAGCGCAAGCGGCACAAGGCAGCCGGTTTCAGTATCCGCCTCGAACGAATAGATGCCCTTGCCGCCCCTCCACGCGAAGGAGCCGACGTATGCGGTACATTTCGCCATGAGAAATTCCTCCTATTGTGTAGCATTTTGGATAAGGATGTCGTTTTCATTGTAGCTCGAGTTGTCCCAACATGCAAGGCGAGCCGTAGGCGAATCGTCGCCGCTGTATGGAGCGCACCGTTTCACGGCTAAGGAGGAGAGCTCGCGGCACGTCGCCGCGATTCCATCCGCCTTTCGCCGCGATGGACAGGGCCGCTCCTATTATCACCTTTACATAGGAGATTTACAATGCGTTTTGCCACAAAAATGACGATATGCCGCCATAAAAGCGCGGGAGCAGGGCGCTTCGCGCGCCGGGTTGCGGGCCTTGCGCTTGCCGTCTGCCTGATCATCGCCTCGCTGCCGCAAGCGGCGGCCGCAAATAGCGTGGGCTATACCACATCCGACGTTATCTTGCGGACAAAGGCTTCCGCCTCCTCCGTGCCGCTGGCCACCATCCGCGCCAACCGCGAAATCGTGCTCCTCGCCAAGGAGGGCGAGTGGTATAAAGTGAAGACAGGCGACCTGACCGGATACGTGCTGGCGAAATACGTAAAAGAAGGCGCGCCCTCTTCGGAGGGTCCGGCGGCAGGCTCGTCGGGCGCAGGCTCCACGGGCAGCACGACGCAGCAAATGGGCGGAAGCTCCTCGGCGCTGCACGTGGGCGATAAGGGAAGCGAAGTGCAGGCTCTGCAAAAGGCGCTAAAGAATCTGGGCTTTTTTAGCGACGAGGTAACTGGCAATTTCGGCCCTGTGACCGAAGCGGCCGTCAAGGCCTATCAGGCCGCGCGCGGCATGGCGGCGGACGGCATCGCAGGCAACGCCACCCTTGCGAAGATTGCCCTGGAAGGCTCAACCTCCTCCGGCGGCTCTACGAGCGCCGTTTATAAGAAGGGCGACGAGGGTGAAAACGTCAAACAAATGCAGCAAGCGCTCAAGGATCTTGGGCATTTTACCGACGAGGCAACCGGGTTCTTCGGCGTGAAAACCGAGCAGGCGCTGATCGCCTTTCAAAAGGCGAAGGGCCTAACTGCAGACGGTGTCGCAGGCAGCGCAACCCTTAGCCTCCTGCTCGCGGGCAGCGGGTCGTCCTCCGGCTCGAGTTCCAGCTCGGTGAAAAAGGGCGATAAGGGCGCTGCGGTTTCCAACCTTCAAACTCTCCTTCGCAACGCCGGTTTTTACACCGGCACGGTGGACGGCGACTTTGGCGAGGGCACTGAAAAGGCGCTGATCGAATATCAAAAGGCAAGCGGGCTTACCGCGGACGGCGTGGCGGGCTCAAAGACCATCACCCTGCTCAGTTCGGGCGGATCAAGCGGATCGGGCGGTTCCTCGAATGTTCCTGTAGTAGAGGGAACCGAATCGCTGGGCGGCAGCTACACCCCCTCCTCCGGTTCGTCGATCACACCGGCGCAGACCAGCGGCAACCTGAGAATGGTGGACTGGTGGTCGGGAGAGATCGACAGCGTGTATCCGCGCAAGGCGATCGCCCAGATGCTGGATGTGCGCACCGGCATTTCTCTGAACATCTACCGCATGGGCGGCACCAACCACCTCGATTTTGAGCCCGCAACCGCGGCCGATACCGAGCTGTTTAGACAGATTTCCGGCGGATCGTGGAGCTGGAGCGCCAGGCCCGTCATCCTGATCGTGGGCGGGACGCGCTACGCCGCGGCGATCAACACCATGCCGCACGGCGAGTATCACATTACCGACAACAACTTCGACGGCCAGTGCTGCATGCACTTCGTAAACTCCTGGACGCATGGCGGCAAGAAGCCAAACGACGATATGCAGATGCAGATTATGGTGGCCTATAATTCCGGGAAATAAAGGCAACTTCCGCAAGATACCCTTTCTCGCTTGCGACGCAATTTTTATCCAACGCAATCTGCCCGGCCCCTTTACTATGTTCTACCTTATGCAGACCCCACATATGCTTGTCTTAGACGGCGACGGATGTGGAGGTATGCTCATGATGCGGGATTATGAAGAAAAAAAGAGCGTGCGCATGCGCACGCACAGTGTCATGCTGGAGAACCGCGAACGCGCGGTGTTTTCCGGCGTTGAGGATGTGGAGAGCTTTAACGAAGACGAGGTGATTCTCGTCACCGAGGCAGGGGTTATCGCGCTGGTGGGTCAAGGTCTGCACATCTCCAAGCTCAACTTGGACGACGGCCAGTTGGTGGTGGAAGGCTTCATTCTAGGCGTGGATTACGAGCAGGCTCCCGCTCAAAAACAAGGCGGGTTGCTCTCAAAGCTGTTTAAGTAATGCTGTTCGCAACGATTGGCCAGGCGTGGGTTTTTCTCGCGACGGTCTACGGCGGGCTGGCGCTGGGGCTCTTGTATGATATCGCGCGCATCGTCCGTATTGCGTTGGGCGCCGGACGGATGGCGACGATGGTCGTGGATGCGCTATTTTGGGCCGTTGCCGGCGCCGTGATGTTCGCGGCCATTTGGTACGCGGGCGCGGGCGACTTGCGCGCCTATATGCTGTTGGGCTTCGCGTGCGGATGGGCTCTGTTCGAATTGGCGCTCGGGCGCGCGGTGATGGCTGTTTTTCGCTTGCTGCGCAAGCTCGCCGCATGGCTCGCAAAAACGCGGGTCGGCGTCAAATTGTTCCGCTGATTTCTGTTATATGCCTTGACAAAAACGCGGTCGGTTTACTATGATAAAGGCAATTATTGGATTACAAAAGATGGCATGGAGGCTAACGCATGGAGAGTGGAGAGGTTCGCCGCAAGCGACGCGTCAACGGCGCGAAGCTTAAGCGATTTTTTGTTTTGCTCGGATGCGCCTATCTTATGGTTATGATGGCAAGGATCGTCATCAACCAGGAACAAGCCAAGAGAGTTCAGCGACAGGATTATCAGGTGCTTACCACTCAGATTGCCGAGGTCAAGGCAAAAAACGAGAAGCTGGAGCGCCAAATCGAATTCGCCGGCACAAGCGCCTACATCGAACGCGTGGCAAGGGAGCAACTTGGATATGTGCGCGAGGGAGAAATCAAATTTCTACCGGAAGATGACGCGCCCTTGGTCGATGGGCAGAGTAGCGGCGATGGAGAAAACGGCGCGCCGCCCGATGCAGGCGTCGATGACGCCGCTGGAACCGACTAAAGTCGCCAAAGCATGCTGTCCATCATTCCCCCGATGCTGAGGCATCGGGGGAATGTCTGCTTTGCACATCGTGCCGGTTATGAAGGGGAACAATATGGATGGAGCCATGATCGACATCGGCAGCAATTCTGTGCGCTTGCTGTACCGGATGCAAGAAAAGACAGTTAGGTTTGCGCGCATCACGAGGCTTGCCGACAATATGCAAAACGGAGTCCTGTGTGCGGCCTCGGCACGCAGAACGCTTTCAGCGGCGGCAAGATTTGCCGCCTGGGCGCGGAAGAACCGCCTTCCCTATGGGGCGTACGCGACCAGCGCCGTGCGGGATGCAAAGAATAAAGAAGCTTTTGCCAAGGCCGCCGCACGCTTGCTGAAGACCGAGTTGCGCGTGCTTTCCGGCGAAGAAGAGGCTGCGGCAGCGTTCGCCGGGGCGGCGGCAAATATGCAAGAGGCCCTATGTGTGCTGGATATCGGCGGGCGGTCGACAGAAACGGCTTTCGGAAAAAGCAGCCTTGTAAACAACAGCTTTAGCCTTCCCATCGGAGCGGTCAACACGACACAGCGCGGCCTTATGCCTGATAGTATGGCTGAAGAGGCGGAATGCGCCTTTAAGCCATACGCAAGTATGCTCCCCCTTGACACCCCGGTTTTGGCCGTAGCAGGCACCGTAACGACGCTCGCCGCTTTGGAAAAAAGGTTGCACGTATACGAGCCGGCGCTCGTGGATGGATTTTTATTGACCGACACATTGGTGCAGGCTTGGATAACCCGCCTTGCCGCCTTGCCGGAGGCGGATAGAGATTCGCTGCCCGGCATGCAAAAGGGCCGGGGAAAGGTGATCGTGGCGGGATGCTGCATCTTGTTAGGTTGGATGCGGGCGTTTCATACTGCACAGGTTTTCGTAAGAACTACCGACGGGCTGGATGCCATGCTCGACGCCATGCTAAAGAACAAAATAATTCTGGACGAAAAATCGCAGTAGAGGCTTGACAGATTCCCACTGGGCAGGGTATAATTCTTTTTGCTCCCTGTTGGGGGCATATACATCGCGGGGTAGAGCAGTCTGGTAGCTCGTCGGGCTCATAACCCGGAGGTCGTGTGGTTCAAATCCCACCCCCGCAACCAATGATACGCATGCCGAATGGCGTGCGTATCCCATGTGGCGGCGTAGCTCAGTTGGCTAGAGCATTCGGTTCATACCCGGAGTGTCGTTGGTTCAAATCCGACCGCCGCTACCATGCAAATCCCTACTGCCAGTTGGGCAGCGGGGATTTTTATTTTTCACTTACCTCGGGCGTTTCGTGGAATGTGGCAACCTTTTGGCAACCTTTTTCAAAACCATGCTTTCTGGGTCGACTGCTTGGCTGCATAATCTTTCAAGTTTTCATGCATATGGCTTCTGGATTCCATTTCATCATAGGAAAAAAACCGGCCGCCGAAGCGACCGGGTTGCTGCTATTCTTCCTTTTTATCTTTCAATTGCGCCAGTGCCTTTTTCAGCACATCCGGCAACGGCAGCCCAATATTCCCCCAATTTTCGAGCACGGACAGCCCCTCATTCGCGATATAAAACGCGCACGCCGCCGAACGCAGCGCGCCGTTCGCCGCGGGCACCACCCTGTCCGCCAGCGAAGCGACCGCCACGATCGCAAAGATGCCGATCTTCTTCACGAGCCCCCGAAACCCCTGGGCGCTGGAAAGCTCCCTGCGCGCGGCGGCGCTCGCGACGCCGGAAACGTAGTCTATCGCCACCAGCGCCAGCAATACGGCGATGAGCGGATCCCACGGCCCGAACAGCCACGCCAATACCCCGGCGGCCACGGCGACCGCCCCTTTGCCCGCCACTACGAAATTGAACTCCATATGCATACCCCTCCTACATCTCAAGCGCGGCCCACGTCTTCGGCCCTACAATGACGTCGGCCGCAGACGGGTTTGTCCGCTGATACGCCGTTACCGCAATTTCGGTCTTTTCTCCAAAGGCCCCATCCACAGGGCCGCACGGGTATCCCTCGGCGATTAAGCGGCGCTGCAGGTAGAACACGTCATCGCCCCTATCCCCACGCCTGAGCATGGGACGTTGCGCCGCCGGCTCTACATCTGGCTTGACGGTTGCCGCGCCCTCCTCCGGCGCAAAGCCGTTCAAGCCCACGCGCCGCACGAGCGCCGGGTAATCTTCGTAGGCGATGTTCATATCGACGCTGCCGCCGATGCCGTCCACGCGGCCCTTATCGCTGTGCTGCCATATGCAGGTGCGGCCGGTATAGGTGGGCTTGACTGCCCACTGCGCCAGCCAAATGTCCATGGCGGCCGAGTCGATCGCAAGTTTGTTGCGCAGCCAATCCAGGTTCGCGTATACCATGGGCCGCCAGCCCGCCGCCGCGAGCGCGCCGCAAAACGCCGCGCACATCAGCGTGAGCGTCGCCCTGCCAAGCCCCGCCTGCGACTTGTCCTCGATGTCGTACGCGATGGGATAGGTCAGCCGCCCACGATAGGGCTCGATCGTGCGCAGCGCGAACTCGGCCTCCTGTCGGGCGGCCTTTTCATCCAGCGCATAGCTGTACAGGTACGCCCCCGCGTCCAGTCCCGCCGCCAGCGCGCCCTCGACATTCTCGGCCCACCGCTTATCGGGCGTCGGAGTGTTCTTCCGGCTGCCTATGCCGATGCGCACCATCGCGAAGTCGATGCCCGCCGCCCGCACACGCCGCCAATCGATCCGCCCGTTGTGGGCGGATACGTCAATGCCTTTGTGCTCCATTAGGTCGTCACCTCCTGCCACCATCTTGCGTCCGTCCCCGGTTCCGTCGTGTTGGCCGGGATCTTAGATACATACCGCTTGCCGTTATATGATACCTTCGCGCCTATCGCGTAGGCCGTCTCTGCGCTCACCGGCTGCCGCCACGGTGGCCACTCCTCCGCCGGATCGTCGATACGCGCCCACAGAGACGGGGCAACGCTGGGTTGCCATGTGGGGTTGGGCTGCACCGCGACGCCCTCGGCAGCGATGCAATTGTACAGGTTGCCGTCCAGGGGGCAGATGCGCTTGTCGCCGCGCTTGTAGGAGTCTTCCGACCGCCAAGGATCAAAAAAAGAAGGCATCTCGATCGCCTTCTCCACTGGGACATATCGCGCAAGCGTCTGCATCCACGCCCGCATGGCGCGAGCCCTGTCAAGCAAGCTATCCAAGTGCATCGCCTCCCAGCAACATTTCGACCGCCGCTTGCATCTCAGCCATTATTTCGTGTTGACTCCGCACCAGCGACCCGGCACGGTAAAAACGCCCCTCTGTGTAGGTGTCTCCAATCGCTACGGCCCCTACTCTTTCGGGATCGGCAGCTACGGCGGTGGGGAAATCACCCGCGTTGCGCGGCTCAAGCTCAAACAGATTGTCTACTAAGCCATCAATAATCTTGGCGTACGTCATAGCGCCCACCTCACAATCACAATCCCGCTGCCGCCGGTACCATTCGTACCGGTGAATGCACCGCCACCGCCGCCGCCCGTGTTGGGTGTGCCGTTGGTGGCTTGTTCGGCGTATTGCCCGCCGCCGCCTTGTCCGCCGCCACCCTGCCCTCCGCTTGCCGCTGAGCTGGCCGAAGATGGTACGCCACCGCCACCGCCCCCCGCATATAGATCGCCCGTCGCCTCCCCGAATGCGCGTGTCGTGGTGTGCTGTCCAGTCCCGGGCGTCTGGCCTCCGCTTGTGGGGGAGTTTGCGTCACTGCCATTAGATCCGCCGCGCGAGGCATATGGTTGCGTATTGCCAAGTCCGCCGCCGGAACCACCGTTGCCACCGTTATCCCCGCCATACTGTGACGCCGTGCTGGTGTTGCCTCCCAGCGCCCGGTAGTTGCTATCCTGGTATTGGCTGTAACCGCCGTTGCTGGCGGCCGCTCCGCCTGTACCCACGATTACGGGGATGGGGACGCTTGTAGCGGGCGTCAAGTTGCGATGCGTGCTCGTATATCCGCTACCGCCGCCACCAATCCCTCCACCGGCACCAGCGCCGACAAGGAATACGTCGATCGTTTTTGCCGCCGAAAATGTGATATTCCCGGATGATAGCAGCCGCACGTAGTGGTATGTCGCGTCGTCATACTCTTCATAATTGCCGTTGAACGAAAAAACGGGCACACGGATTTGCCCAACACGCGCGGCAAGCGTTGCCAGCGGCTCATCGGGCGTTGACGCTTGCCCTTTGTCGGTAAGATTCGCGGCTAGGGTTGTTTTGTCCGTGCTAATCGCCGCTATGGCCTCCTCGAACGTCGCATTCGGACCGGTGTCGCCTACCACGGCAATCAGGTCGGCCCGCACCTCATTGCCACGCGTGAAAGCCTGTTTCGCCAGCGCGTAGGCGTTGTCGATGCCCCGCGCCGTCTCGGATGCGTCGTTGTCCTCGTCGGCGGGCGTATACCCTATGTCCGGCGCGGCCAGCGTGATTTCCGCGCCGCTTTTGCCGTTCACGACCGCCGGATCGCCCCTTGGCCCTTGTGCTCCCGTTTCGCCCTGGCTGCCCGCCGGCCCCGGCGGTCCCGTGGGGCCTTCGCTTCCGGCCGGGCCGGGCGGTCCCGGCGGGCCGTCCGCACCGGCGGCTCCCGCTTCGCCCTTAGGCCCCTCCGGCCCGGGCGGCCCCGCCAGCTTGCCGACGTCCACCCACGCGGCGGCATCGACGTCCCAAACGTAGATCGTGTTGTCGTCGGCGGCGCCCACCGCCCACGCGTCGCCTTGTGCGCCAGTGGCATGGGCGACTTGTAGCGCCCCCAGCGTAGCGCATAACCCCAGCACTTGCAGCCCTGTCCCCTGTGGCCCGACCGGTCCCGGCGGGCCGTCCTGCCCGGCAGGCCCTTCTTCGCCCGCCGGGCCAACCGGTCCGGGCGGTCCCCCCGTCCCCACAGGGCCCGGCTGTCCCTCCGGACCGCGCAGCTGCTCGGGGTCGTCCACCCAGCCCTGCACGGTATTCATGGCATCCAGCATTTGCGCGTACAGCGCTTCCAGCTCCGGCAGCGACGACGTGCTTTCCACCGCGCCGACGCTCAGCGGATCGGCGGCCACCCCAAATGTGAACATGGAACTGGTCAACCGGCACTCGTCGCCCGCCCAAAGCTGCACCGCTCCGGCTACCGCGCCGGGAGCTTGCAGCTCCGTCGATCCAAGGTCGTACAGGATGCCTTCGCCGGTGAGTTGAGCGTCGCCGCGCACGCGGGTGCCGTCCGGCTTCACGAAGATCACGCGCGCGGCTGTAACGCTGCCGTAGTCGAACTCTACCGCGCCGTCAAAGATCTTGATGCGCAGCCTATGCGCGCGCACGTCGCCCTGAACAAGCGTCATGCCCAGCGGTTGCGCCGGCGCGGTGGCAACGGCCCGCAGGCTGACGGGGATTATGATGGGATCCATAACATCACCTCTATTTCGATTGCCGATATGGTTACGTCGTCGCCAAGGACACCCAGCCGGATACCGCGTTGCCGTCCATGTTGACGGCGCGCAGGCGAAACAGGTTGTTGCCCGCGTAGGCGATTTCGATTTGCCCGGCGTTGATGCGGTCCGACACCCGCAGCGCGCGCTGCGCTAAGGTGGCGTTGGTCGCGTTGGCGGCGGTGTCGGCGGTCGTCGCCTTGTCCGCCGTCTTTGCCCTGTCGGCTTCGTACGCCAGGGCGGCCTCCGACGCCTTCTCGGCTTCGTCGGCGGTGTCCGCGTGCCCGGCGCGGTCGGCATAGCCCACGCTCACCGGCCGTTCCGGCGGGG
>JAVBNW010000049.1:0-15819 GCA_031551255.1 Eubacteriales bacterium | reverse complement strand
CCCTCTCCAACAAAACATGGGTTCCAAAAATACCACCCCGCCTCTTAGTGGTTAAAAAAATCCTACAACACCTGGGGCGCGGGGGCGTTAACGCCGGCCGCCGCGCCAATTGGCTGTTTTGCGCCTTCGCTACAGAATTTTCTTGTGCTCGAGCAGCTGGCTGTAGAACAGCTGGTCGGCGGCGAACACGAAACGGTCGAGTTCGTCGTCGCCCATCACGGTGTTGCGGCCGGCCGCGTATTCCCCGTCTACCATGATCTTCACTTTGGCGACCACCTCGTGCCGCTTGTCGATCGCATGCTCGCCCTTGAGGGCGTAAAAGCCGTTCATCCAATGCGCGACCCCGGCCGCCCCGCTGTGCGAATCCACCGCCACGGTGGCCGGCCGGTTAAGGAGGGCCGCGGTGTCGAAGATGTTGTAAATTTCCTCGTCTTTGAGCAGCCCGTCAGCGTGGATGCCCGCGCGGGTGGCGTTGAAGCTGCGCCCAACAAACGGCGTGCGCGGCGGGATCGCATAGCCGATCGCCTTTTCGAAAAAATCGGCGATAGCGGTGATGGCGGAAAGATCCATGCCGTCCTCGGTGCCGCGCAGCGACGCGTATTCGATGGCCATGCCCTCCAGCGGGCAGTTGCCGGTGCGCTCGCCGATGCCCAACATCGCGCAGTTGATGGAGGAGCAGCCGTACAGCCACGCAGCGTCCGCGTTGGTGACGACCTTGTAAAAGTCGTTGTGCCCATGCCACTCCAGCCATTCGGAGGGCACTTCGGCATAGTGCCTAAGGCCATACATGATGCCCGGCACGCTGCGCGGCAGCGCGACGCCGGGGAAGGATACGCCAAAGCCCAGCGTATCGCACGCGCGCACCTTGATCGGGATGCCGCTCTCGCGGGATAGGTGCATAAGCTCCGTCGCAAAGGGCACTACAAAGCCGTAAAAATCCGCGCGGGTGATGTCCTCGAAATGGCAGCGCGGCAGAATGCCCAGCGACAGCGCGGATTTGACGACCCCCAGGTATTGATCCAGCGCCTGGCTGCGCGTCATCTTCATCTTTTTAAAGATGTGATAGTCCGAGCAGGAAACCAGGATGCCGGTCTCCTTCATGCCCATCTCCTTTACGAGCTTAAAGTCGCCCGCGGTGGCTCTGATCCAGCTGGTAATCTCCGGAAAACGCAGCCCTAAATCCTGGCAGCGGCGCACGGCTTCCTTATCTTTTTCGGTATAGATGAAAAACTCCGTCTGCCGTACGATGCCCTTGGGGCCGCCCAAGCGGGACATCAGCTTGAAGAGCTCCACGATCTGCTCCACCGAAAACGGCGAGGTGGACTGCTGGCCGTCGCGGAAGGTCGTATCCGTCAGCCAAATCTCGTCGGGCATGTGCGGGGGTACCACGCGATGGTTAAAGGCGATTTTGGGCACCGACGCATAATCGAAAAGCTCGCGGTAGAGGTTGGGCTCCTCTACGTCTTGCAGTTGGTAGCGATATTTCGATTGTTCCAGCAAATTGCTTCTGTTGTTGAATTCCAACATGCCTATCACCTCTTCTTTGTAATGGACTTAAGGGCCGCTACCGCAGCTTGGCGACAAACGCGCCGATGCGCTCCATTCCCTGTTCGATGTTCTTCATGCTCGTGGCATAGCTCAGGCGGCAGTACGTGTCGGCCATGAACGCCTCGCCAGGTACGACGGCCACGAGCTGATCCTCCAGCAAAATCTGCGCGAAATCCATCGGGCAGGAAATCGTCTTTTCGCCGAACTTCTTGCCCAGAATGCCCTCTATATTCATCATTGTATAGAACGCGCCCTTGGGCAGGCGGCAGGAGAGGCCGGGGATGCCTTCGATCAGCGCGGCCAATGCCTTGCGCCGACGGTCGAACTCATCACGCATGGCGAAGATGGAATCCGTAGGGCCATTCAGCGCTTCGATCGAGGCGGCCTGGGCCATGGTATTGGGCGCGGAGGTGGCGTGGCTCTGAAAATCGCCCATGGCGCCGGCAAACGCGGCTTCCGAGGCGGTGTAGCCGATACGCCAGCCCGTCATCGCGAAGGACTTGGAAACGCCGTTCACCACTACCGTGCGAGCCTTGGCATCCTCGCCCAGCGAGGCGATGGAGACGTGCATCTGCCCATCGTAAATGAGATGCTCGTAAATCTCATCCGATACGATCGCAAGATCGTGCGCCTTGGCAAACGCGGCGATCTGGGCGAGCTCCCCGCGCGACCACACGCAGCCGTTGGGGTTGTTGGGCGAGTTGAGGATCAGCGCACGGCTGCGGGGCGATACGGCGGCCTCCCATTGGGCAATGGTGGGCTTAAAGTCGTTTTCGGCGTCCGCCATCACATACGCGGGGACCCCGCCCACCATCTTTACCTGTTCTGGATAGGATACCCAGCACGGCGCGGGGATCAGCACCTCGTCGCCCGGCTCGAGCATGGTGAAAAACACGTTAAACAGCGAGTGCTTTGCGCCGCAGGATACGACGATCTGATTGGGCGCATAGGCAAGGCCGTTGTCTCTTAACAGCTTATCGCAGATCGCCTTTTTAAGCTCCGGCATGCCGGCCGCGGGCGTATAGCGGGTCTTTCCCGCGTCCAGGGCCGCCTTGGCGGCATCGCGGACAAAGGCGGGGGTGTCAAAATCCGGCTCGCCCGCCCCAAAGCCTATGACATCTTTGCCCTGCGCCTTGAGCTCTTTAGCCTTTGCATCGATAGCCAAGGTTACCGAAGCGGTGATCCCTTTTGCGCGTGCGGCGATTTGCATTGAGCACTCTCTCCTCAGTGCGGCACTTCCGCCGCAAAAAAATATGCAAGACCAATTGTATCACGGCATCATATTTTCCACAAGATAAGCGAATGGTAAAATAAAAATGAAGGATGTACTAATTCACCTTGCAACTTTGGACCAATTTGCGTGCAGAGCAAAAGTTTGCTATGCTGCGGAAGGGAGGATAGGCAGGCGCCGCCACTGCTCCCACTTATCGCCTGCCAGGCCAATCGTCACCGTGCGGCGAGGAGGAAACCTATGTTTTTACGCGGCGTACGCCTCAAGCGCGACGAGGTGGAGGATTGGAGCGCGTACCCGTACTGTCTCCCCTCGATCCAAGCGCTTGGCGAGCTGATGTTCACATCCCCTACAACGTTCTTCCTGGGCGAAAACGGCTCGGGCAAGTCGACATTATTGGAGGCGACCGCCGTCGCCTGTGGCTTCAACGCCGAGGGCGGTTCGCGCAATTTCCGCTTTTCCACCGCCGAAACCCATTCGCCGCTGCATAGGGCGCTTACCGTGATACGCGCGCCCAAGCGCGAACGCGACGGCTATTTTCTGCGCGCCGAAAGCTTTTATAATGTAGCAAGCCATATCGACAGGTTGGATAACGAGTTTTCGTTCGGGCCGCCGCTTCGCGACAGCTACGGCGGCAAGTCCCTGCACGAACAATCCCACGGCGAGGCATTTTTCTCATTGTTCATGCACCGCATCGAGGGGCCGGGGCTCTATTTGCTGGACGAGCCCGAGGCGGCCCTGTCACCCACCCGGCAGCTGGCGCTTCTTCGCCGCATGCACGAGCTCGCCTTAAAGGGATCTCAGTTTATCATCGCATCGCATTCGCCGATCCTTTTATCCTATCCCGGAGCGCAGCTTTGGCAGCTTGGCGAAGGCGCCCCCTATGAAACCGAATACGAGCGCACCGAGCACTACGCCGTGATGCGCAATTTTGTAAATAATTATCGCGCCATGCAGCGCACGCTGTTTGAAGACGATACATAGGGCGTTGCCGCACGGGGCGCGCCGTCTTTTCAGAACGCCGCACATCGTATATAATGATGGGTGAAATAAACGGGGGGTGTCCGCATATGCCAATCAGGCTAATCGCCTTCGACCTGGACGACACGCTGCTAAGGGATGATCGGACGGTAGCCCAAAGCGATCTGGAGGCGATCCGCGAAGCGAGGGAGCGCGGCATCGTCATAGCGCCCGCATCGGGCAGGCGCTACAATTCGATGTTTATTGCGCTCGAGCCCATGCGCCACGAGGGCCCGGCCATCACCCTGAACGGCGCCAAAGTGTTGCGCTACCCCGCTGGCGAATCCGTGTACGAGCGCTTTGTCGAGCCTTCTGTGTGCATTCAGGTAGCCGAGCTCGCCCGCGAGATGGATGCATACCTTCAGTTTTATATGGATGAAGACTTTGAGTTCGAAAAGGACTGCGCCGAGAGCGAACTATATTCCGAACTTTCCGGCGGGGGCGGCGCCGCGGTAGGCGACCTTGCCGATTATATGCGCGCGGAAAACCGCCCGTCGCAAAAGCTTTTGTTCATCATCAAGGATCAGCAGAAGATGGCGAAGGTGCAGCAGGCGATGGAGGCGCGCTTCGGCGGACGGCTGTCGATCTTCCGCTCCAAGTCTTTTTATTTGGAGCTTACGCACCCTGAGGCCACCAAGGGCGCTGCGCTACGCTTTCTGTGCGGGCGGGAGGGCATACTGCCCCAGCAGGTGATGGCCATAGGAGACGGCGAGAACGACCTGACGATGATCGAATGGGCGGGGGTAGGCGTGGCGGTGGATAACGCATCGGATGCCGTAAAAGCCCGCGCAGACTGCGTCACCAAGAGCAACATGCACGGAGGCGTCGGCGAGGCAATTCGGCGCTACGCGTTGGAAGGGGTATTGTTATGATTGGCTTCGATACATTTGTAGGCGCCCTTGAACTGGAGGTCATCTTCGGCGGGGAGCGCAAAGCCATCGACATCACCACGTCGGATCTGAACCGCCCCGGCCTGCAGTTTACCGGCTACTTCGAATTTTTCGCCTACGATCGCCTGCAGATCATCGGCAAGGTGGAAATGAACTATCTGCTGGATCTGGATCCTGTCGTGCGCCGCGAGCGCCTGCAAAAGTATATGGCGCAGCCGATGCCCGGCATCATCGTGTGCCGCAACATGCAGTGCCCGGTGGAGCTAATCGAAGTGGCGCAGGAGACCGGCATACCGCTGTTTCGCTCGCGCATGGTCACGACGAAGTTTACGCAGATCGCCATAGCGTTCATCAACCGCTGCCTTGCGCCCATCGTCACGCGGCACGGCGTTTTGATGGATGTGTTCGGCACCGGCGTGCTGATCACCGGCGAGAGCGGCGTGGGCAAGAGCGAATGCGCGCTCGAGCTGGTTAAGCGCGGCCACCGCCTCGTGGCGGACGACGTGGTGGAGATCCGCAAGGTATCCGACAACCGCCTTTCCGGCGAAGCGCCGGGCACAGTGCGCCACTTCATGGAAGTGCGCGGCGTCGGCATCATCAACATCAAAAACATGTTCGGGGTCGGCGCGGTGATCAACGCCAAATCCATCGACTTGGTCGCTCATCTTGAGCTGTGGAACGACTCGAAGGAGTACGACAGGCTCGGCATCAACGAAGAATTCGTAACCATACTGGGCGTGAAGCTCCAGAGGCTGACGATCCCCGTGCGGCCGGGCCGCAACCTGGCGATCATTTTAGAGGTGGCCGCGAGCAATCACCGCCTCAAGCTGATGGGCTACCACGCGGCGAAGGAGCTTGACGAGCGCCTGAGCGCGCGGCTGGAAGGCGAAGAGCTTTAAGCGCTCGCCACGTAATGGTTTTCATTCCGACACAAGAGAGGGGATAGACTATGTATTTCATCGGCATCGACCTGGGCGGCACGAACATCGCCGCGGGCATCGTGAACGAGGCGGGCAAAATCATCATACAGGGCGAGGTGCCCACCAAGGCCGAGCGCGGCCCGAAGCCCGTGTGCGAGGATATGGGCAGGCTGTGCCTCGACCTGATCGCCAAGGCAAACCTTACGCTTAAGGACATTACGGCCATCGGCGCGGGGGTTCCCGGCATCGCCAACAACGACACCGGCGTGGTGCTGTTTTGCACGAACCTGGGCTGGCACGATGTGCCGGTGCGCGAATACTTAAACCCCTATATCAAAAAACCGCTGTTCATCGAAAACGACGCCACCGTGGCCGGGCTCGCCGAATCGTTCGCGGGAGTTACGAAGGGGTGCAAACAGTCGGTGTTCCTGACGCTTGGCACGGGGGTCGGCGGCGGCATCATCCTGGATGGGAAGGTCTACTCCGGCCCACACCACATCGCCAGCGAGCTTGGGCACATGATCGTGGAAGTGGATGGAGACCAGTGCACCTGCGGCAACAAGGGCTGCTGGGAGCGCTATACCTCGGGCGGGGCGCTCATCCGCGGCGCGAACGCCATATTAAAAGACCACCCCGAATCCGAGCTATACAAAAAAACCGGGGGCGATCCGGAGAAGATGTCGGCAAGAATCGTCATCGACTCTGCGAAGGCGGGCGATGTGCAGGCTAAGATCATCTTTGACCGCTATATCGAATACATGGCGGCGGGCATCGTCACCATCATCAACTTCATCGATCCCGAGGTGATCGCGCTGGGCGGCGGGGTCAGCCGCGCGGGAGAATTTCTTGTCGAGCCGCTACGCGCCTCCGTCGCAAAAAAGATCTTCTATAAGGGCGTGTCCTATGCGCGCATCGAGCTTTCCACCATGGGCAACGACGCGGGCATCATCGGCGCGGCTATGCTTGGACGCGACAACACATTGGCGAACTAAGGCGGCGAAGCCCGCCCGCGAAGATCCATAACACAGGCAAGGAGGAAGCCGGACCGGCTTCCTCCTTTTTGTTTGGAAACGGGGCTTTCCTTATCGGGTCATCCTGTCGGCCATTTCGCGGGTGATCTCAAGATGAGACTGCCCGCCCGCTAAGATGCTTGCGGTGGCCTCGATCACGGCCTTGCCGATGAAGCTTCGACGGTCGACGGTAGGGCCTGCCATATGGGGCATCAGCAGCACGTTGGGAAGGCCTCGCAGCGGGCTGTCCATCGAAAGCGGCTCCTTGTCGTACACATCCAACACCACGCGGAAGCGCCCCATGGCCGCCTCGCGCGCGAGCGCCGCCTCGTCTACGCACATGCCGCGGGATGTGTTGATGAACAGCGCGCCGTCGGGCAGCATCCGCAAAAGGCGTTCGTTTACGATGTGACGGTATTCCGGCACCGCCGAGGTGTGCAGCGACACGACCTTGCAGGTGGTGAAGATATCCTCCAGCGTGGTCTTCGTAACGCCGTGCTTGAGCTCTTCTTCGGGCGTCACGTGGTCGGCGTGCACCTTGATGGTCGTGCCGAACGCATTAAGCAGCTTCGCGGTATGCTTGGCCACCGCGCCGAAGCCGATGAGCCCCACGGTTTGCCCAAGCAGCCCCTCGGTATACCAATCCGGGCAGCTCCAGCCATCTTCCTGCATCATGCGCGCATAGCGCGGAATATCCCGAAGCGACGCGAGCGCATAGCCGATCACGCCCTCGGCCACCGATTCGGCGAACATGTCGTTGCCGCCGATCACCCGGATGCCGCGCTCGTACACCGCATCCGAAACGATAGGCGCGACGGAACCCGCGGTGTAGGCGATCGCCCGCAGACTGTCCGCTCCGGCTAAAACGTCCTCGCTAAAGCGCGGGCTCCCCCAGCCCGTCACCGCAAAGGTTACCCCGGAAAGCCTCCCACGCAGTTCTTCGGGCGAAAGCTGCGCGTCGGTTAGGTTCCAATCCACCTCGCCCATGTCCTCAAGCAGCTTGGCCACCTTGGGCGGCAGAAAGGAATCGCGCACATCTCCTTTGGGCATCACGACCAAGATCTTCATCGGGCAACCCTCCTTCACGGCATCGAAAGTATATGGTCCTCGATCCAGCGCGCGACGCCGTCCTCGCGGTGGCTTGGGCAGATGAAACGCGCGGCCCTCTTCGCCTCGGGAATCGCCTCTTTCACCGCCACACCCACGCCACACCTCTTCAGCATCGCAACATCGTTATGGTCGTCGCCAAAGGCGGCCACCTGCTTAACGGAAAAGCCCAGCATCGCGGCGACGCGCTCGATCGCATGAAGCTTGCTCTCGCCCGCGCACACGATTTGGTACCGGTCCTCGCCGCTGTTCGCGCTGAGCGTCAGCTCCGGATAATGCTCAAGCATGCGCCGGATGGCCTCGCCATCCGCGCACTCAATGGAGAACTTGGGCGCATCTACATCGGGTATCGATGAAAAATCCGTGTAGGCGGGGTTCCAGTGCAAGCCCCAGTCGCTCGTGTCCGCGCAGTTGGTGTACTGGCGGCCCTCTGCCTCGATCACGATGCACGCTACCTTAGGATGCGCAAGCACCTGACGCAAAACCGCGCGCAGCACATCCCGGGGAATGGCGGCTTCGTAAATCTTTTCGCCATTATGGTAGATGGAAGCGCCATTGTTCGCAAACACGTAATCCGGCCTGAACTTTTGCTGAAATACCCAGGTGGCGCGCTCGGGCCGCGCGGTCGCAAACGCCGTAATCAGGCCGCGCGCGCGGCAGCGCCCAAGCACCCCGGCCGCGGCATCGGATAGCTCGCCGCCTTCGCCCAGCAGCGTGCGGTCCAAGTCTGAAGCGATCATGCGCAGCGCCGAAAACTCTCCGCTCACGTAAGCGACATGGCGTACAGCGCCTTGGTATATTCGAGGCTCAATCGCAGGTCTTCGTACGTATCGCGCTCGTAGGCCAGGTCGTGATCCACTACCATCCACTTGGGATCGCACGCGAGGCACAGCGGCATCAGCGCCGGAAAGTTTACCGTGCCGTAGCCGGTGGGGCGGAATTCAAAGCCGCCGTTCGCAGGGTCGCCCTTAAGATCCCCCGCGGGCTTCGTAATCGCCGCGTAATCGTCGGCGTATACATCTTTAAAGTGCAAAACCGGGCAATGCGCCCCGTGGCGCTTAAGGTAGGCCGCCGGGTCGGCTCTGCTGAACGCCATCCACCCAAGATCCGGCTCCAGACACAAGCCGTCCTTCGCAAGATCCCCAAGCAGGCTATCCGCATAGGAAGGATCGCCCAGCACATCCCAGCCGTGGTTGTGGTACTGCGGCGTTAAGCCCTTATGCAGGCACTTGGCGATCAGGGCGCGCATGCCGGTAAGCATATCGCCATATTCCTGCGTGCCGGGTACAAACTGCCCCTGCTGATGCGCGATGGTCACATAGCCGCAGCCAACCTCCAGATGTTCGTCGATGACTTTGTCCGGCTCGCTGAGAAATGCGTCGTACGGCACGTGATCGCCCAGCGCGCATATGCCCAGTGCATCCAGTTTTTTGCGGATGTCGGAAGGCTCTCTTCCGAAAAAGCCCAACAGCTCCACGCCGTCGTAGCCGATGGCGGCGAGTCGCTCCAGCACGCCGTTCAGATCTTTTTCAGCTTCCTTCCTAAGAATATACGTGCCCACGCCAAAGCGAATCTTGCCCATATAAAAACCTCCCGCTATAATTGTGTCAAGTAGGCTGCAAATGGCTCGCAACGCAAAGATGCCTCCCGGATGAATCGGCGATCCCTCGCCATGCATTGTACCATCGGCATACAAAATATGCTATACTTGCAGGGCAGCGCAACGCCAGACTGTTTTGCATGCAAAGCAGCCTCGTAGCGCATGTTTGGCGCCTTGCCCGTGGTATTGCTTTTTCCCGTGCGTTCGCACGGCGCATCGCACTTTACACAACAAGGGGGTTCTCTCTTACATGATGAAAAAGCTCACCGCCGCCGCGCTTGTGGCTCTCCTTCTGCTGCTGGGGGCGTGTAAAACGGAAACCTCGCCCACAAAGCCCGCCGACAGCCTCGCCCCGACGGGCGGCGTGGATGCGACGCCCGCCCCTTCGGGTGGCGTCAACCCGGTCAAGGGCAGCCTGCGCATCGCCACATGGGCCATCGATGAAAATGCGCTTAGCGCCGTAGAGGCCGCATGGGCGAAGCAATACCCGAATGTCGCCCTCACCTGGACGGCGCAGCCCGACGAAGACGCCTACTATAGCGGCTTGCAGGCCGCCCTTATCTCCGCAGAAGCGCCGGATATCCTCATGATGCAGCCGGGGGCCCGCGCCGAACAGTTTTTAAGCATGCTCGAGCCTCTTGCGCCGCTCGCCGCAAAGATGTGGGGCGAGAATTGGGCAGAAGGCTTTTATCCCGCCGCCGGGCAGGCGATCGGCGCAGAAGGCGAATGCTACGCCCTCCCCGCCACGATGACGCTTTTGCCGCTCATGGCGTACGACGTCGATGCCTTCAAGGCGCTCGGGCTTTCGAGCGCCCCAGCCACATTCGGCGAACTGCACGCCGCCGCGGAGGGTGAAGGCGCGGATTCCCTGTCGATCGCCGCGCTGGCGCTGAGCACGCTGGATTACTCCCTTCTGACGCCTATGTTTCTCAGCGTCCTCGAGCAGCAATCCCCCGGCATGGCTGCGGCCATCGACGCAGGGGAAGCCTCTTGGGACGACGAGGCCGTGCTCAGCGCCCTTGAAACGTTGGAAGCGCTGTTCCAAAACGGCTCCGTATCCGCGGGCTCTTTGGAATTGCCGCTTTACCCAACCATCTGGGATAGCCTATCCGGCGGCGGCATGGACGGCAAGCGCCACTTCATCGCCGTTGCCGCGGATTCCTCCTGCCTTATGGACATCGCCCAAAGCTCTGTTTCGCTGGGTATAGCGCCGCTGCCGGGTGTCGGAGACGGTGCGGGCGCGGCGGCGGTAGCCAAGGCCGGCTTTTCTTTCGCACTCAATGCGCAAGGCGGCAACCAAGACCTCGCGTTCGCATTCATAGCCTGGCTGTGCGCGGGCGAGGGTTCCTCCACGCTGGCAGAGGCCACCTACTCCATCCCGGCGGCAAAAACTACCGTTTTCGCGCCGGATATTCCGGGTATGAAACAAGTGCTTGCGCTAATGCAGGGAGCGATCAAGCCCCTTTGGGACAGCTCGGCGGATGCCCGGCTGGCCGTTGCGCTCAAGGATCTCGCATCCGGAACGATCACTGCGCAAGAGGCCTTTGACAGCATCAATCCGTAATACGGGGGCAATACCATCAATCGACATTGCGGCTTCGCACCGCAAAAATATAGACGACGGAGGAACACGGCATGGCGATCAATTTGGGAATCATCGGCTACGGAGGCATGGCCGGCTGGCACAGAAAGAACGCGCCGCGCGTGGAGGGCGTAAACGTGCTCGCCGCCTACGACATCGACCCGGTGCGCGTGGGCATCGCGCGCGAAGAGGGCCTGACGGGTTATGACAAGCTTGAAGATTTTCTGGCCGACGAGCGCATCAATACGGTGCTGGTCGCCACCCCCAACGACGTGCATCCGCGCATGGCCGTCGCCGCCTCGCAGGCCGGCAAGCACGTCATCAGCGAAAAGCCCGTGGCGATGACCGTGAAAGAACTCGACACCATGATCGCCGCCGCTAAAAAGGCGGGCAAGCTCTTTACTGTGCATCAGAACCGCCGCTGGGACAAAGACTTTCTCACCGCAAAAGCGGTACTCGAATCCGGAGAGCTGGGCAACGTATACTCGATCCAATCCCGCTTGCACGGCTCGGGCGGGGTGATGCACGGCTGGCGGGGCGTTAAGGAGCACGGAGGCGGCATGCTGTACGACTGGGGCGTACACTTCCTGGATCAAATCCTTTTCATGTGCGGGTTTGACAGCGTAAAAACCGTCACCTGCGTGCAAAACAGCGTGATCAACCCCGAGGTGGACGACTATTTCTTCCTGCTGCTGGATCTCAAAGACGGCCGACGCGTACAGGTTGAAATCGGCACCTACGTGCTGAAGGAATCGCCGCGCTGGCTCGTCATGGGCGACCGAGCGACGCTGTTTATCCAGGATTTCAACTGCAAGGAGGGCTCGATCGTCAGGATCGACTCGCTGCAAGAGGATAAGCCGATCATCATCATGACCTCCGCGGGGCCTACGCGCACGTTCGCGCCGCGTCCGGACAGCCTGAAGGAATACCTGCCCCTACCCGAAGTGACCGCGGACTGGACGGAGTACTACGCAAACGTCAGCGCGGCGATAGAGGGCAAAGAAGAGCTGATCGTAAAGCCCGAGCAGATTCGCAAGGTGCTGTGCCTTATGGAGGCGGCTTTTGAATCCGCGCGCACGGGTAAGAGCGTTTTGCTTGCGTAGCGTATATGCGATTGAATGAAATGCAAAAAGGGCGGCATTAAACCGCCCTTTAACTTTTTGTCAAATTACCAAAGTTGATGGGGGGGGTCGCGGTGCAACCTGTGGCGTTTATCGACTTCCAAGGCACGCTGGGCGGCGGTGGGACGGACGACATCCGCTCGCTTGCGCTCTATCCATTTTCGGCGCAGGCGGTCGCGCTGCTGAACCGCCACGGCGTGTTGGCAATCGGAGCTACGAACCAATCGCACATCTCCAAAGGCGAACTGACGATGGAGGAATACGGCCGCGAACTTCGCCGCATTAAGGCCTCTCTCTCGTTGGAAGGCGCGCGGTTTGATGCGGTATACTGCTGCCCGCATAGGAAATCCGACAACTGCGCGTGCAAAAAGCCGCTGACCGGGCTTGTGGATGCAGCAATGGGGGAATGGCCCATGGACCCCGATAAGATGTATGCTGTGGGCGACATGGGCAAGACGGACATGCTGCTGGCGAAAAACATCGGCGCGAAGGGCGTGCTGGTGCTCACCGGCGTGGGCAGGGGAAGCCTTGGCGAATACCGCCATACATGGGAAGACGCCCAGGCGGCGCACGTCGCCGAAACGCTGCTCGATGCGGCAAGGTGGATTCTTTACGACCTTCATATTTCTTTCTCATAGCGCCGAAGCGCTCTTTTCACAACTGAAATCAAGAAAACATACTCTGTGCCGGGTTATGCTATGCCCAGGAAGGAGAATGTGGATGGTTCCGTGGGATAAAACCGTGCAGGCCATGATCGACTGGATCGAGGAACATCTGGACGAGGAACCGACGCTGACTGGGATGTCCCGGCAGATCGGCTATTCGCCGACCTATTGCTCTACCAGATTTCGCGAAACAGTCGGCGTTACGCTGCGCAGTTATACCGCCGGAAGGCGGCTGTGCAGGGCGGCCATAGAAATTCGGGATACAAGCGCGCGCATCCTGGATATCGCGGTTACATACGGCTTCTCCTCGCAAGAGGCCCTGACGAGGGCGTTTGTGAGGGCCTACGGCCTAACGCCCGCCGCCTACCGCAAAAGGCCTAGGCCGGTTGTTTTTTCGATAAAACAAAACATTCTCTTTCCCGATGACGCTAATAGGGAGGGTGTTCAAGAGATGGAAAGTATCTTAACCAGCCCCAACGTCCGGGTGGAATACATCCCGGCGCACAGCTACATCGGCATTTGGGACGATAGCGCGACCTGCTATATGGATTTCTGGGATCGCCACGACTGCGATAAGATCTGCGGCATAGTCGACAGCATGGAAAACGTCGCCGATCCGGTGGTATGTGGCCATACCGCGGGATGGTATTACAAGGACGGGAAAAGGGCCTACTTTTATGGCCTCGGCGTGCCCGCCGATTACAAAGGCGATATCCCCGAAGGCTTTGCTCGCAAGGATTTTCCGGGAAGCCACTACCTGGTGTTCTTCCACCCGCCGTTTGACTTTTTGCGGGACTGCGGCGAGGTGATGAAGCGGGTGGAAGATCTCGCTTGGAACTTCGATCCCTCCACAAAGAACTTTCGGTGGAACGAAGGGGTGTGCCAGGATTACCAGAGGTTTCGCTCCGAATTGTTCGGGTACGAGGTGCTCCGCCCCGTCGTAAAACTCTAGCAAAATATCCGAAAGCCCCCGCTGGGGGCTTTTTACAATGGATCATTCGGGCGGTCGTCACGGGTGACTATAAACCTCTAATTCGACCAATCGGGAAAATCCAGGTGGGTCATCATCTCGCGTTGCAGACGGTTATTGAGCTTTCAGCTTGTCGGCATCGCAATCGTATTGTCGGAAGTATGGAGTACGTCAAAGTCAACGTTTCGGAGTTCTCTATCCTCGGTCAGGTCGAAAAGATAGTCGCCGACACGCCGTAAAGCTTCACCAGAATTGTAATGTCGGGATGCCCGGCACGGCAATCGTCCTTGTTCGCTAAGCGGTTCAAGGTGGACGGGGGTATCTTTGTGGCCCCGGCCCGCTCAGCAAGGGTAAAACCTTTTTCAACGCGCAAACCTTTAAGCCTCTCTCCACGGGTGAGCTTAATCTTTGCCACGGCACCACCTCCAATTCTATACTTTGGACAATCTAAATTAATAACCTCTTTCGATGCTTAGCAATTCTTCTCTGCCTATTAAGCGTTGACCGTCAAAATCCAACCTGATGACGCAAGGCATACAAAACCATATTTTTTTGAACCAGTTGCATCCTAAAGATGAGTCGTAATAATTCATGATAGTGCTCAAGGCGGTTCCATGAGTACCAACAACGATTCTTTTATCCTTGCATTTATCAAGTATTTCCTTTACCGCTTCAATATTGCGTCGTTGGACACTACGCAGATTTTCACCACCTTCTTCACAAAAATCAAAATTACTCCACCGCTTTTCCAAAATACCTTCTGCATGATTGCTTATACCTTGCCTGCGTTCTTTAAATCGTTCATCAGTTTTGATTTCCATATTAAAAAAGCTCGCGCAATCTGCGATCGTATCAATACTCCTTTTATAGGGGCTTGAAATGAATAAAGCGATATCGACACCAGACAGCAAACCTGAAACTTCTAAGCGGTCTTTTAGTCCCATTGGCGTCAAAGGTCGTGTTCGATCATCTTTCCAGCCATCATCGGGCTGAGCATGGCGTACAAAGTATATATTTGTCATAATTGCTTCCCACTCCTTATCTATGTAGAAAATCGCTTTATTTCATGTTTAAGACTATACCGCTCCACCGCAGTGTTTACAATATCTATAGTCGCCGACCCTGAAAATCCGAACAAAATGAGCGAGCAATTTTTCCGCCTCCGCGCAAAGGCGGAGGAAGACGTGCCCGGCAGCCACGTCGACCGACGCAGACAACGCGGGGCGGAAAAAGAGCTGCTTAGAGGCTCGGATTTTCAGGGCCGGTGACTATAAAGCACAAAGTCCATCTGCACGATGTCTTCTCCGGTCAGAAAGTGCTTTTCGGCTTGGTTGCCTTCAGGGTGGGGTACAAAACCGCATTTTTTGAGCATGGCAAGGCTCGGGGCATTGTCTTCGTAGCAGCCCGCGTAAAGTGCGGGCACAGGAAACGCTTCAAAACAATAACGCGCGCCGAGCGAAAAGGCTGCCGAACCATACCCTTGCCCCCGATAGGCCCTATCCAGCATGATCGCCAGATCCGGCGCACTTTCATCGGTAGATAGAAACATATAGCCGATGTGCGCGCCGTCCATAAGCCTTACGATCGTCGCCGCGAAACGCGATTGAATCGACCCTTGCGCAAATTCTTCGAACGTTTCGGTCACATTGTGGTTGTATCCTCTTTGCGTGTCCGGATCCAGCCAGCAGCGGTAGCACCCTGCGTCATCCCGCGCATCGACATACTCGACCAGCGCGACCGTTCCATCGGAAATATACGCTTGCCTTTCCATGGAAACCCCTCCGAATTCATGGCCCTAAGAGCGGCGAACCCGACGATATAGTCAACCAACCTCAAAACGAGAGCGAGATGAGCGAGGATATTTTCCGCGCCGCAAGGCGAAGGACGCGGGCGGGCCGAGTGGCCCGTCAAGGACGACAACACTGCGGCACGGAAAATAGACCGCTCAGATGCCATAGTTTTGGGGTTGATTGACTATAAATGCCACGGCAAGGGTCTCTTGCCTTCATGCCCATATAAGGGCATTTTTGCCGGGGGCCCGGGGGATTTATCCCCCGGAGGGGGTACGGGCGGAGACCCGAACAGGCGCTAACCCACGCATTTGATAAACCACCAAAGACAACCACAGAACCGCCCGGCTAAACCCAACACTAAA
>JAVBNW010000035.1:0-31622 GCA_031551255.1 Eubacteriales bacterium | reverse complement strand
CTCGTTCCTAATTTCGCCGTTCTTCTTGCTCCTCAAAATCGCCGCAGCGGTTTTGAGGAAGAGGAGGAGCGACGCAGTGAACGAGCTTTCGTGCCGCAGCACGGAAGCGAGCGATACGCAGTCCGCGACGACGA
Source organism: Eubacteriales bacterium (assembly GCA_031551255.1). Taxonomy (GTDB): domain Bacteria; phylum Bacillota; class Clostridia; order Christensenellales; family UBA1750; genus JAVBNW01. The sequence goes on along the minus strand of JAVBNW010000035.1, from coordinate 31,488 downwards.
GGCGCTGGCGCCGCATCGCGTCATTTTTGCCGCTTGCGCCGTTGTCTTGGAGTTTCGCAAGAGACCTAACGGGCATGATCTCTATTTCCCGGCATAATGGCCCTCCCGCATTGCGGGAGGGCCATTATTTAGCTATTTACTATATAAATGAACGGTTAGCCCTGCGGGCCTGCGTCGACGATCTCCTTAGGCATGTCGTACTTGCTGAAGTTGCTGCGGAACATCTGGGCAAGCTTCTTTGCCTGCACGTCGTACGCGGCCTTGTCGGCCCAAGTGTTCTTCGGGGTGAGCACTTCGGCGGGAACGTTGGGGCAGACCTTGGGCACCATCACGTTGAAGTTCGGATCGAGGTAGAACTCTACCTTATCAAGCTCACCGGTGAGGATCGCTGTGATCATCGCGCGGGTGTTCTTGATGGACATGCGGTTTCCGCCCGCGCCCGCCGGGCCGCCGGACCAGCCGGTGTTCACAAGATACACGCTCGCGCCGGAGGAATCGACCTTCTCGCCCAGGAGCTTGGCATATACCTTGGGCGCCAACGGCAGGAAGGGCTCGCCAAAGCAGGTAGAGAAGGTGGCCTGCGGCTCGGTGACTCCGCGCTCGGTGCCCGCCAGACGCGCGGTGTAGCCGGATACGAAGTGATACATCGCCTGCTCGCGGGTGAGCTTCGCCACAGGAGGCAGCACGCCGAACGCATCCGCCGTCAGGAAGATAACGGCCGTCGGAGTTCCGCCCACGCCGGGGATCTGCGCGTTGGGAATGAAGTCGATCGGATAGCCCACGCGGGTGTTTTCGGTGATCTCTTCGGTGTCGAAATCGAACTCGCGGGTCTCCGGGTCGATCTTCACGTTTTCGACCAGCGCGCCAAAGCGGATGGCATCCCAAATCTGCGGCTCGTTTTCCTTGGAAAGGCGAATGCACTTGGCATAGCAGCCTCCCTCGAAGTTGAACACGCCGTTGTTCGACCAGCCGTGCTCATCGTCGCCGATCAGCTTGCGGTCCGGGTCTGCGGAAAGCGTCGTCTTGCCGGTGCCGCTCAGGCCGAAGAACAGCGCAACGTCGCCCTTGACTCCCATGTTGGCCGAGCAGTGCATCGGGAATACGTTCTTCTTGGGAAGCACGTAGTTCATGATCGAGAATACGGACTTTTTGATTTCGCCCGCGTACTGGGAGCCTGCGATGATGACGAGCTTCTTGGAGAAGTTGACCAGAATCGCCGCTTCGGAATTCGTGCCATCGATCTCGGGGATGCACTTAAAGCCCGGGGCCGCGATGATCGTGAAATCGGCGGGGCCCATCTTTTCGAGCTCCTGCGCGGTGGGACGCAGCAGCAGCTGCTGAATGAAAAGGTTCTCGCTCGCAAACTCGTTGACGATGCGGAAGTTGCATTGATATTCGGGATCCGCGCCGGCAAAGCCGTCGTAGATGAAAATTTCACGGTTTTGTAGGTAGGCCATCATCTTTTCGTAGATCTTGTCGAACACCTCGGGCTTAATCGGGCTGTTCACCTTGCCCCACGCGATCTCGTCGTGCACCGCCGGATCGTCGACGATAAACTTGTCGTTAGGGGAGCGGCCGGTATACTTGCCGGTGTAGACGCACAGCGCACCGGTTTTGGAAAGAATACCCTCGCCGCGTGCAAGCGCGCGCTCCGTTAAAAAGGGAATTGTCGCGTTGCGATGCACCGCAGTGGGGTTGATGATGCCGAGTTTTTCAAGGCCGTAGGTATTCATGTCGTTCCCTCCCGGTTTTATTCGGTGTATATGTACTGTGCTAGCAATGCCATAACCTTGGCCAGATTCTACACTGTATAATACGGCGTGTTCCGGCCGATTCCTGCTGATTGTCTAAAAAATAACATAGCCGCCTTCGATCAAGTTGTCGGACAGGGCGATCAACTGAGGTAACGGCGCCTGTTCCGCCCTGGCATGCGGGTCGATTCCCGCTTCCCGCATGGCCGCGGCGAGATCCTCGGCCGGGATACCAAAGGGGCGCAGGTTGTTCATCAGCGTCTTGCGCCGCATCGCAAACGCCGAACGCACCAGGCCAAAGAACTGCGTTTCGTCCTTTGCGGGGCGCTCGGGCGGCACGATCTTCATGCGCAATACGGCAGAATTGACATGCGGCGGCGGCATAAAGAGATGGCGCGGAACGTCAAGCTCGCGCGAAACCTGCGCGCGATACGCCACAAGAACGGCCAATGGCCCGTACTCCTTGCCCTCCGTAGCCATAATGCGATCGGCCGCCTCGGCCTGCACCATTACAGTCAGCCCCTCGATGGGAAAGCTTTCGCGCAAAAGGCGAGTAAGCACCGGCGTGGTAATCGAATAGGGTAAGTTGGATACGACTGAAAAGCTTTCCCCGCCAAAGTGCTCGCCCGCAAGCGCGGCAATATCGGAGCGCATGATGTCGTCCCTTACCACGGTAACGTTTGGGCGTCCCGTGAGCACCGTATCGAGCACCGGCAACAGCGCCCTGTCCAGCTCCACCGCCAGCACCTTTTTAGCTATCCGCGCCAAAGGGCCGGTCAACACCCCTGCTCCGGGGCCAATCTCCAGCACATTGGTTGCGGGGCCGACGCCCGAAACATCTACGATGGATGAGATCATCCGTTCGTCCGCCAAAAAATGTTGCCCGAGCGCGCGGTTGAACTGATAACCGCGCGCTCGAAGAAGCGTCATAATTTCGCTAGTCGTCATATTTCCCTGGGCTGGGGCTTGCCGATCACGTAAATGGTAACGCTCTTGCGCCCAAACTTGACACACTCTTCATAACTGTCGAAGAATACGTCGACGATATTCCCTTTGATGGCGCTGCCGGTATCGGCGGCGATGCCGATGCCGTAGCCCGGCACATACAGCCGCGTGCCCAGCGGAATCACGGTCTTATCCACGGCGATCGTACCCACCGAGGGCCATGTTCCGGTAGCCGTACGGTTGCCGGTATGCGTGTAGGCGGTTACCTTGACCGACAGCGATTTCTTCTTCTCGTATTGCTTATCCTTGTAGAAAACCCACCATTTGTTGTCCTTGTAGCCATCGGTCTTGATCGTTGAAACGGCTGTACCCGTGCTGGCAGTCGCGCTGGAGTTGGCGGTGGATGCGGAAGCCTTGGCCGTAGATGCCGTCGCCTTAGGCTTCTCCTTGGTGCCTTCCTTGACGATTCTATGCATCGGCGCTTCGATAACTCTCTCGCCGACCTCCTCGCGGGAAACCTCTTGGCCGTCGTGGTATACGATGCGAATGTCGACCTCTTTTTCGCCCTCTTTACCCTGCTGGGCAATCTTGGTATCGCCCACATAGAGCGTCTTGTCTTTTTCTACGATTTCCCAGTAGTGCAGGCGTCGCGATTCGGTCACCACCTCGCTGACGACGCGGGTGATAGTGATCGCCATTCCGGGCCTGAGCGTCGTGCTCAGCGACGGCATGATGATATCGTCGGCGTTGTAGGAAACGCCGGACATTGCGAGCGCCTCGCGCACGGTGCCTGCCTGGATGCGCAGATCGCGCGCCACCCCATCGACATTGGTGCTTACGCTCATCGCGCGGCGCAGGAGGATTTCCTGCCCGTCTTTGAGCGGCTGCGCCCTGTCGGGATATACGATATCCCCGACGCCAAGCTCGATACCGTATGTGTCGAGCAGCTCCCCTACCGTCGCCGCCCGAGTGACGATTTGCGAAGCGATGCCGCTGTCTTCATCCAGCAACATGACCGTGGAACTCGATGCGAACACGGCGACGGACGGCGCTGCCGCGATGCCGGATATCAGCAAGATCGTTGCCAGGGTAATGAGCAGCGTGCGGCGCATAAATGCGCCTTCCAGTACAAAAATGGATTCGCGCGAAGGCCGTCGAACCGCCATGCCGCGTACGCTCACCGGTTCACCGCCGGCGTAGCGCCTTTCGAAAGCCGGGCCCTCGGAAGCGCGCTGGCGCGTAGAACCTGTAAACACTCCGGCAACGGCGGAAAATACGGCAAGCAAAACGCCGAGAAGTTCTCTGCCAAACCGGGATAACGCGGCGGCAAACGACGAGCAGGCGCGGCGAAGCCAACCGACCTTGCGGCGGTCCCTCTTCCACTCTACGCCCGACAGGTATGTGGTTCGATACACCCTGTCGTTGCCGTATCTTCTCAACATACGATAAAAAACCTCCTAGAATCAGCATAGGCGGCTATGCCGCCATACACATCGTCATCATACTGCAAATGGCCGACTTTTGTCAAATTTGGGCTTGTCTACCCTATGATTATGCCCATATTAATGGAAACATTCCAGCCGATGTTCTACGCGCTATCCACGAAAGGTGTAAGGTGCTTATAGCGATAATTTCCTTTCCTATTCATATGTGGGAATCTCTTCGCATCTTGGTTCGTTTATCCTATGCATATAAAGCATAGCAATGGAGAATCCATATGAAGCAACTGAGCCTGTTTCTCGTCCTCATCCTGACGTTGGTTCCGCTGGGAGCATGCACCGAGCCGGTATCGGAGGATTTGTCCGCGATCGGCGATGCGTTTTTTGCCGCGCTGGAAATGCGCGACTATGGCGCCTGCTACGAAATGCTGCCCGATGAAAAACCGGAAGGGCTTACCTTGGCAAGTTTCATCGATTTTTACGACCGCGCGGTATTTTCGACGATCGGCCTGAAAGAATTTTCCTGGAAACTAGAATCGACGCAGCCGACGAACGATACGCACGCTGCCCTTAACTATACGCTTACCTATAACTGCGAAAACTTTGACCCATTTACGCAAAAGGTCACGCTGGAGCTAAGCCGCACGGCATTGGAATGGCGCATCGCATGGACTCCGGCCGCCGTGTTGGAAGGCATGGAGTGGGGAGACAAGGTTTTGCTGAGCACGCTCAAGCAAAAGCGCGGCGAAATCTTGGATCAGGAGGCCAATGCCTACGCGATCAACGCGTATGGCGACACGGTCTATGTAAGGCGATCCAAAGTAGAGGACCTAACGGATGTATCGACCCGCCTCGCGGCGCTTTTGCAGATGGATGCAAAGCAAATCCGCGATATCGTCGCCACGGAATCCAACGACGATGTCGCAGTCATCAAAGTATTTCTGCCGGACACGATCGACGTAACGCTCTCTGAAATGCTGGTGTCCATCCCCGCCGTCGGCATCGACAGGCGTGAATTCCGGCCGGTTCGCTATTATCCGCAAGGGGCGACGTTCGCCCATCTCATCGGCTACACGCATCCCATCGACGGCGAAATCGACCCGCAGCGCTATGATGCGGACAGCCGTGTGGGCGTATCCGGCCTCGAGCAGGCATATGAAGATATATTGGCCGGCTATCGCGGGCGGGAAATCGCGATCATCGCGCCGGACGGCTCGAAAAAGAACATCGTCAAGCGCATCGACCCTGTGAACGGTATCGACCTTACGCTAACCCTCGACTACGAACTGCAAATCCGCGCCGAAACGCTGTTGGACAGGCTTCCGCAGGTAGACGCTACCGCTGGAGCGATCATCGTGCTCGACCCCCTTACCGGAGATGTGCTGGCGGCCTCCTCGTATCCGGATTTTGACCCCAATATGTATACCTTTGCAATACCCAACGATGTGATGGCGGCCATGCTCTCCCCCGAGGCCAATCAACCGTTTCACAACCGCATCACCATCGCAACCTATCCGCCCGGCTCCACCATCAAGCCTTTTACCGCGGCTATGGCCTTGCAAGATGGCATCCTAAATCAAAATTTTGAGTTCACCGAGCGCATCGACTGGAAAACGCGCCAATGGCTGCCTACCTATCCTGAATGGAACGCTCCGCCGATCACGCGCGTGTCGAACTACGAGGGACCGGTCAACATGGAAAACGCGATCGTTTACTCCGATAACATCTACTTTGGCTACACCGCACTCAAAGCGGGCTGGGAGCACTTTGATCCGTATCTGGAAAAACTAGGCTTTGGAAAGCCCTTTCCGTTTGATACCCCGGTCAAGACATCGCAAATACGCAACCAAGGCTCGATGTCCAACCTCCAATTGCTAGCCTCGACCGGCTTCGGACAGGGCGAGATGCTGATATCTCCATTGCAGATGGCCAGCATTTTCTCCGCCTTCGCGAACGACGGCAACATCATGCGCCCCCGGCTGGTAAAAGAATTTAAGCAGATGGACGGCATGACCTATAAAACCATTGGAACCAACGATACCGCGGTTCTTTATGAAGGTGTTTTAGACAAAAGCACGCTCGATATCCTTAGCCCGATGCTGCGCAAGGTCATCACCCGAGGGTCGGGCAATAGTGGGCAATTGAAGGATATCGAAACGCTGGGAAAGACCGGAACCGCGGAAATTGGGGGGAATAAGGAGCGGGAAATCGCTTGGAGCATCAGCTTTGTGCGCAATACCGACTATGACCGGCTTGTGTGCGTGGTTCTGGAAGTGCCTACCACGCCAAAATCGGCGGGGGCGTATCGACATACTTGCGTGAAAGAAATGCTGGCACCTTAGTCGTCGCGGACTGCGTATCGCTCGCTTCCACACTGCGGTGTGCAAGCTCGTTCACTCCGTCGCTCCTCCTCTTCATCAAAACCACTGAGGCGGTTTTGATCATTTAAGAAAAACGACGAAGCAGGGTATGGAGAGCTTACGTTCTTCGTTCTCTTTACTCCCACAAGATGCCTCAGCGCCTTGTAAAAAGATGAGGTTTTATATAGCGTAAATAATCCCAGTACCGAGTACTGGGATTTCGGAGCGTAACGCAAACCGCCGAGTCGCTCCTCCTCTTCATCAAGACCACTGTGAGAATTTTGAGGATCAAGAACGATGGAGAGGACATGGGTTCTGCGTCCCTCGTTCTTTCTAGCCCCAAGAAACCTCAGTTTCTTGGGGAAGAAGAGGAGCGGCGGAATGAGCGAGTTTTCGCGTAGCAACGCGGAAGCGAGGGATATGCAGCTCGCAACGACGAGGCCCCGCCATGTAGCGGAGCCTCGTAATAAATAATGAGTATGTAGGATTTATTAGATAGCCTTGATGTACTTGGTGAACACGTAGCCGAATTCGTTGCCGGCATCGTCCACGATCAGGGACCAGTTGCCAACGGTGGCCTTCACGTAGACGCCGTCGCCGTTGTTCAAGGTAAGGAGAATGCTAGAGGAGGCGGAAGCGCTGGCGCGAACGTTCAAGCGGGAAGCGGTGACGATCGCGTTGGCCTCGCTGTAGTCGATGCCATCGGAGGAGGGCTCGGAAGCGGTATCCTCGTCAGCAGGGACCACGGGGGTGGCGATGCTGAGGTTGAAATCGCCCAGGAGCGTGGTGTAGTTGCTATCTACAACACCCAGAAGAGCATCCTCGGTGAAGGACTTGTCGACATACTTAACCGTGAAGCTGTAGTCAAACTTCACAGCGCCGTCCTTGACGATGTGCACATCATAGCCGCGGGAGTTGGAACGATCCATGTTATAGTCGGAAATCTTGTCGAAGGAATAGGTGGCGTACACGATGGTATAGCGACCGTCGCTCGACACGGAAACGTTGTCCTTGTCGTCGCCGTCAAAATCGTAGTAGTAGTTGTTGATCGAAACGGCGTCGCGCTCCAGATCCAAAAGGCCGTTGAGCACGATGGCGATCTTGTAGTTCTTATTGGCGATCGAGCCGGACAAGCCGGTGATGGTGATGGTATCGTCCGAAAGGCCGGGGGCGAGAACGCCGATCGTGCTTCCCGGAGGGGTGATCGCAGCGGTGGCGACCTGCGCAGGATCCGAATTGGTAAGAGCGACAAACGCGACGGCAGTCGCCTTCTGCTCGGCGGGAATCGGATCGGCGGCATTGGCAACCGCCGCCAGCGAAAGCAGCATCGTTGCGAAAAGTACGACGGCAAGAATCTTCTTGGTCATTGAGGGGCCTCCTCTCATATTTTGAGCAAATTACCTAGGATGATCTTACTATAACTTCACGATTTTGTAAAGAGATAAAAAGACTTTTTTAATAAGTCTCGCTTTCCATTTTGCGGTAAACGTCGCCTCTGTTTCCATAGAATGCCGAAAATAGAACGATTGAGCGAAAAGAGCGGCACAAAACGATTAGCGCAATTACGCAGATTGTGGCATGGGATTCGATTTTCAATCATGCGTGCCGGATGGCACAACGAAGATTGAATGAAAGCGATTGCCATCCGGCATCGCCGTTGCCATACGCCCCCAGAATGGGCCGTCTTCTATTTCATAGCAACCATGCATGCCGGATGGCACAACGAAGAATAAAAAGAAAGCGGTTACCATCCGGCATCGCCGTTGCCATACGCCCCCAGAATGGGCGTCTTCTATTTCATGACAACCATGCATGCCGGCAGGTATGCGCCTGCAACCCTCAGTTCGGTTGTGAACGCGCACTGCGCAACCGCCTCGCGCTCACCGCCCCTTGGGGCCACACCTTGGAAGAAAGGGTTGATCCAAGACGCTTTCCGTTCTTTCATAAAAAGAAAAGGCCGGTAAAACCGGCCTTTTCATAGTCACTAACTTTCCTTAGGCAACCGGCACGATGTAGCTGGTGGAAACCCACACGCCAGTGCTGGTCTGAGCCCATGTGCCCGAGAAGGCGACGATGCTCAGCACGGTGCCGTTCGCAAAGCTGCCGGCCTTGGCGCCGCCGGGCGTGGAGCGAGCATTCAAGCTGGTGCTCACGCGGACAACATAGTTGCCGGCGGTGGTGCTGCTGCTGGCGATCTCCATCGCATAGGCGGCCGATACGAAGGTGCCGTCGCTAACAGCGATCCAGCCAACCGTACCGGAATCCTTGCCCTGGAACGTAGCGCCGGGGGCGAACTTGCCCACGATCGCGCCGGAAATCGGAGCGCCGCGCTTGTTCAGGTTCGTGCGGGAGATGACGCGGTAGGTCTTGTACTCGGAGGGCGCGGGCTCGGCATCCTTCGCGACGACCGTCACGTACAGGTTGTCGATCACAGTGCCCTGCTCGTTGATGACCTGCACCGTGGTGGTGCCGATGGTGGCGCCGGTGAGCTTCAGGTCGTCGATGGCGACGACGTGGCCCATGCCGATGTCACGCAGGGTGATCTTGGTATAGGTGGTCGGGAACGCGGGGTTGATCTCCAGAGCGACGGTCTCGCCCAGGACGATCTTGATGTCGCGGCCCTGCTTGAACAGGACGTTGGTGATCTGGTTGCGCGGAACCGGCCTCATCTGGATCTTGATCTCGCCAGACTTGTAGAGGTAGTTCTCGTCTTCAACCGCGATCTTGAAGGAGGTGGCGCCGTTGACCCAGATGGGGAGCACGACGTCCTTGTCGTATTCAACTTTGGCAACAACGCCGGTGGCAACAGGATCCGAGGCCTGGTTGGTGTACAGCGCCCTGCTGTCGGTGTTGTAGCCGGTAAAGTTGAAGAACTTGCCCTTGGAGGCATCGGCGCTGGACGTGGTGTAGTCGTCGCCGCCGTTCACAACGTAGGCCAGCTTGCCCTTCGCGGGGATGGGCGTGCCGTCGATCGTGGTGAAGCGGAACTTAATGCTCTGGTAGGCGTGGTTGGTCGTGGTAGCCGCGATGGCCACGGTGCTGGAGGTAGTATAGGGGGAGAAAGCATCCGGGCTCGCGTAGTCGATGAACAGGGTGTTGGCCAGAACCTGAGCGCTGTAGTCGCCGGCGAACGTCGGGTTCGCGGCAACCTTGCTGATCAGGAGGCCCTGTTCGGGCTTGGAGCTGCCGGTGGTGTCTTCGTAGACGAATTTCACTTCAACCGTGTAACGCTTGTTGTTGTACTCGTACACGAGCGAAACGGTCTTCTCGGTGGTGCCGCCCTTATTCAGGGTGATCGTGGTGCGCAGGCCGTACTGGCCCTTCTGAACGCCCTTTTCGATCATGCTGATGGAGCCGGAGCCGCCATTGAAGCTGATGATCTTGATGTCGCCGTCTTTGTTAGGATCGTTGGTAGAGGTGGAAAACTCGGGGAATACGAAGTACAGGTCATACTGCACGAGCTTGTCGGCAATGTAATCCGAATACTTCTGCTGCAGGTCGGCGTACTTGCCCTTCAGGGTGATCGTGCCGCCAGATACGCCAGCGCCCGTGTTGTAACCGGAGAGGTTCTTCGTCGGGCTCATGCTGATGTTGCTGTTCAGCTCGTCGGTGTAGGACGCCTGATAGGCCTTAGCGCTATCGTCGTTGTCATACTGCAGGGTGTTCGCCGCGTAAACGCGCACGTTCTGGAGAATCCGATCGCCGTTGGCATCCGTCGCCGTGGTGACGAACAGAGCGTCCGCAGTCGGTGCCGGGCCCAGTACCGGGAACAGCGACAGCACCATCGTCGCGAACAGAGCGATCGCTAGGATCTTCTTGCTCATGGGTAGGTGGTCTCCTTTCCTTTTTGCCCCGTATCGGGGCTTTACGGACATATTACCACGGGACAAGATTTTTGTAAAGGGGTTCGTCAACAGTTTCGTAACAATTTATCCGAAGTGCTTATCGTCCCCTCCTCTCTTGCAGTGCTCTCCGGCGGAAATCCCGCGTGGAGGTAGCCTTTCCCGTGGCTTTCACACCTGTAAGACGTGCGTGCGCCATCTTTTGTTGCACCAATTTCATACTTTCGAAATATTTTGTTGAGAAGTTCCGCTTCATTCTTTTGTCACATTTAGGCCGGAAAGGCACGATTTCCCTGCGCGGCGAAAGTCAAGGGGGTTCCTCCGTCCCGCCGCGGGAAAAATCCAGGCGTCATATTCGGCTTTATACTAAAGAAGATCCCCCCGGCAAAAGCCGGAGGGATCGCCTTAGAACGTGCTACAGACTTAGTATAAGTGAGCCACGTTGATGTACGCTACGCTGCCCGCGCCGCTGCTCCAGGCCACTTCGGCCCAGCCGTTGTTCGTGATGCGGCTTACGTAGACGCGCTGGCCACGCGTCGCCGTGCCGATGGAGGTGTAGGTTGTGCCCGGGCCGGAGTATACGGTGCTGTAATCAACATTCAGCGTCATATACACGCCCGAACTTACGCTGTAGTTGTTCCAGTCGCCGCCCAGGTAGCTGCCGCCCAGGGTGCTGCCGTCGAGGTAATTGCCGCCCAGATAGCCGGTGGACGTTCCTGCGAGGTTGCTGGAAGACGGCGTATACGTGGTGGTGGTCGTTCCGCCCACCGTGCCGCTTACGTAGCGCAGGTACGACATGGAGGCGTAGGCCTGCGAAGCTCCCCAGCGCACGCGCGCCCAGCCGTTGTTCAGGATTTCAAGAACCTCGAGCTGGTTACCGGATCTGGCCTGCCCAAGCACCGCAAAGCCGGTGCCCGCGCCGGCGCGCAGGTTAAGCGAGTTTGCGGTGACGCTGTAGAGCGCGCCGCCCGTGGTGGTGGTGGTCGTGGAGGTGGACGAGCCGGAGCTTACGACCTGCACCTGGATGGTGTCGATCAGCTTGCCCCACGTATCGCGCACGTTGAGCCACGTATAGCCCGGCGACACGCCGCGGATGGTCAGGTACTTGCCGGTGGCGGTGGTGACGATGCCCGACTGGCCGCCGACCTCAAGGGTGAAGTACGCGCCGGTGTTGAGAATATTATTGGAAGTGATCGTGAAGGTGTAATCCTGCCCCACTGAGATGGAAGGCGCGCGGCTAGGATTAATGGTCAGGCTGCCGCTGCCGGTATTTTGGCGGGTATCGCGCCAGTAAATCGTATAATCCGGCGAGGTGTAGCGCTGCCCGTTGGCATCCACCACAAAGCTCACGCGGGTGTTTGTCACGTCGATGGTAACGGGGATGGACAGAACGTTTGTAAACTGCCCGCGCATGAGCCATTGCTGGTCATACTGATAGGGATAGATGAAGGGAGTGCTCCCGTTGGAGGTTACGCCCTTGAGCGACGCGTTGCTATAGTTGGGAATACGATTGCCGTACAGGTCGTTGAACGCGAAATCGACGTCGATGTACGTGCCGGCGCTATGATACGCGCTGTCGTAGTCGATGTAAATCATCTGACCGGAGGTCGAAACTGAATAGTTGGAGCCGGAGCGCCTCGCCGTTACCGACATGGTGCCGCCGCTGGAATACCAGCCGCTCGTACCGGAGCTGGAGTTGGTGTCGTAGTAGACGATGGTGGTGGAGTGAGTGCGCGTGGTTTCCATGCTGTCGTCTCTGATGGTGATGTCGTACGTCTGGCGGTTGCCGCCGCGCTGGGCGGTGAACATGCAGGTGATCGTGCCTTCGGTGATGCTCACCCTGCCGTAGTTGGAGGTGTAATTATCCATCTTGGAGCCGTTGACGTAGACGGTGTCGTTCGCCAGGTTAAGCGTGCCGGACAGATAGAACGTAACCTGATATTGCACGCCCCAGCCGATCTGCGGCGGGCCGGACTGGCCGATGGAGTCGTACGGGCCGGTGATTACAAAATATGTGTCCGACTCCTTGGAAGGGTCGTAGGTGTACGCGGTATTTCTGTTGTAGTTGGAGGCGGATACCGACGATACCTTCACCGCGTCATCCGCCATGGCCATAGGCGCCAGCGCCGCCAGCATCGTTACGAACAGCGCTATGGCCAAAATCCTTTTCGCTTTCATGGCTAGTTCCTTCCTCTCTCTGCTTCTTCCACTTTTCCGTTGGAACATATTTGACAAACCCCCACACAATTCAATTATACCGGAAATTCTTGAAATAGAAACCATCATTTCGGGAATTCTACCGGTAATTTTATGCAAATCTATCATAGATTGGCAATCCCGAAAAAACGGCGGCCGTTTTCATACGTCGCTCTGCGTATTTCTTCTTCAGAAACACCGCGAATTTCGGCTATTTTGCGCGCCACATAAGCGACCATGGCCGGTTCGTTGCGCTTGCCGCGTTCGGGAACGGGGGCAAGATAGGGGCTGTCCGTCTCGATTAAAAGCCGGTCGATCGGCACGAGCCGGGCCACATCCAAGAGCTTGTTTGCATTCTTAAAGGTAACCGGGCCCGCCAGAGAAATCATGCAGCCAAGGCTCATATACTCAAGCGCGCTCTCCCAGCTGCCGGAATAACAATGAACGACGCAACGGGGCAAGGCGGCACGACGTGAGCGCAGGATATCCAGCATGTCTCCATGCGCCTCTCGCACATGCAATATAGCAGGTTTGCCAAGGGTATGCGCAAGCTCTAATTGTGTCATAAAAACAGACTTTTGGTCGGTTCGTGGTGAAAAATCGTAATGAAAATCTAAGCCAATTTCCCCCAGCGCCACATTTTTAGGATCGGCCAGCATGGAGGCGACTTCTTCTTCATCGCCCGGTTTCCAGCTCTTCGCCTCGTGCGGGTGCACGCCGGCGGCAAAGTATATCCCCGCATGATGTCGCGCCAAATCCATTGCCGCGCGGGAAGTAGCGAGATCGGAGCCGACCGCAACACAAAGGCCGACTCCAGTCTCTTTCATTCGCTGCAACACTTTGGCGCGGTCGTCATCAAACCGCTCGTCGTCAAGGTGGGCATGGGTGTCGAACAGCGGCGCTTCCATTAGCTCACGTGCGCCCCATCGCCCAGTTCGCCATCTACGGTAACCAGGCGCAACACGCCTTTTTCATCTTCCGCGGCAAGCAGCATGCCCTCGGATACGATGCCGCGCAGTTTCGCGGGTTTTAGGTTCGCCACAAGGATAACACGCTTGCCCGGCAATTCCTCGGGCCTATAGTGCTGTGCGATGCCGCTGACGACGGTGCGCTGCTCGTCTCCGAGCGTAACGGATATCTTGAGTAGTTTGTCGCTCTTCTCCACCTTTTCGGCGCTAAGAACGCGCGCGACGCGCAGCTTCACTTTATGAAAATCGTCAATCGCAATGAGCCCGGCTCCATCTTCATCTGCGGCGGCGCCTTTCTCGTCGATCTTTGCCTTTTCCAATAGAGCCTTCGTCGCCTTGTCTTGCGGCAGGAAATCTACGAGCGCCTCGAGTTCCTTCACGATGTCGATGCGGGGAAACAGTGCCTCCCCCTTTTGCACCGCCGAACCGGCAGGCAGTTTGCCAAAGCCCAAAAGTGATCTCCAACTCGTCAGCTCCCCTTCGCAGATGCCGATCTGCCGATAGATCCTTTCGGGAGTGCGCGGCATGACCGGCCCGATGAGTATCGCGACGATGCGCGAACACTCGGCCAATACATACAAAACAGACTTAAGCCTTTCATGCTCTTCCGTGCCGACGGCGGCCCGCCCAAGCACCCACGGCTTTGTCTGGTCGATGTAGCGGTTGCATTCCCCTACTAGTTTCCAAATTTCCGCAAGCGCCACGGAGAAACGAAATTCTTCCATGTGCCCGGCAGCCTTGCCCGGGAGCGCTTCGGCGATGGCGATCAGCCGCCTGTCGATATCCTGGTACGCGCCCGGCGCGGGCACCTCGCTGCCGAAATACTTTTCGATCATCGCCACGGTGCGGGATACAAGATTGCCCAGGTCGTTGGCCAAATCCGAATTCATGCGCGTGAGCAGGCCTTCGTTGGAAAAATTGCCGTCCGAGCCCAGGGCCATCTCCCTCATCAAAAAGTACCGAATCGAGTCGCTTCCATAGCGCTCGCACAGCACGACAGGGTCAATCACGTTGCCCTTGGATTTGGACATCTTATCTCCGTCGAACGTCAGCCAGCCATGGCCGAAAATCTGTTTCGGCAGCGGAACCCCAAGGGCCATGAGCATGATGGGCCATATGATGGTGTGGAACCTGACGATTTCCTTGCCGACCAGGTGTACGTCGGCCGGCCAATACTTTTCGTACAGCGTTTTGTCGTCCGTCTCATACCCCAAAGCGGTGATGTAATTGCTCAGTGCGTCGATCCATACGTAGATCACGTGCTTTTCGTCGAAGGGGACCGGAATGCCCCACGAAAAGGACGTGCGGGTTACGGATAAGTCCTCAAGACCGGGCAACAAAAAGTTTTGCAGCATTTCGTTCGCGCGGCTGACCGGCTGGATGAACTCGGGATGCGTCCTGATGTGCTCGATGAGCCTGTCGGCATACTTAGAAAGCCGGAAGAAGTAGCTCTCTTCGCTGGCCTGTTCTACCGCCCGGCCGCAATCGGGGCACTTTCCATCTACGAGCTGCCTGTCGAGCCAAAAGCTTTCGCAGGGCGTGCAGTACCACCCTTCGTAGCGGCCTTTATAGATATCGCCCTGTTCGTAGAGCCGGGTGAAGATGCGCTGAACCTGCTTTTCGTGGCGCGGCTCGGTGGTGCGAATGAAATCGTCGTATCCGATGTCCATAAGCTTCCAAAGATCCCGGATACCTGCAACGATCTTATCTACAAACGCCTGGGGCGTCACCCCGGCGCTTAACGCGTTGCGCTCGATCTTTTGCCCGTGTTCGTCGGGTCCGGTTAAAAAGCGCACATCCTTGCCCGTCAGCTTTTGAAAGCGCGCCATGCTATCCGCCGCCACTGTGCAATAGGCGTTGCCGATGTGCAGGTTGTTGCTTGGATAGTAGATCGGCGTGGTAATATAATAGGTAGGTTGTTTCATCTCGATTCTCCTTTCTTACAAAAACGCAGGTTTTCAACCGGATGAAGGACGAAAACCGAAAATGGCATTCGAAAATTTGCAAACAAAAAAACGCCCCCTTTCGCAGGGGCGGAAATTCCGCGGTACCACCCTGATTTATCACTCACCCGCCAACACGGGTTGCGCCTGTAACGCGGCCATGCGTTCCACCTTAAGCAAAAGCCTCGGGTGAAAGGCTCAGGGGCCATGTTCATCCGCGTTGCGCGGCCGGTTTCCACCTTATCCGGCTCTCTTGGCGCGCATCAGCGAACTACTCTTCCCTTCTTCGCCTATATAATCAGTATAATCTCCATTTTTGCGCATGTCAATACGCATGCAAAAATGAAACATAGAAGCAAATGACACGGTGAAGGTCTTGCGCTTATCTTCTCTAAAAAAACAGGCGAACAGCCGCCCCTGCCGCAACAGCCCCGACGAGACTGGCAAGCAGTGACACCGGCACGATGCCCCTGCTCTTTTTCACCCCCGCCGCCCCTAAATAAACGGCCACTGTATACAGCACGGTTTCCGTCGAACCCATCATCGCAGCCGCAACGCGTCCGGTGGTGGAATCCGCCCCGTACTCCCTGAAAATATCCTCGAGTACGGCCAAGGAGGCCGCGCCGGAAACCGGCCTCATGATCATCAGCGGCAGCGTTCCCTCCGGCAGGCCGAGCGCCTCGAGAGGCCGCTCGAGCAGAGATGCAAGCAGCGAGAGCACCCCGGAGGAGCGCATCATCGCAATCAGCAGCAGTGCCGCGCACAGGTAGGGAAGGATATGCAAAGCCGTCTTAACGCCCCGCATGGCCCCTTCTACGAACGCATCATACACCGCGACGCCGCGCAAAGCCGCGTATAGGATGACGAGCAGAGCCATGAGCGGCAGCGCGGCCACCAGAAGCATCGCCATATGCCCTCTTCTCCCCCCATATTGTAAGCTTCATCAGCAAAACGGCAGCTACGGTTGAACACGCCGTCGCCACCAATGTCGGCCATACGATATCAAAGGGCTGGGCCGCGCCGGCAGCCGCACGCAGCGATATGACTGTTGTCGGAAGCAGCTGTATGCTCGAGGCATTGACGACTAGAAACATGCACATGGCATCGCTTGCCCGCGAAGCGTCGCCCGAAAGTTCGCGCATGCCCTTCATCGCCTCGATGCCGGCCGGCGTAGCCGCGTTGCCGAGCCCCAGCATATTGGCAGCGAGGTTGGCCGCAACCGCGCTTTCTACCTGTGCATGCCCTCTCAGCCCGGGAAACAAACGCATAACAGGTTTTAAAAGCCGTGCGATTGCACCTGAGAGGCCGGATTTTTCCATCACATTCATCAAACCGCACCACAGCGCATAAGCGCCGGCGAGAGAGAGGCACAATACAATAGCATCGCTTCCTGAAGAAAGCAACGCCTCCGTCATTTGCTTTCCTTTGCCGGAAAGCGCGCCTAGGAAAATGGATGCTATCATAAATATCGACCAAATGAAATTCAATATTTTACCTCCTATATGAATATTTTACCAATTCAAGTTAACCATATTTATAAATATGCGGTTCATGCAGACACAAATGCACTTTATCCGCTAATTTTAGTGGGTTTTTGCGGTTTTTCGGCCAACTCGACATTGACATCACGCTCGAATCTGTTCTATAATACGTTGCAATTGGTCGCTAAATGCTAAGAATGTGAGGTGGTGGTAGTCATGAAATCCACCGGTATCATCCGAAAGGTTGATGAACTCGGTCGCGTCGTAATCCCGATTGAACTGCGGCGTTCACTAGGTATTTCCATCCGCGATTCACTCGAGATTTATGTTGAAGGCGACTTGATCATGCTAAAAAAGCATGAGTCCTCCTGCGTTTTTTGCGGCAGCGAGGATGGTATTAGCGAGTTTAAGGGAAAAAACATTTGCCGGCAGTGCAAACAAGCATTGGCCGACGAATAATTAAGCATACGAAACGCCGGGGACACAGTCCCCGGCGTTTTAGGTTTCCCTAAATCCTTTATAACGACACGACCAATGCTATAGATAAACCGCCGGAAGAAAAAATCTTCCGGCGGTTTCGTAAGCCTATCCGGCTTGCCTATAACGCGTCGTTCTGTTGATCTGCAGGCGTATTCTCTAGCGCGCGAATCGCCCAGCGGGCGATAACGATCTTTACCTTGTCTTGCCCCACGGCGATGGTAAAAATGTCGTCTTTAATCGAGGAGATAGTACCGTAGATGCCGCCGATCGTGGTGATCCTATCGCCTACTTTTAAGTTGGCGAGCATATTCTTGACTTCTTTATCTTTCTTGCGCTGAGGGCGGATCAAAAAAATGTAGAAAACGCCGATCAGCAAAACCGGAATACCCAGCGTGCTTACCATACCCATGATTTGTTGCGACATCTCAGGCGTCATAGCATTACCTCCCGAATCTTCTGTGCGACGGACGCGAACCACAGTGCCTCCGCTTTGTACAATGGGGTTCATTATACTCTACGTTGAGCGGCGAAGCAACAAGCTTGCGCCCTTTATCGGGCTTCTTCACCGGAAAATAACCCCCGCTTTGGTTCTTAGGGCCTGTCCCTAAAGTCACCGCGATGCAGATTGCGGCAGATTTCTCGGCAGATCAAAGAGTTTCGCCGTTTTTCTTCGCAGAAGGATCGCGGGGATATGCGCACCCGCCCGCGAGGCTCGAAGCGCCGGTAAGATATCACAAGATGCGCGCGCAGGGCTTTAGGGGCACGTTCTGGCCCGGTAGCGCGCCAAAAAATCTTGCGCAAACGCCGAAAGGGCGCCCGCAGCGATCGCGTCGCGCATTTCCTGCATAAGCCTCATCAAAAAGCGCAGGTTGTGCGTCGTCGCCAGCCTTGCCGCGAGGATCTCCCCCGCTTTAAATAGGTGGCGGATGTATGCGCGGGAGAAGCTACGGCACGCATAGCAGTCGCACTGCGCATCGATGGGTTCGTAATCCCTAGCGAATGTCGCATTGCGCACGGTAAGCGTACCATCGGGGGTGAACACCGTGCCCGTCCGGGCGGTGCGGGTGGCGAGCACGCAATCGAACATATCTACGCCGCGTAAAACGCCTTCCACCAAGCAGTCCGGCGAGCCAACACCCATGAGGTAGCGCGGCTTGTCCACGGGCATGTGCTCCTGTATCACATCGAGCATGTCGTACATCAGCGGCTTGGGCTCTCCCACCGAAAGGCCGCCGATGCCGTACCCCGGGAAATCCATATCGGCCAGGGTTTTAGCGCTTTCTACCCGCAAATCGGCGTAAAACGCGCCCTGCACAATGCCAAAGAGCATTTGATCTTCACGGGCGTGTGCGCGCTTGCAGCGCTCGCCCCAAGCGTGGGTGCGGCGCATCGCGCCGAGCGCCTGCTCCCGGTCGCACGGATAGGCGGAACACTCGTCAAATGCCATGATCACGTCTGCGCCGAGTGCATTTTCGATCGCTATCGCGGATTCGGGGGTTAAGTATAGCTTGCTGCCGTCGATGTGCGAGCGAAAGGCGACGCCGTCGTCGGTTACCTTGCGGTTCGCCGCCAGGGAAAACACCTGAAAGCCCCCGGAATCGGTTAAGATCGGGCGATTCCAGGCCATAAAACGGTGAAGGCCTCCCGCATCGCGGACGATATCCTCGCCCGGCCGCAGGTGGAGGTGATAGGTGTTTGCAAGGAGAATCTGCGTGCCGAGTTCTTCAAGCTCGTTCGGGGCCATCGCCTTGACCGTCGCCTGGGTGCCCACCGGCATGTACACCGGCGTTTGAATCTCGCCATGCGGGGTGCGCAGCACACCCAACCGTGCACCGCTGCGCTCATCGCGCCCAATTACCGCAAAGCCGCCGCTCATACGATTCCCCCCAGCACATCGTACAGCGCGCGCAGCCGTTCGCTCAGTAGCTCGTCGTCCCGCCCGAGCGCATCCCTTAGCAGCTTTTCATCCGTGGCAAACTTTTCGTTATCCCTGCACAACGAAATCGTCATGAGTTCTCCCTGTAAGGGCACCTGCGCAACGACATCTCCTCCGGCGACAGACGCTTCAGACGCATAGTGTCGCTTGGCCTGGGCGATCAAAATCGCCAAATCCAATACGCGGTGCAGCGGCAGCTCTTCGCTTTGTCGCGACCATTTTTCGCCCGTATAGCGCCATACCTTGGCCGATATATCTACATTGCCCCGGTCGTTCCACTGCGCAAGACCCAATGAAAGACCCCTGGCCTCGCTGTCGTATGCGCTTCGTCCATCGACGCGCTCGTACGCTTCCACTACGACGACGGGTTTATGCTTAAGGTAGGTGGGTATTTTCCTATCCATGCCGCATGCTCCTCTTTACTAAATTAGTAAAATAGTAACATGCGCGAAGAGCACTGTCAAGCCGGAAGGCAACTTACGAAGAGTGATGTCCAATACATCATCCTTATAGTGCATACCACTTTAAAGGAAAATCCTGCATAATATGCTTATATATGATCAAGTACAAATGATCAAGTTATATTTCCAGATCAGATGATCGTGCAATATTGGCGCGGGATGATGCGAGATGGAGCAAAAGCATTCGGAGAAATATATCGCACTGGGTCTAAACATTGCGCTGTACCGCAAAAAGAAAGGGCTGACGCAGGAAGTATTGGCCGAAAAAGTGGGAACCAGCCGCACGCATATGAGCAATATCGAGGCCACAAGGGTTGAAAAATCGCTGTCGTTGGAGGTTTTATTCGATATTGCCGACGCATTGGGCATGGAGGTCGGCAAACTGTTTGAGATCCGATAGCGATGAGCTGGTGAATCTGCGTTGAAACTGCATTTCGAAAATGCAAAACAGCCGCTAGCGATCATGCCGGCTGTTTTGTGTATGCGCACTCTGGCGAGCTTAGCGCTCCGCCTTGCGGTACTCCCCGTCGGAGCCCCGCACATAAACATCTTCATACGTTCCGGTCTTTGCGCACGCGTCGCTCTTCTCGCGCCAAATGCAGCTTGCGCAGGAATCGGGGTAGCTCAGGCATTCGTATTTGTGCCAGTAAATGCTCGGAGGACGCTGAAACCTTCCGCCGGAATCGCGCCCGCCGATAAGCCGCCCTTCCTTGCGAAAATCTTGATACCCATCGCAATCCATCGCGATCAACCCTCCTATTCCATCAAAAAAAATCTCCGATTTCAAGATAGGCGCGCAACTCCGCCTCTGTCATATCAAATCCTTTTGCAAAACCCCGTATGCTTCCATCGGTGATATATTCGGCATCGCCGTTTAAGATGACGTCGATGCACGCAAAGGAAAGATCGGATTTATCCATAAAATCCCATATCTCCAACTCCGTCCTTCGGTACAGCGCGCGCAGCACGCCCGCCCGCTTTTCCGTCAGCCTCATCATCTCCATCGGCATCTTCATCGGTATCTCCCCTTCCAGGCAAACTCACATCTCCTTGCCCTCTATCCAATGATTCCAAAACCCAAAAATTTGCGAGCCCCCTGCCGGGCTTTTCACCGGCTGGGGGCTCTACTATTAGACGAAGCCGAAACGAAGCAAGATCATTTATAGGGCCGGTGCTCCGCACTGCGCAGCCTCGCCTCCAGCTCGCCGAGTTCGTAAAACGGTTCGGAACACGCCCAGCCCTCGCATAGGTAAAATGTGTAGGGTTCGCCCGGCTTTCCCCAATAGTCCTTCGTAAACGAGGCGATGCGGCCTAGTTCCGCTGCGTTTTGAGGTGTTTTGATGAGGATAGATAGGTCGGGGCGCATATAGCCTTCAGGCCTCCGCAAAATCTCCCGTGCGCCGTCGCTTTCGGATACAACACACACCAGCTGGGATGACGGGTACACCTTCTCCTGCAAAGCCGTCAGTGCAAACGCATGCGATGTGGGCTGCTGGGTAAGATACGGCAACAAAAAATCCAACTGCTTGTCGGCCCGCTCCATCCACTTTAATTCTCCGGTCAGCGCGGCTAGCTTTACAAGGCACCAGGCGAACACGGAGTTGCCCGACGGCATGGCCCCGTCGTACACTTCCTTGGGCCTAAAAATCAGCTGCCCGTCCCCGATTGGCGACATGAAGAAGCCTCCCTGCGGATCGGCAAACCGATCGAAAATATCCTCGGAAAGCCGAACAGCGCGGGCAAGGTAATCTACTGTAGACGTGGCGGCATAGAGCTCCAGGCAGGCCCACGCTAAAAACGCGTAGTCGTCGAGCAAGCCGCTGCCGGAGGCCTTGCCATCCCGATAGCTGATTTTTAGGCCGAGTTCATCGGTCAAATGATCATCGATATATTGGAACGCACGCTCCGCCCTGCGCAAATAGTTCTCATCCCCCAAAGTTCGGTATGCCCGGCACAGCGCACAGATCCCCAGCGCATTCCATGCGGTGAGCATTTTGTCGTCCGTCTTAAGCGCAAAGCGGGTGAGGCGGTAGCGATAGAGCGCCTCAAGCTGCGCCTCCATCTCGGAAAAGCTCTCCTTCCCAATCCGGTTGGGAATGCTCTTGCCCTCGAAGTTGCCCGCGGAGGTGATATCATAGGCGCGGCAAAACGCATCCCCGTCCTGCGCCCCCAAAATGCGGGCGATCTCGAGCGGATCCCATGTATAATACTTACCCTCCTCGCCATCGCTGTCGGCATCTTGCGCGCTGTATATGCCGCCTTCCGGCGAGCTCATTTCGCGGTGAAGATACTGAAGCGTGCGCTCCACGGCAACCTTGTATTCTTCATCCCCGGTTGCCTGGTAGCATGCGAGCAGCGCCATGGTCATCAGCGCGTTGTCGTAGAGCATCTTCTCAAAATGCGGAACCAGCCACCTGGCATCTGTGGAATACCTGGAAAAGCCAAACCCGATATGATCGAAAATTCCGCCGCGGCACATGCACTTGAGCGTTCTTTCGGCCATGGCAAGGGCATTCTCGTCGCGGTCATAGAGGTAGCTTCGCAAGAGAAACAGCAGATTGTGCGGTGCGGGGAATTTGGGCGCACGCCCAAAGCCGCCCCAACGGCTGTCGAAATTTCGGGTGAACTGCTCGAGCGCAACGCGAATCAGCTGTTGATCGGGAGCGAGGTCGGTTCTCGCGCGCTCCCGGCGGGCGCCCTCGATCGCCTTGACGATTTCCGCGCCGGATTGCATAAGCCGCGCAGGGTTCTCCTCCCACTCCCGGGCGATCGCGCGCAATATCTCCGATAGACCCGGCCTGCCATAGCGGCCGCCCTTTGAAAAGTAGGTTCCGATAAAAAACGGTATTCTGTCGGGCGTCAAAAATACGGTGAGCGGCCAGCCACCGCCGCCTGTAGCGGCCTGGCAGACGCTCATATACACCGCATCGACATCGGGACGCTCCTCCCGATCGACCTTGACCGCCACAAAGCTCCGGTTGATCGACTCTGCAATCTCGCCATCTTCGAAGGATTCGTGCGCCATCACATGGCACCAGTGACAAGTCGATTCCACTTGGCAAACTACGAATACCCAATAGATAGGAAAACCGGTCTATCCTCAGCCTTTGCCTTTGCAAAGGCTTCATCACACCACGGCCACCAATCCACAGGATTGTAAGCGTGTTGTAGCAGATAGGGCGATTTTTCGTTTACCAATCTATTGGGTATCTCGGTTGAGCTTGTCATAGGGCATCACCTCCTCTACTAAATTTGATTTCATTAGTATCGCCGCTTTGCTTCTGCGCATACCCACCACGGCGACTGGCTTGCTTGGATGGTTAAGTGTGTATACAAAAAATAAGATAGTCTTGTTTTTAGATGGATAAGATGAACGGACGGGACGAAGTGACAATGTGAGCAGCGTGTTTATCTTGCAACATAGTGATGAGCATGACGAGGGGCATGACGAAACAAAAAATGATCGGCATCTATGCAAGCGAAGAAAAAGCAAGAAAAGCAATTGAAAAGCTCAAAATATCGCCGGAGTCTGTGATTATCCCATCGATTGCTTTCATATTTTCGTAGGTAAAAAGCACGGATCGTCCAATGATGGACGATCCGTAATGAGCACGCGGCGAAAGCTTATATTCAGGCATCAAAATTCGCTCTGGTGCTGCGCAAAAAAGTCGTAGTATATGCGCACGTTTTCCAATTCCGTCCACGATTTGATATCGACGGGGTCCTCGTCAAGATCGTATATCTTAGCTCCCCGCATCGCGAGCAGAAACGGCGAATGGGTCGATATAATGAACTGGCATCCGAAAAAACGCACGGAATCTTCGATAAAGCCCTTCAGTTCCATTTGCCGTTTGGGGGAGAGGCTGTTTTCGGGCTCATCTAAGATATAGAGCCCGTTTTCGCCGATTTTTTCAGTAAAATACCGATAGGCATTTTCTCCATTGGAGTATTCTCTTACATTGTCGATCAGTTCACTTCGCACAAACCGGGATTGAGTTTTGCTCCTGGCCTTGTTCACTTTTTTCAGCTGATCGTAATCCGCTATGGATCTTAGCTGAAATTGAGAGTATTTAGCATCTAAATACTCTTCAAAAACCTCTTCTCTTCGTTGATCGATGCCTTCGTTGAGGTTGCGAATGTTGAGCATATAGTCAAACACGTCGTCGCTTGTAATGATGCGGCTTTCTTCGGGGATGGCGGTTTCCAGGTAGATCTGACACATATCGATATAGTCGACATAAAAGCTCGATTTATTATAGACGGAATCGCGCTGAAGCTTAGCCTTTTCCGCTATCACATTGAGCGCCGTCGATTTCCCCGAACCGTTCCCCCCATATAGAATAGTAATTGGCTCAAAGTCGATTCTTTCAAGGCCATGCGCCGACAATACCTTGAATGGATAAAATGTATCGTAGCACTTTCGCTTGATCGACATAAAAAAATTGAATTCCATATCGTCATCGGGGAATTTAAAATGATCTAAATAAATCATTTTTCCTCCTCACACAAATAGTTTCCGAATTAAGATCTTCTTGCTTTCATCTATTCATATTATATATTGCCTCTTACTTGTTGGCAATACCAAACCTAGCGCCGTCACGGCAGCGTTACCACCGAGTCGGCGATGCGCGCGGTCGACTCGCGGTGTGTGATGATGAGGATCCCCTTCCCCTGCGCCTTGAGCGCTTCGATGGTGCGCAACACATGCGCTTCGGATTGCGCGTCGAGCGCGGCGGTCGGCTCATCCATGACGATGAGCGGCGCATCCCTCAGCAGTGCGCGGGCGATGGCCACCCGCTGCCGTTGCCCGCCCGAAAGCCCTTCACCCCTCGCTCCGGCATCGCGCCCGAGAATATCCGCATCAAACAGGGCGGAAGCGTTCAGCGCCTTCCGCAGCGCGGATATGTCGGCGTCCGCGGCCGCATAGCGCATATTCTCCTCGACCGTCGCGCCAAATACTTCGCTGCGCTCCGGCACATAGGCGACCGATTGGCGCAGCGCTATCGGCGAGAGGGCGTTGATATCGCGCCCCAGCAGTTCTATGCGGCCTTCATGCTCGATTAGCCGCAAGAGCGCCTTGACAATGCTGGACTTTCCCCCGCCGCTCGGCCCCCTGAGCGCGACGATTTCGCCCTTGCGAACGGTTAGGCAAAATCCCGACAACACGGCGCTTTCTCCGTAGGAAACGGCGACATCCTTGCAGTGAAGAAGCACATTCGCGCTCGGCGACGGAGCGCGCATCTCCATTTCGCAATCGGGTTCACGCTCGAGGCTCTGTATCTCTCGCAGCCTTTCGTACGAGGCGGCGTGCGCGCGAAAGTTGGTCAGCGCAACGCCGAAGTTTCGGGTATAGAGAATGAGATATCGACACAGTTGGGCAATCATCACGACTGCCGCGAGGGAAAGCAGGCCGTAGGCCGCCAGCGCGCACGCCAAGGGGGCGGTCAACGATGTTAAGACCGCCGCGAAGAATTCCATGGACGCGGCGCGGGTGGTCGAAAGCTTTGTCTTTTCTTCCTCTACCTGAAAAAGACGATACGATTGTTCGCACGCCTTACTTGCCATCGCCTGCCCCGCGCCGAGAAGGCGTACGCTCATCTTGCCCCGAACCACGCTGCTTATGATGCCCGCATAGCCGTCTTGCGCGGCAAGGCTCTTTTTTTCGAGCGCCGCAAACCGCTTGACAAAAAACAGATTGAGCACGATGACGATCGCGACCAGGAGCAGCATGATCGCCGCGATGATGGAGTCGGCGTTAAACAAAGCAACCAAATACCCGGAGCCGAGCACGATCGGCCACAAAACCCCGTGCAAGTCCCAACTAACCAGCAAGGCCGCCCTGCCCGTATCGGTAAGGTAACGGGTGGAAAGCTCTCCGCGATCGAGTGCACCGATCTTTACGTAGTGCGCGAGGAGCAGCGCCTTCGTCATATTCTGGCGCATGGAGTTCTCTGTTTTTACGATGAACACGGCCATTCCGTAGCGCGCAGCATCTTCGATCAAGGTCGTAACGACCAGGATCAATAGCGTGCCGAGCATAATGACGGCAATATTTTGCATAGAAGCGCCGGGTTGATCAAACTGCGCAGTAAAGGCTTGCATGCCGTAGGCAAAGGCCAGGTTCGTGGCCAACGCCGCGAAAGAGGGCATAAAAAGGCTCGCTGCCCAAAGGAACGGATGCTTGCGTATGTAGCCGATCATCGCGCGTATCGTGCTCATGATTGCATCTCCTCGTGGTTTCTTTGCGTCAACATTGCGCGATACTCCGCGCTCTCGCAAAGCAGCGCCTCGTGAGGGGCAAAGCCTTCAACTGCGCCATCGCGCAAGTAGAGGATCTTATGAAACTTCTTAGGCCATTTCATCTCGTGCAAGACCATGAGCACGGTTCTATCTTGCGACAGGATATCGCGAAGGATCTCGTCGTGCGTATCAGGATCGAGTGCGGACAACGGTTCGTCCAGCATCCACACAGGGGCGTCGCGCAGGAATACGCGGGCTAAATTGACGCGCTGCATTTGGCCCTTGGACATGGAAGCCCCGATATCGCCAAGCCGAGTATCATACCCAGCGGGCAAAGCCTCGATGAATTCGGCAATGCGGGCGCGCTTGCAGGCCTGCCGCACGTCGTGCAAAGCGGCATTCGGGCGGGCGATGAGCACGTTGTTCGCAAGCGTATCGGGAAACAAAAAGGGCTCCTGCGGCGCGACTGCGAGCTGTTCCCATGTATCGCCCGGCGGCACGGATGCGACATCGGTTCCTAAAAGCGCAATCTCTCCCGAATCGGTGGGCAAAAGAGCGCACATAACTTTGAGCAAAGTAGTTTTTCCGCTCCCGCTGGCCCCGACGACGGCGATCTTTTCTCCCCTTTGCACGGAAAAGCTGATTTCACGCAAAATTGACGCGCAATCATACGAAAAGGAAATGCGCCGCACGTCAAGCGCCCCTTCCTCCTCGCCGCGCGGGCCTGCGCCGCCTTCTCGCGGCATTGCGTCCGGCGAAGCAAGAACTTTGGCGACGCGCTCCATGCTCGCTCTCGCTTCCTGGTATGCGGTGGGGACGGCATAAATCAAGTTCAAAGCCTCTCCGATGATATTCGTAAGAAGCATCACCGTTACGATATTTCCGATAGTCATTCGCCCCTGCAAAACCAAATACCCACCGAAAATAAACATCAGGGGATTGATAACATGCCCAAGGCAGCGCCCAAAGGTTTGCACCATCTGTTCCCTAAGCTGTCTTCGCCGCCGCGTCCGCTCCACGTCGCAAAGGCGGGTTCGACTTTTTACCGAGAACAGCCCTTCGAGGCAATAGGCCTTGATGACGAGCACAAAATCCAACATCTCCTGCAAAAACCCGCTCGCTTTCGCCATAGCCGCCTTCTCGTCAGCCTGCATGGAATGCAGCTTTTTCGATAAGAGAAGGGATGGCAGCATGACCAGGGGCATCATCGGAAGCATCGCGAGCGACAGTTCCCAGCTGAGCGCGAATATGGCGATCATGGCGACGACAAGCTTGACGGGAGTCTGCCCAAGCGACGAAAGCGCGGCAAGCCACGGTCGAAATCCTTCCGTATCCCTGATGAGAATGTAGAAGAGATCGGATTCGGGGATCTTTTCCAAGGAAGCGTGATCCGCCTTGCACAGCTTTTCACCCAGCCTGGCACGCAAGCCGCGCAGGAAGCGGTTCGCCATCCTTCCAGAGGCATATTCATATGCGGTATTGCTTATCGTATAAACGACTACAGCCACGGCAATAACGGCAAAATATCGCAGCACTGCGGATGGCCCCTGCGCAATTGTGTTCATGATGACGCCCACATACCATGTCGATATGAACTGGGCGCCCGCGGACAGCGCGGTGCACGCACCAATGGCGAGCAGCCGGAGCGGAAGATTCCCGTCATAATGTGCATTCATAAACTCCATCAGCATCTTCATGCCAACCAACCTCCTTTGAATGAACCATTCATTCAAATTTGTTCATGAAAGTTAGGCGCAACGAGCGCCCGAGAGTTAAATATATTGCGTTAGGTACGCGCGCGCCAGCAGATCGACGGCGATCTTCTTGCCGGTTTCCCGGGGAACCATCACATCCGGCATGGCGATATAGGCATTCATCGCCCACCAAGTCGAAATGTCGTTGATATTTTGCATGTGTATGCGCGGGTACTCCATCGTCCGAATCTCGCCGGTACGCATATAGCGCGCAATGGCATCCTCCAAGATGACAAAGCCCTCTTTGCGAAAGGAAAAAAAAGCATCGGCAAGATCGGGGAAGAGATCGGCATTGTGTTCAATGTTGTTCGTGGCCATCAAAACATCCGCATGCATATCGTACATCCTCGAAATCAGCTCTATAAAACCGCATGCGATCTTTCCTTGCTTATCTACAATATCCCCAAAATAACGCTCCATGCTCTGCCTGAAAAGCGAAATCAGCGTTGGAACCTCCGCCTGCGCAATCGGCAGCGAGGGTTCGCTGTTCCAAAAATCCAATTCAAAAGAAGCCCGTATTACGAAGGTAAGAATCGCCTTCTTGTTGGCAAACAAATTATACACCGTTCCCGTAGCGATGCCGGCGGCGGCGGCGATTTCGCTTACCTTCGTATTCCGGTAGCGCTTCGTGTTGAATAGCCGCCCGGCAGCGAGGTAGATATCCCACAATCGAGAATCCATCCGGCATCCCCCTTTATAATGAACGGTTCATTCATTATATGGCATTATCAATAAAAAATCAACTTCCCCTCATACGAACGTCTTTTCTCGGCGGGGGGCTCATGGGGGGTACGCGTACCCCCATGCCGTATACGCGTACCCTCATGCCGTGGTCTTTATGATATAGAAGGAAGATTGCCCAGGTTGTTGTTGTCGGTTTCGTCGGGCAGGGATTTTAGATACTCGCTTCCCTTGCGGTTGGCAATGCCTACGCCGGCGATGCCTCCCTGCCTGGCCAATGCAACCGCATCGATCTTGTTCAGCACACGCCCGTCGGAAAGCTGATATCCCACCACTCTTCCGCTCTGTTTCTGAAGAGCGGTGATCGTCTGCGCGTTGGCATTGGGCGTGGGAATATCGCTGAGGGTATTCATGGGCAGGCTGATGTTGCCATTCTTCTGCGGCATATTGTTTCCCCTTTCAAAAATCGTTCCGCCCATAGATTGCGCAAAACGCAGGGGAATAAACGAGGAAACATGCTCCTTTCCACGGCGGCATTCAAAGGCCGTTTGGATTATTTTCCAAGAAGATGCTTTATACGATGAGCATCGCATCTCCGAACGAAAAAAACCGATAGCGTTCTTTCACCGCCTCGCCATACGCGGCAAGCGCGTTATCGCGCCCCATAAACGCGGAAACCAGCATCAGCAGCGTCGATTCGGGCAGGTGGAAGTTGGTGATCAGCGCATCTGCTGCGCGAAAGCGATAGCCGGGAGACAGGAAGATGCGCGTTTCTCCCGAGCCCGCGCGCACAGTCCCATCCTCCGTTGCGACGCTCTCGAGCGTGCGCACGCAGGTCGTGCCCACGCATACGATGCGCCCTCCCCTCGCCCGCGCGGCGTTGAGCCTGTCCGCGGCCTGTTGCGTCACCCGATAGTGCTCCTCGTGCATCGCATGCTCCTGGATGTTTTCCGCCTTCACCGGCCGAAATGTTCCAAGGCCCACATGCAGCAGCACGGGCACGATATCCACCCCGGTGCCGCGCACGCGCTCAAGCAACTCGGGCGTAAAGTGCAGTCCGGCAGTGGGGGCGGCGGCGGAACCGGTTTCGCGGGCATATACCGTCTGATAGCGCTCGCGGTCCTGAAGCTTTTGCGTGATATACGGCGGAAGAGGCATCTGCCCGAGCTCGTCGAGAATTTGCTCGAACGCCCCTTCATAATCAAAACGCACGATGCGCCCACCCGCGTCGGTGCGCGTTTCGACCGTCGCGCGCAGCTTTCCCTCGCCAAATACGACGTTTTGTCCCTCACGCAGCTTGCGCCCGGGCTTTACAAGGCACTCCCAGCGATCCTTATCAAGCCGCTTGAGAAGCAAAAGCTCCACCGCCCCACCGGTTCCCTCGCGCTCGCCCAACAGCCTTGCCGGAAGTACGCGAGTGTCGTTGATTACCAGCGCGTCGCCGGGGCGCAGATAATTCACGATGTCGTAAAAGTGCCGATGCTCCACCAGCCCGCCATCGCGACGGCACACGAGCAGGCGGCTGTGATCGCGCGGCTCGACAGGCGTTTGGGCGATCAATTCGGGGGGCAGCTCATAGAAAAAATCGCTGGTCTTCATTTCGGCGCTCCTTTTTCCGATGCTTCGCGCGCAGCATACTTGGCGTTCAAGCGCTTGCGCCTGGCCTGCTCGGCGAAGATGACGAGGATGCACGCCGGGCCCGCCACGGCCATGCGCGTATATCCGACGGCAGCCCCCGGCGGGGCCTTAAGCGTGAACACGAGCCCGGCCGCGCCAATCACCGCGCAAATGCCCACGGCGGTCCATAGCTCGCGCTTGCCCATCAACGGATATCCCGAAAGCCGCATCGCAATCTCGTATTGGGCAAGGTTGGCGGCGAGCGCCGCAATCACCAACCCCCAACCGCCGAACAGCGCAATCGCGATCAGCTCGAGCGGCGTATCGCCGCCGCCGTATACGGACGCCGCCGACAATCCCAGGCCGATCGCCACAATGGGGACGCCCACCGCCATGCATATGAGTTTTATGCGCTTGGCATAGCGCAGCGCGGTTTCCAGCTTTTTGCTCATGCTTCATCCTCCAGTACGGCCAACAGCTCCGCCAAACTTTCCACAACGGCGATATGGGGATAGGCCTCCAAATCTCTCCTTGGCGTCGCGCCGGTAAGCACCACGGCAAAATCAACACCCGCGCGTCTAGCCGCTTCCGCATCTACGATGCTGTCGCCCACATACAGCGCGCGGCGAACCGGCGCTAAAGCGCTAGGGTGGCGAGGATCGGGCCTAAGCGCCTCAAACCGCATATTTGAAAGACGGTTTGAGGCCAACGAGTCATCCGGGGAGGTACGCCTCATGGGTTCAAGACCCGCTACCCCAAGCGCCATGAAGATCCCCTCCGGCGATGGTTTGGGCTCTTTGACGTCTTCATGGCCGACGATAACACTTACCAAATGCGCCGCGCCAAATTTTGCGAGCGCCTGATCGATGCGGTAGTGGTACTTGCTGGTGACGATTCCCACGCGCACTCCGTTTCGCCTAAGCGCCGAAAGCGCCGCTATCGCGTCGGGCATGAGCTCCGTTTTCTCGTTCATCACCTCGTCGGCCCTTTCCCGGAACAGCGCCTGAAAGCGCGCGACGCTTTCGCCGTCTTGCACACCTGTCAGTGTAAAAAGCGTATCTGCAAGCGAAAGGCCGACCGTGCGGCGGATCGCCGGCTCGCCTGCAAGAGGGTAGCTAAGCCCTGCCAACGCGTAATTCACGCTTTCCACAATGCCGCCGGTCGCGTCGGCAAGCGTATAGTCAAAGTCGAACAGCACCGCATCGTAGCGCATGGGCTTCATCTCCTATGATAAGAAAATGCCCGCGCACGGGCATTACAGCGCTATGACAAACTGTGGTTCGTCATAGCGCTATGCAAGTCCTTGACGTGGCTCATGCATGCCGGATTGCTTGAATACAACGAAGATGAGGCAATCCGGTATCGCGCAAGACGGCGCTCCGGAAAAGCGTCTC
>JAVBNW010000025.1:0-7305 GCA_031551255.1 Eubacteriales bacterium | reverse complement strand
CTTGGGCACACCTGCTTTGGGCACATGGGCGAAAGAACGCTCAACCGTCTATGCCCCGGGGGATTTCGACACAACGAGCAATCGTTGCGGGTGGTGGATGTGCTCGAAAGGGATGGCGAAGGCCTCAACTTGTGCTTTGAGGTGCGAGACGGCATCCTGAACCACACTTCGAGGGGAGAGCCCGCCACGCTGGAGGGGAAAGTGGTTTCCCTGGCCGACCGCATCGCCTACTTAAGCCACGATACCGACGACGCCGTGCGCGCCGGAGTACTCGGCGAGGAGGCTATCCCCTCAGATGTGCGCGCGGTGATGGGCGAAAGCCACGGGCAAAGGCTCGATACCATGATCACCGACATCGTCGTCTGTTCGCAGGATACGCCCAACGTTGCGATGTCGCCTCGCGTTAACAAGGCATTTGAGGATCTTCGAACATTTTTATTCGAGAAAGTCTATTTGCGCCCCGAAGCCCTTGCCGAAGAGAGCAAGGCGGACCACGTGATCGAGGACTTATATCGCTACTACAGCGAAGACCCCTCTCGCATTCCCGATGGCAGAAGCGACGATGGGGGGTTGCGCGCCTGTGATTTTTTAGCGGGCATGACCGACCGCTTTGCGCTCAACACGTATCGGCGCATCTTTTTGCCGATGGGGTGATAAAAGACTCGTTTTAACGATTCGTCGTTTCGGTGTGCATTTTTTAACATGGATCACCGCCTCGAAGAAGGAATGGTGCGGATCTTGACGAATACTAGGTAAGTCCTGTTCCCCCAAGATGCTCCTCGCCCGCCCCTTGAGCGCTTGGCATTGCAAGGTTTTGTCCACTGCAAATGCGAAAGCATAGGGGTCGTATGGTGCGGAATTTGGCGAAACCGCCCCTCTTGCGCTTGAACAGGCTTGGATGTGCGAGCTTACGGGCTCGCTTTAAGTCCCTAAGGAGAGGTTTATGGCCTTCTATTCCGACGATTGGGTGGATGAGGTGCGGCTTAGGAGCGATCTTGTTGCGATCGTCTCCGAGCACGTGGCGCTTAAGCAGAACGGGCGCCGCTACATAGGCTTGTGCCCGTTTCACGGCGAGAAGACGCCCTCCTTCAGCGTGGACGCCGAAAAGCAGCTATACTACTGCTTTGGTTGCCACGCGGGCGGCAACGTGTTTCGCTTCGTGATGGAAATCGAGCATATGGATTTTCCCGAGGCCGCGCGCTACCTTGCCGAAAGGGCGCATATTCCCATCCCCGAACAGGGCGCGGCGCGCATAGGGCCCTCGCGCGAGGCAAAGGACAGGCTGTACGCGGCCCTGACCGAGGCCGCGCGCTGGTATCACAAGACACTATACGAACCCGAGGGAAAAGAAGCCCTCGCCTACCTGCACGGCCGCGGCTTGGGCGATAATACGATACGCCGCTTTGGCCTAGGGGCCACGGCGGAAGGCTGGGAAAGGCTGAGCCGGTCGCTTGAGGACAAGGGCTTTACCCGCAAGGAGCTTGAAGATGCGAATCTTTCCGTAACTAGGGGCGACCGCTCGTTCGATTTTTTCAGAGCCCGCGCGATGTTCCCAATTTTCGATCCGCGCGGCAAGGTCATCGGCTTTGGTGGGCGCATCCTTAGCGAGGGGCAGCCCAAGTATCTCAACTCTTCCGATACGGCGGTCTTTAACAAGCGCCGCAACGTGTACGGCCTTAACTTCATCAAGGGAACCGCGCAAAGGCTCTACCTTGTGGAAGGATATATGGATGTCGTTTCCCTCGCCCAGCACGGCGTTACGAACTGCGTCGCCACGCTGGGAACCGCGCTTACGCCAGAGCAGGCGCGGCTGATCCGCCGCAAGGCGGGCGATGCGGGCGAAATCGTGATCGTGTACGACGGCGATGCCGCGGGGCAGCGCGCTACGCGCCGGGCGCTGGATATCTTTTCGATGGAAGGCGTTTCGTGCAAAGTGATGGTGATCCCCGGCGGGCAGGATCCGGACGATTATGTCAGAGCCTATGGCGCGCAGGCGTTTACCCAACTCGAATTGATGACGGCGGTGGGATATCTGCTCAAGGGCGAGCGCGAGGCCGTGGATGTGAGCACCCTTGAGGGCAGGACGGCATATGCGACGGGCGCGGCGAAGATACTTAAAACCGTGGAAAGCCCGGTGGAGGTCGACAACTATGTTAAGCAGCTTGCGGTAGAAACCGGCTTTTCCCGCGAAGTATTGTATGAACAAATCGGCCGAACGCCGAAAATGCGGTTATCCGCGCAGGTTTCGGGGAATACGAGAAACCAATACAGGGATACTATCAAAGATCGGCAGCCCGATTATGTTAAGGCGCAGCAGCACCTCGTATCGCTGTTGGCGGCGGGGAACGCTAAGGTTGAGGTTTCCATCGAGGATTTTACCGATCCTATGTGCCGCGAGCTGGTTCAGGCTCTTCTCGATGCCGGCGCGGATAGATTTTCGGCTTCCCGCGTTTTGGATGCGTTGGATGACGAGAAGCGCGAAAAGGCGGGAGAGATTTTTTCGCTGGATGAGAGCGGCGAGCAGGGCAATTCTGAGGAATTAGCACAAGGATACCTGCGCACCGTCAGAAGGTATGCTTTAGAAGAGAAGCTGGGCGAGCTTACGGACAGGATGCAACAGGTAGGGCACGCGCAGGCGACGGAACTCTACCGCGAATATATCGAAATCAACAAGCGGCTTGACGTGCTCAAGTCCGCTCGCGCGCAGGGGGCAGTGTAGGCCCGGCAAGCGATCCGTTCCCCACCTGAAAGGAGTGTATCCCTTGACAAACTCAACCGATGCGAAGCAGAGCCGCATCAACGATCTCGTCGAGTCGGGCAAGAGCAAAGGCTCCCTGACCGAGAAGGAGCTGACCGAATCGCTGGCCGAGGTCGAGCTCGATCCGGATCAATACGAAAAACTGTTGGATACCTTTGAGGCGATGGGGATCGACATCGTTGGCGAGTTGGCCGAGGCGGAAGCGGAGGTCGAAGAAAAGCCGGTTGTGGAGGATCTGTCCGTACCCGAGGGCATCTCCACCGACGATCCTGTGCGCATGTACCTCAAGGAAATCGGCAAGGTGCCTCTGCTCACGGCGGAAGAAGAGGTAGAGATCGCCCAGCGGATGGAACAGGGGGACCCCGAGGCCAAACGCAAGCTCGCCGAGGCGAATCTTCGGCTCGTGGTGTCCATCGCCAAGCGCTACGTAGGGCGCGGCATGCAGTTTTTAGATTTGATTCAGGAAGGCAACCTGGGGCTTATCAAGGCTGTAGAAAAATTCGACTACTCCAAGGGCTATAAGTTTTCCACCTACGCCACCTGGTGGATTCGCCAGGCCATTACCCGCGCCATTGCCGATCAGGCGCGCACGATCCGCATACCGGTGCATATGGTGGAAACGATCAACAAGCTCATCAGGGTTTCGCGCCAGCTTTTGCAGGAATATGGCCGCGAGCCGTTGCCCGAGGAGATCGCCCGCGAGATGATGATCAGCGAAGACAAGGTGCGCGAAATCATCAAGATCGCACAGGAGCCCGTGTCGTTGGAGACGCCCATAGGCGAGGAGGAAGACAGCCACTTAGGAGATTTCATTCCGGACGACGAGGCCCCCGCTCCCGCGGAGGCGGCGGCGTTCACGCTTCTAAAAGAGCAATTGATGGATGTTCTTGACACGCTGACCCCGCGCGAGGAAAAGGTATTGCGCCTGCGCTTTGGGCTGGACGACGGCCGCGCGCGCACGCTGGAGGAAGTGGGCAAAGAGTTCAACGTCACCCGCGAGCGCATCCGCCAAATCGAGGCCAAGGCGCTTAGAAAATTGCGCCACCCTAGCCGCTCTAAAAAGTTGAAAGATTTTTTAGATTGACGGACAGGCTTCTCGCGATCGCCGCCTGGGTGCCCGCGTGCGATACGTTTTACGACATCGGCACCGATCATGGCTTGTTGCCGGCCTTCCTGCTTAAGGAGGGCCGGTGTCGGTTTGCCTATCCGTGCGATATTAGCGAAAAGTCGCTTGGCAAGGCGCGCGCTCTGTTTGCAGCGGAGGGGCTCGCGGCCTTCGCCCGCTTTCACCTTGGCGACGGCTTTTCGGGGATCGCCCCCGGCGAACGGGACGCCGCGGCGGTGTGCGGCGTCGGCGCGCGCACGATCCTTAGCATGCTGCCCGAGGGCCTCAGGTGCCCGCTGGTGCTGTCCACGCACGTCGATCCGCACTTGCTCAGGGAAAGGTTGCCCGAAAAAGGCTACCTTATCGAG
Source organism: Eubacteriales bacterium (assembly GCA_031551255.1). GTDB lineage: Bacteria > Bacillota > Clostridia > Christensenellales > UBA1750 > JAVBNW01. The sequence continues at coordinate 3,074 of JAVBNW010000025.1, read as the reverse complement.
CGCGAGCGGCTCGTGCGCGAAGAGAGAAGGTATTACGTCGTTATGCAGGTTTCCTGTGCGGACGCGCCGCGCTGCGAGGGGGCGGATGCCTATATCGGAAGGGGCCTCGCCGCAGATCCGCTATTTACGGACTACCTCGCCTGGAAGGAAAAGGTGGCAAGGAATGCCGCGGCGGGGGGAAGCCCTTTGTGGCGCGAAAGGCTTGCATGGATGAAGGAGGCGAAGACGTGGAGCGCACATACTTAACGGTGCGGGATATTGTGGCGATGGTAGAGGGCATTGCGCCCGCTGATCTGGCCGAGCCATGGGACAATGCGGGGCTCCAGATGGGCGCGCCGCAAGCCCAGGTTGAGGGCGTGCTGCTCGCGCTGGACGCTACGCTTCAGGTCGCGCGCGAGGCGAAGGCCCTTGGCTGCCACCTGATCATCGCCCACCATCCCGTCTTTTTTCACGGCGTGAAAAGCCTGGCGGAAAACACGCCCGAAGGCGCCTTCGCCGCGGAAATGATCCGGGCGGGCATCGCGCTGTATACAACCCATACCGCGCTTGACAAGGCGCCGGGCGGCTTGGGCGATGCGCTCGCCGCAAGATTGGGCATTCTGGATGTGCGTGGCGAGGGCTTCCTTCGATATGGCCGGTGGGAAGGCGGAAACCTCGGCGCGCTTCATGCGCATGCGCGTGCGCAGCTTGGCGTGCCGGGGGCCGTTTTGTATGGGCATCCCGGTTCGCCCGCCCGCAGCGTAGCGCTGTGCTCGGGCTCGGGCATGTCCTATGTAGGTGAAGCGCGGGATGTAGACGTGTTTATCACCGGCGACGTTACACACCACGATGCGCTCGATGCGCTGGCGATGGGCGTTGCCGTGCTGGATATCGGCCATAGGGGGGGCGAGATGATCGCCGTGGAACTGCTTGAGCGCGGTTTACAAAACGTCGTGACTGGTGTACAATGTCCCTTGCGGATCTGCCTAAGCGTGGTGGATCCCTACGCGATCGCAACGGGAGGGCCATGAACCGTTTCGGTTATTTTACGGGTAAGGAGGCGGTGACATGGGCAAACTGGATGCGCTGTGGGCCTATCAGGAAACCGATATGGAGGTTTCGCGCTACGAGAACGAGATGCGCAAAGATCCGACGCGCAACAAGCTGATTAGGCTGCGCAATTTTGTCACGGATCAGCAAACCGCTCTTCAAAAGCTTGAAGAGGGCGCGGCGCACGCGCGCGCAAGGGTGAACGAGCTGGAGGCGCAGTGCCTGGCCGACGAGCGCGCAGTGGATCAAGGGGCCAAGGAGATGGAATCCGGCGAGTATACAACGCTCGAGCAGGTGCAAGAAGCGCTGCGCGAAGCGCAGAAACTGCTGGAAAAGCTTAAGGCGGCCGAAAGGGAAATCAAGGCTATCGCCACCGAAGCGGACGCCGCGGAGGGGCAACTTCGCGATATCCGTCAAAAGACGGCCCAGGCCCGGAGCCAGTATAATGCGCTGAAGGAAGGCTACGATAAAACGTTTGCCGACCAATCCGCAAAGCTAAATGTCCTCAAGGCTAAGCGAGAGGCGGCAAGCCAGGGCGTCGACGCGGAACTTTTAAGGCGGTATGAAGGCATTAAAAAGCAGTATACACAGCAGCCCGTGCCCCAGCCGATGGCGCAGTTGCTTGGGGATCAGTGCGGCGGGTGCAACATGTCGCTGCCCGCGGTGGTGACCAAGCGCGTGCGCGACGGTTCCGGCGTAGTGGAATGCGAAAACTGCGGCAGAATTCTCTATCTTCCGTAATTTCGGTTTGTGAGCATGCCGGATGGCCGCGCGCTTCGGCGCGAGGAAAGTCCGAGCACCGTAGGGCAGGGTGCCGGGTAACGCCCGGCGAAGGCGACTTCAGGGAAAGTGCAACAGAGAGATACCGCGCGCCTCGGCGCGTAAGGGTGGAAAGGCGAGGTAAGAGCTCACCGGCGGACTGGCGACTGTCCGGCCATGTAAACCCCACCTGGTGCAAGATTGATAGGGGAGCGAATGCGGCGGCCCGTCGCGCTTCCGGGTAATCGCTGGAGCCCACTGGCAACCGTGGGCCTAGATAGATGGCCATCGAACACAGAACTCGGCTTACAGACATGCTCACAGCATTTTTTGCGGCGGATATTCCGCCGCTTTCTCTTTTGTATAGTCGGCCAACTTCAAAATCGGGGCAGGCGAGCGAGAGGTTTTTTTGCAGGGCAAGGAGGCGTAAGGAAGCGTAGCCGGCAGCTACGCTGACTGGAGATCGACGCCGTCATGTGAAAAAAGATCCGCTTGAATGCTCTGCTTTTGGGGTTGGCCGACTATAAGAGAGTATGAATGCGATGAAGCGGCGGGATATCCCGCCGCTTCATCATTCGCCGCATCGATGGCAGGAAAAAAGTATTATCTTTTGATCTTCCGTACCGCACAAGCGCGTAGACGTGCGTAGCGTCCCTTGAGGGCCTTGTCGTTATCGCCGGAAGAGGGGCAGAAGATGATAGGAGGATTGCGCTCATCCGGTTCGTACACGGGCAGCAAAAGCGGAGGCTTGCAATCGGGGGCGGGGAGGCAGAGCGGGCCTGGCGGACAACGCTTTTTAGGCCTGCGTGGCGGACAGGTAGATGGGGGCATGGAGGGCGGATAAAGTGGGGGATACGGAGGCGTCGGCTTTGGTGTCGGCGGCGGGCATGGCTCCTTAGGGGGACAAGGACGAGGCGGGGGGCAGGGTATCGGGCACGCCGGTGGCGGACACGGGATGGGAACGGGGCGCGGAGGCTTTATGGGTGGAGGCGGTTCGCAAGGATCAAGCGGAGGACAAACGGGCGGGCCTAAGGGCGGACAGTGATCCGGCACGCATTCGGGGCGAGTTCCCGGCGGACAGCGATCCGGCGGGAAGGGTCGATCGCGATCCGGCACGCATTCGGGGCGAGTTCCCGGCGGACAGCGATCCGGCGGGCAAGGGAGAGGTGGATAGGGTCGAGTATTATCTAATACACAGCCTACGCCCGGCACGAAGGTCGAACCTGGGGGGCAAGCGTTGGGCGGGAAGGCGCCCGGTGGCCAGGTGCCCGGCGGGAAGGGGGGCT
>JAVBNW010000017.1:0-43932 GCA_031551255.1 Eubacteriales bacterium | reverse complement strand
GGCGGTACTCCCCACCGGCGCTGCCCACCCAAACATGGGGGCCCCGATGGCCCACCACCCCCTTTGGGGGGGGGGCCGGGGGGGCCGGCCGCCGCGCCAATGCTGTAGAGGATATTTTTAAACAAGTATCTCGCGGAGTGTATTTATGGCAACCCTTTTTTGATAGAGTCGGGGCGGAGGTGGTTTTGTGCTTGGCTTTATCATTACGGTTATTTTGATTGGACTGGTCATGATCGTCGGCGCGATTTTTTTGTTCAGACTCTTCGCCAAAACGAAACATTCCCTGCCGCTGGTGTTCGGCATCCTCCTATGCGCCGCCGCCGTGCTGGGCCTTGCGGGGTTGGCGGTGCTATGCTGGCTGCTGAGTCAAAATCCATACCCTTATACCTAAAACCGGCATTTCTGCTTGTTTTCCCCGTAGATAGCGGCTATATTGAGTGAGAAAATATAGCGAATGTGCGCTTAGGTCGTGGGAACGGAGATAGCGAAATGAGCAAACCTCACGGGATCATCGTATTCGGCGCCAATGGAAGCGGCAAGACTACACTCGGGCGCGAGCTGGCGCGCGTGTTACACTTTAAGCACATGGATATTGAAGATTATCACTTTGAGGAATCGGAGATTCCATATACTGTGCAGCGTTCGCGCGAGGATTGTTTGAAGTTGATGCTCGCCGACATTGAAAAACACCGTTCCTTTGTCATTTCCGCCGTCACCGGAGACTTTGGCGACAGGATTACGCCGCTGTATGAACTTGCTGTATTCATTTCGGCGCCGGTTGAGCTTCGAATGAAACGTGTAGAGCAACGCATATACGAGCGGCATGGAGAGCGCATCCGCCAAGGCGGCGATATGTATGAACGGCATATCGCGTTTATGGATTTTGCCGCCTTGCGCTCCTTATCAAAAATCGAACAATGGGCGCAAACTCTTACATGCCCCGTAATCTGCGTGGACGGCACGGAGGATTGGCGCGCGAACGCGGCGAGTATAGCGAAGCGGTTTTACGATGAACATGGTTTGATGATGCAAAACAGAGCCTAGTAAATCATTGCGCTCTTCATAACAAGAAAAGGGATGCTCGACCGCACCGGGTCGAGCATCCCTTTTCCTGCTGTCGATCGGCCTACTAAACCGTGCGTCGGCTAGGGCTTGCTCGAAAGCTCCGCGTTTTCGCGCATGTACTTTTCAGCCACCTCGACGAAAATCGAGCGGTACCCGCCGGCGAGCTCGTTGCCCAGGTTCAGCTCTTTGTTCGAAAACTTCGCCACATATGATTCTTCGTTCCACTCCACAACCTTATACCGGCCCTTGATGCCCATGGCGGGAAGATAGAGGCCATGCCAGATACTGTCTTTATTGTCGTACATGCCAAGAAACCAGATGTATTCGTCTCCAACGGTGGTGGGGCCATAATTCTCGTGTTCAGAGAGTACCACTTTTTTTCCGTCACGCTCGCCGATGTGGTATCCTTCGGCAAGCTTTAGCTTGTTGCCGACCTTAAAGTCCCCCTTATAGACATGCGTAATCTTTAATGTGGAGATGGTAGCGGTGGTTGTGATAAGGTTTTTTCCCTCATTGGAAAGCTCATTGGCGTCGTCCAGTAGGTGGCCGCGCACGATGACCTCCGCGGTCTTCTCCAGCGTGGCAAGATCATCAATAGGAAAAGCGTAGATGGGCTCACCCCCGACATTATATATCGGGAGATCTTGTATGGCCTCGCGTTCAGCGGCGTTTCCCGCGCATCCTGCAAGCGCCGCCAACAGAATTGCCAGCCCAAGCAAACGAAGTGGCGCTTTTGTCATGCAGATCCCCCTTTTTCGGGTTGGTTTCCGAAGGTTTGGAAGGTGAAGGCACATGGCGTGTCGGCTAGGGCTTGCTCGAAAGCTCCGCGTTTTCGCGCATGTACTTTTCAGCCACCTCGACGAAAATCGAGCGGTACCCGCCCGCGAGCTCGTTGCCCAAGTTCAGCTCTTTGTTGGAAAATTTCGCGACAAACGATTCTTCATTCCACTCGACGACCTTGTACCGGCCCTTGATGCCCATAAGGGAAAAGTAGAGGCCGTACCAGGGGCTATCCTTATAGTCATCCATGCCGAGAAACCAGATGTATTCGTCCCCAACAATAGAAGGGCCATAATTCTCGTGCACAGAGAGTACCGCTTTTTTTCCGTCGCGCTCGCCGATGTGGTATCCTTCGGCAAGCTTTAGCTTGTCGCCGACCTTAAAGTCTCCTTTGTACACCTGCGTGATCTTTAACGTGGAGGTGGTGAGCGTGTATGTCATGAAGTCTCCTTCATTGGTAAACTCCTCAGCGTCGTCCAGCAGGTGGCCTCGCACGATCACCTCCGCGGTCTTCTCCAGCGTGGCAAGATCATCAATAGGAAAAGCGTAGATGGGCTCACCCCCGACATTATATATCGGGAGATCTTGTATGGCCTCGCGTTCAGCAGCGTTCCTCGAGCACCCGGCAACCGCGAATATCATCAACAAGCTAAGCATAGAAAACAGCGCTCTTTTCATGCGTCGATACCTCCTTTTCCGATGCTGTCGCTCATGGCCCATACCGAGCGCGCAGGTTCACGTAGTCGATGGCCGCGGTAGGGTAGGTCACGGTCATCACGTCGGAATACGGATACATGATGGTGGCGGGACTCTCAAAAATATGGGCAAGGCCTAGCGCGTGCCCAAATTCGTGCGGGATGACTTTTCCGATTGGGCCATATGGCAGTTCAGTGATTTCATAGATAACTTTTGCCGACGTATAGTAGCGCGTATCGCCGTACACGTCTTCTATTTCTTCACCTGAGTTATATACATACGCTATGCCCTGAGGCTTGGGCAATCTAGGAATGCTCTCAGAAACAACAGTAATCTGCGGTATGGCCAACGACCCCGTCGGTAAAATGTTCAGGCTCACGCTTCCGGAGATGTTGTTCCACAGATTGATGTACCGGTCGATCGTGGCGTTGTCGTAGCCTGCGCTGTTGAACTCGCCGTATTCCACCTTCACGTTCAGGCCGTTCGCGCTGGCCCAGCGCCCGCCCCAGTGCGGGGTGGATTTGGTGGATACGTACATGTGGCTGTAGTTGTTCCTCGTATCCGGGTCGTTGCGGTGCTCGGCGCGCACCCCGATCGTCATGCCGGAGCCGACGGCGGTTCCTTCCTGCGCGTCCAGATCGAAGTAGACGGGCACCATATATCCCGCGTCGAGGTTAAAGTTTCGCGGAGAGCCGATCGTGGTCTGGTCGACTTCGATGGAAAACTTGCCGCCGTTACAATTGCTCGGCCCGAGATTGAGGATATCGGCGTAAAACCTAAGGGTGGCGGGCACCGCCACAGGCTGCGCTGCGTCCAGGCGCACGTTTTGCACCGCAAGGTCGCACCCCGTGCCGGTACCATAGGAAAACGTCCTCGTGTTCTGACTGCCGTTGTTGAGCCTGAGCCTGAACGTGTGCTGGCTGTTGGGCTGGTCGATGCCCAGGTAGAAGCTGCCCAGAAGGCGGCTCCACGCGGGCAGCGGCCCGATGTAGAACGTTCCGGCGGACATGGAGTCCACCCATATTTCCATATATAGGTTGGAGGCGGGTGTGGATGTCATGTTCTCCAGCACATAGGTGTATTCAACATCCACACTGCCGGGCAAGGGCTCGCTAAAGCCGCTGCCCAGGCCGATGGCCGCGACGACCACGTCGCTAAAACCCCTTTGGACGACGGCTCCACCATCGGTTTCTTCGCCGGGCGCCACCGTTTCGCGCTCTGCCCCATCTTCCCATTCGACGGCAGTCGAACGTTCGGCGGCGATGCTTACGATTTCGAAGCCTTGTTCGCCCAGCGAAATGGAAAGCGCGGCGTCCAAGGAAATTCCGCCCTGAAACGAAGATTGCCGGTATTGCTCGATTTGCGCTTCCGTAAGCTTCACGGGGGTTCCCAGCACAAGGTTGACGATGCCGACGTCGTTAAGCTGCTGTATCGCTTGGTCGCCGCCGACAGCAATCCCCGTTCCATCCGCGTGGGCCGGTGCGCAGAACAGGCACACGATGGCCGCGCATAGCAGGACGGAGAACCACTTCGCCTGTCTTTTCATACCTACAAGCTCCTTTTGCGTATCGTGCCTCTTGCATATGGGCGCTGTGGCACAGTCGTCTCCTTTCCGGCTTATTTGGTAAATATAACCTGGGTCCATTATACAGTTTTGTCACAAAAAAAATCAATGAAATATTAACATAAAATTTGCTTTACAAAACACAAAAAAGCGCGTTACAAACGCGCATAAATAGACTGTAAGAACTAAATTCGGTCGCTAAATAACCGGCAGCAGCATCGCCAGCAGCGGCAGCACGGCCAGGCTTAAAACGGTGGTGACCGTGGTCCCCACCGTCGCGTATTCCGCGTCCGCTCCGTACAGCGACGCCACGATGGAGACCTGCGTCATCACCGGCATGGCGGCCTGCACAAGAAACGCGTCGCGCGTGATGCGGGCGATGGGAAACACGAACGCCAGCAGGTACACAAACAGCGGCGACAGCACGAACCGCGAAACGATGACGGCGATCTGCCCACGGTCGATCTTCAGGTTTTTCAGCGCGATGCCCGCGAGCACTGTGCCGATGAACATCATCGACAGCGGCGTGACGATCGAGCCGACATATTCGCACGCATCCAAAATGGCCCTGGGCAGCGGTATGCCGATCAGCACCACGATCACCGACGAAAAAAACGCGATGAGCGGCGGATTGACCAAATTCTTCAGCGACTCCTTCGAAAAGAAGGACGCGCCCTGCTGTGCGTCCAAACGCATGGTGGGCGCGCCGACTGTCCAGAAAAACAGCGTATTGGCGATGTAGTAAAACAGCGTATGCGGCAAAACGCTTTCGCCGAACAGCGCGCGGGCGATCGGCACTCCGATGAATACGGAGTTGGAATATACCACCATCGCGATAAACACGCCCCGGCGGCCCTTGGGTATGCGCAGCGCGCGAATGAGCCCCTGCGCTAGCAGGTACAGCGCCAGCATCGAAAGGAAGGGCACGACCAGGCCGTACGCGCCTTCCAGCAGCGTCGCGCGCGTATACGAGGTGGTAATCTTGGCTACGATCATGCACGGCAGCGCGATCTTTACCACCAAGAACGACAAGAGCTTCTTAGCGCCCTCGTCGAACCACCCGCGCTTCGCGCCGAGGAAACCCAGCATCATCATCAGAAACACGCTGATGACGATGTTCACGGCGCTTTCGATCAAATCCATGTCGCGATCCGCCTTATCTTTTGTGTCCGTCGGGGATTGCACAGCCCGGCGCTCTCCTCACAAAAACCGAGAGCTTTTGCGAAGGGGTTTATTCCGGTTTTTCTGTACCGGGGACAAATTCTTCGTAGATCGCCCGCATCGCCGTCTCAAAATCGTGGGTTTCGACGCCTACGATGATGTTCAGCTCGCTGGAGCCCTGGTCGATCATGCGCACGTTCACGCCCGCCTTTGCCAGCGCGCCGAACACCCGCGCCGCGATGCCGCGGTAGCGTACCATGCCGCGCCCCACGGTTGCGATCAGCGAAAGGCCGGAGATGATTTCGATATGGTCGGGCTTAAGCTCGCGCTTTATGCGCGTGATGATGCTGTCTTCATGGCCCTTGAGGTTGGCGTCCTGCATGACGACGGACATCGTATCGATGCCCGAGGGCATGTGCTCGAAGGAAACGCCTTCTTCCTCCAGTGCCTGAAGCACCCTGCGGCCAAAGCCGAGTTCGCTGTTCATCATCGCCTTTTCAATGGCGATGGCTGAGAAGCCTTTTTTGCCCTGTACTCCGGTGATCGCGCCCTGGCGGTTGCCGTTTTCGTGGGGGACGATCATCGTGCCCGCATCCTTGGGGTTGTTGGTGTTGAGGATGTGGATGGGTATGCCCGCCTCGCGCACGGGGAAGATCGCGTCCTCGTGCAGCACCGACGCGCCCATGTACGAAAGCTCGCGCAGTTCGCGGTATGTAATGGATGCGATGGGCAAAGGGGAGGGGACCACCCGCGGGTCGGCCATCATAAAGCCGGACACGTCCGTCCAATTCTCGTACTCCTGCGCCTTTGCGGCCCTGGCGACGATCGCTCCGGTCACGTCGGATCCGCCGCGCGAGAATGTTTTGATGTTGCCGCCCGGCAAACTGCCGTAGAACCCGGGAATCACCGCGCGCTCGTGCTTTTCAAGTCGTGCGGATAGAATTTCGTCCGTGCGCGCCTGATCGAACCTGCCGTCGGCATCGAAGAAGATGACCTCGGCGGCGTCGATGAAGTCGTAGCCAAGATAGGCGGCAAGCAAAATTCCGTTTAAGTATTCGCCGCGGCTGGCGGCATAGTCGGCCGACTGGCCGGAGGCTATGCCGTAGCGCACCTGCTCCAGGTGGCTAAAAATGTCGATATCGAGCTTAAGCTCGTCGCGTATGGCGATATAGCGCGCAGCAATTTTATCAAAAGCGTCGGAAAAATTGCGCCCGTCCGCGGCCAGCGCATATGCGCGGTAAAGAAGATCGGTGATCTTATCGTCGTCGGGCGTTCGCTTGCCCGGCGCCGACGGCACGACGTAGCGCCGCGCTTCGTTCAATTCGATGATCGATTTTACTTTGGCGAACTGGCTTGCATCCGCCAGCGAACTGCCGCCAAATTTGGATACGAGTACTGCCATGGACTTTCCCTCCGGTACGCCGATTGCTTTTTCCACCAGGTTACGGCACAACATCGCAATTATAGGGTTGCCGCGTTGCCTTGTCAAACGCGGGAGGCACAACTTACGGAATTCTGCGCAATTCTTAATGTGGCGCGCACATGGTAGGTTGAACCGGCTTTCTACAATATATGCTATGCTTTGTAGGAATGGCAAGATTATGGTACAATAACCTGAATTAAGGGAGGGCGGCAGCATGCGCATCATCGTCGCGCCGGATTCTTTTAAAGGTTCTCTTTCTTCCGCGCGCATCATCGAAATTGTGCGCAAGGAGGCGGTGCGCGCCTTTCCCGGCGCTCAGGTAATGGGGCTTCCCGTGGCGGACGGCGGCGAGGGTACGGTGGATGCGCTGCTCGCGTGCCGCGGCGGCGAGCGGGTCTTTGCGCGGGTAACCGGCCCGCTGTTTGAGCCTGCGGATTCGTTCTACGGCGTGCTGCCTACCGGCGAGGTGGTCATCGAATCCGCCGCGGCCTGCGGTCTGCCTATGATCCCCTTAGAAAAGCGCAACCCCATGCTCGCCACATCGTACGGCCTCGGAGAAATGATCGCCGATGCCCTTGGGCGCGGCATGCGCAAGATCTACATAGGCCTTGGAGGCACCGCTACGGTAGACGGGGGCCTAGGGGCGCTATCGGCGCTGGGCGTTCGGTTTCTCGGCGCGGACCGGCAGCCCGTGCGGCCCGTAGGAGAGGGTATAGCTAAGGTTCGGTCTATCGATGTTTCCGGCCTTATGCCCGCAGCAAGGGACGCCCACATTACCCTGCTGCTGGATGTGAACAACCCGCTCACCGGAAAGAATGGGGCCGCGCACGTGTTCGGCCCGCAAAAGGGCGCCACGCCGGATATGGTGCTTGCGCTCGATGCGGGCATCGCCGCGCTTTGTGCCCTTGCCCGCGCACAGCTGAATTTGGATATGGACGCGCACCCGGGAGCCGGAGCGGCAGGCGGGCTGGGCGGCGCGCTGTCGGCTTTTTTAGGCGCTAAAATGCGCAGCGGCATCGATACGCTTCTTAACCTTATGCAGTTCGACGAGGGCCTGATGGACTGCGATTTGGTAATCACCGGCGAGGGCAGGGTGGACGGCCAGTCGCTTCAGGGCAAGGCGGTTTCCGGCATCGCCCGACGGGCAAACGCCCTAGGGGTGCCGGTCGTCGCGTTGGCGGGGGGCCTTGGCTCCGGGGCGGAGGCGCTGCGCATATCGGGTGTGCTTGAATTGTTTCCGATCGCCGAAGGGCCCCTGTCGTTGGAGGAATCCATGCGCGAAGGCGAAAGGCTTTTGCGCGCGGCCGCACAGCGGCTATTTGGCGTCATTGCCATCGGCCAGAGACTCGCGGGCAAGTAGACGGGCTTGTGCCATATGCCGGATGACATGCGGCATATGAACGCTGCAAGAACGCAACGCCGTGCGGCATGCATGGTTTGCCGGGAAGGGCCGAAAGTCGCAAGGTTGAAGAAGGCGGCAAAGAACGCGATGCCGGACGGCATCTTGTTGAAACTGATTCGCGTGCCGCCGTGCGGCATACATAAATGATAGTACGAGAGGTGCTGCGGTTGTATTTGGTTAAATTCGCGCCGGGCTTTGGCGAACTGGTAGCCGAGCAGCTTGCCAAGTCCGCCCGCGTGGTCGGCGTAGAGCAGGATATCGCGCTGTTTGAGGCTGCGCGCGCGCCGGACATGCCCTATGCATCGTCGCTGTTTAGAGTGCTTGGCAGCTACCCCGCGCGCTCCATGGGCGAGCTATTGCGCGCCGCCGCGAGGGATACGCGCTATGTTGCGGCGCTGCGCGGAGCGGCGCAGGGGGAGACGTTTCGCATCCGCTGCATGAAGGGCGACTCTGCCGTCAGCGCCGACTCCGCGCAAATTTTGCAACTCGAGCGCAACGTCGCCGCGGCGGGGCTTTCCGTGCACCGCACAAAGCCCAGGCACGAGCTGAGGCTTTGGCTGAGAGATCATGGCAACGGCCTGTTTTTGATGCGGCTTACGCATGGAGAAAGGCAAAAAGAGACGCCGCGCGGCGCGTTGCGCCCGGATCTTTGCCATATGCTGTGTCTGCTTGCGAAGGTGGATAAAAACGATGCCTGCCTCGATCCGTTTTGCGGGCACGGCTCGCTACCCCGCGCGATGGCCCGCTACGCCGCGTCCGTTACGGCTTCGGATGTCGACGCGCGGATGGTGTCGCCGCTCAAAGGCCTCAAGGGCGTGCGCGCGGTGGTGGCGGACGCGCTGGAGGGCAGCCTTCCCGCGCACTCGTTTTCGGCGATTATCACGGATCCTCCGTGGGGGCTGTATAAGCCGCAGCAGCGGGAGGATTTTTTTCTATCGATGTTTCGATCGTTCCGCCGCGTATTAAAGCCCGGCGGGCGCGCCGTCCTGCTGCTGGAACGCTCGCTGCCCGCCGAGGAGGCCGCCCTTGCTAACGGCTTTGCGCTCGAACGCCGCTTTGACGCCCTGTACGCCGGGCATAAGGTAAAGGCGCTGCTCTTTTTGGATCGACGCGAAAACATACCGCCCGGGGAAAACGACGACATCCCCGATTGACGCACGACAGGAGGCACAAAGCATGACAAGCGGCATTCAAACCTTGCGTAGGCTTGCGAACGAGGTTAGCGAAATCGCCCACATGGACAGGTACCTTGACAACGTTGCGCTGCACCGCGCCGTGAACGACAAGCGCATGGTGCGGCCGGTCGTGCTGATTGACGAGCTTCCGTGGCACGAAATGGATTTTGACGGCTCGCTTGCGCCGATATGCGAAGACCCAGTGCTGCGGGATGCGGAAACCTACCTGCGCCGCGTTCTATTTAGGCATCGCCACTTTCCGGCGGACATGCTGGTAAAACCCTACTATCCTCTACGCAAGGTGATTGTAGAGAGCGGCATCGGCGTTACGGTGAATGAAAAGACGCTTTCCACCGACGCCGCCAACCACATCATCGCCCACGAATATCACGATCAGCTGGCCGACGAGGCGTCGTTGGGCAGCCTGCATCCCCCCGTTGTGGAGTACGATAGGCGCGAAACAATGCGCCGCCTTGAGATCGTAGCGGATGCGTTTGGAGATATTCTGCCGGTGCGGCTTACCGGGGTGGATAGCTTCTATACGCCGGTGTGGGACAATATCTCCAGGTACCGCGGCGTGACGGCGCTGCTGATGGATCTTGCCGAGCGGCCGGAGTATACGCACAGGATGGTAGACCTTCTTACTTCTTTTGAAGAAGCGCGTCTGCTCCAATACGAAGAGCTGAGCCTGCTGGACGCCGAGCAGAACACGCTGCACTGCACCTGCCAAACGGTTTCGGATTTGCCCGGCGAAAATTTTGACGCGGCGCGCGTCACCCGCAAAAACATCTGGGGACGCGGCATGGCGCAGATCTTTGCCAGCGTTTCGCCCGCAATGCACGAGGAATTCGATATCGCTTACATGCGGCGCACCATAGGCACCTGCGGCCTTGCGTATTACGGCTGCTGCGAACCCCTCGACACGAAGATGGGCGTGGTGGAGAAGATCCCCAATCTGCGCAAGGTGGGGCTTACGCCCTGGGCCGATGCCCGCGCGCTGTGCGGCGCCGTGGCCGGGCGCTTCGTCGTGTCCGCCAAGCCCAATCCGGCGGCCGTGGCGGTGCCCGCGCTTAACGAGGACCATCTGCGCAAAGAGCTTTTGACCATCGTAGGCGCGTGCAAGGATACCGGATGCTCCGTGGATATCGTGCTGAAAGACATCAGCACCTGCCTGCGCCGCCCGCAGAACATTTTTCAGTGGGAGAAGACGGCAATGCGGGTTGTGGAAGGCTGGTAAACGGCGGCCCTGTTCGGCGATCGTGAAGGAGGGGGAACCATGGCGCATTGGTACCAAGGGCAGCTTCGCATCTTGCAGACCGTTCTTCGCGAAACCGATATCGCGGACTACGACGCGCGGGCCGTGCTCAGCTACATGAAAAAGAGCCACTCCAACGCGCTGGTCGTCAATGCCGGCGGCATCGTGGATTTTTTTCATAACGAAGTTGAGCCATCGCATCACAATCTCTTTATGAAGGCGGGGCAGGAAATCCTTTCGGATTTGTGCGCGGCGCTGAACGGCGCAGGCATGCACCTTATGGTGCGGGTGGATTTTCGCGGCGCACAAAAATACCGCTACGAAGCCCATCCGGATTGGTTTGCCGCGCAGGAGGACGGCTCGCCCAAGCTCAACGCACAGGGGCTGTATGCGCCCTGCTATCTGAGTGAATATGCAAACGGGCACGCGGCGGAGTTTATCCGCGGCATGATGCGTAAATTCCCCATCGACGGCGTGTGGGAGAACTCCGTCGCCTTCGGAAGTGGCGTGTGCTACTGCAAGCGCTGTCGCGAGGCTTTTCGGCGTGAAACCGGGCTTGCCATCCCCTCCGGCGGAGACGACCTTGCGCCGGAATTTGCGCCGTACCGCGCGTGGCGGAGAAAGGCGGCCCTTGCGCATGTTCGGCTGCTTCGTTCGGCCGTGAAGGAATTTGGCGAGGACAAGGCGTATTGCGCCGAGGTGTTCGGCATGCACCACGCCTCAGGCTCGCTTCACTCGGGCATCGACACGTATGCCGCCGAGGAATTCGACTTTGTGGTGGGGGTCGGCTTCTTAACCGGCGCGTCCAGCGGCAAGCCTTATGACGACCTTACCTATGCCGCAAGCGCCGTTCGCTTTTTAAAGGCGATCGATCCTAAGAAGACGACGGTTCTTTTAACCGGGGATAACGGCACGAGATGGCGGTTGGTGAAGGACCCTTCCGCCGAGTGCCGTATTTGGATGTGGGAGGCCGCCGGCGTCGGGGCGAATTTCTGGAACTGCATGTTTAACGGTCCGCATCCGGATGCCGCGCCGGACCGGCGCAACGCGTATTTGGAAAGGGATGTATACGGCTATCTTCGCCGGAATGAAGCGGTTCTCAGCGGCCAAACCCCTGTGGCCGAGGCGGCCATTTTGTTCTCTCAGCCAACCCGCGATCGGTTCGGCAGGGACGACGAGGCGCTAGACGGCTACGGCGTGGGCATCAAGGGCCTGGAATCGGTGCTGATCGATTCGCACATCCCCTACGGCTTCATCGCCGAAAAGAACCTGAGCGCGGCGGCGCTTGAGGACGTAAAGGTTTTGTGCCTACCCAACTGCGCGTGCCTTTCCGACGGCCAAGCGCAGGTTATCCGCGAGTATGTGCGCGCGGGGGGCAAGCTGCTCGCGAGCTTTGAAACGTCTCTATACGATGAAAACGGCAAAATGCGGGCGGACTTTGCGCTTGGAGATGTTCTGGGCGTAAGCTTCACAGGGCTTGCGAAGGATACGTCCAAGGACTGCTACCAGATGGTGCGCGATGCCGGCCATCCGCTGCTTTCGGGCATGGGCTCCGACAAGACGAGGTTCTTGATGAGCGGCGGGAAAACGCTGTTGGTTACCCCAAACGGCGACGGCGAGGCGGCGTGCACGTATGTGCCCATGATACCCAACCAATACCCCGAGCAGGCGTGGATTCGTTTGGAAGAGACCGGCTTTCCCACGGTATACCTCCATGCCTTCGGCGCGGGCGAAGCCGTATATTTTGCCAACACGGTGGAGGCGCTCGTGCATCAAAACGGGCATGAGGACTTTTACAACCTCGTACACAACGCGCTCAATGTACTGCGCGCGGGCCATTGGCAAATCCAGACCGAGGCGCCGGACAGCCTGCACATAGGTTATACCAAGAGCCTTTCCGACCCAAGCAGCCGCGTGCTCTCCTTTATCAACGTGCTTACCGGGCAGCGCCGCACGGTAAAGCGCCTGCATCCTAGCACGCCGTTCGCCGTGACGCTGCACCTGCCGGGCGCGTCCGACGTGAACCTGAGCACGCTGTACCCGGTGCTCCCCACCGGCGTGCACGTGCTTGATCAGTGCTTTGAAGACGGCGCGCTGAAGGTAACGATTTCGGTGCCGTCCTTCGAAGAGTTTTTTGCTTTGCACATTCAGATTCTGTAGGAATCCGCAGTTTTGCGGCTCGGGAGGTTTTCTTATGAAGCGTATCCGCCTTGCGCTGGTAGGCCTTGGAGACTATATGACCAACGTAATGTACTTTGCCGCTCGAAAGCTGCCCTTCGATTTGGTGGGGGTCTGCGATATCGACGATGCGAAAATCGCTGCATTTTCCAGACTGTTTTCCGTTCCGACCGGTTTTTCCGATTACCGCGACATGATTGAGAGCGTAAAGCCCGACGCCGTGCTGTGCATCGCAAACGCCGCGGTGCACTACGAAGTGATGAAATTCTGTCTGGAAAGGCGCATCCACGTGTTTGTGGAAAAGACGCCGTGCGAGAGCTCTAAGCAGGCCAGGGAGCTTGCGGCGCTTCAAAAACAAGCAGGCGTCGCCGCGATGGCGGGCTTTAACCGGCGCTTTGCGCCGGGCTACGCGATGGCGCGCAAGATCATAGGGCGCGAGGACTTCGGCGCGCCGGCCATGTACTTTTCGAAGTTTCACGCCGGCGAATATCGATCGGTGGATTACTTTATCTTTAACCACATCATCCATCACCTGGACTTGGCGATCTTTCTGCTGGGAGATATCGGGGATATTACCACGCGCTACAAGATGTATGCCGATAAGCGCGCGGCTTTTGACGTGGGCTTTACCACGCCCTACGGAACCATCGGCACGATTCAGGCTGCGTGCATGCTGGGCGAGCCGTTTCCGATGGAGCGGCTGGAGGTGTGTGGGGCCGCGGGACGCGAACTGATCGTAGACAACCTGCGCGATTTGAAGTACAACCGCACAGGCCCGCGCAGGGATAGGGAATATGGCCTACCCCTGCAAGAAGAGGGAGACTGCCTTGCCTGGAACCCGAACCACGGCTATGCGTACGGTTACGACTTTATGGGCTTTGACGTGGAGCTCGCGGCGTTCGCCGATGCCATCCGCACGGGAGAGCCTACGGATTGCGATATCGGAGACTGTGTCTCCTCCATGGCTGCGATGGAAAAGGTGCGCCGCGCGGTGTTCGGGTAGCCCGGCTAAGGAGCGCCTTATAAAAAGTGATGACGCCTGCTAGGCTATGTGGGGGATACATGACAGCCATCTGTCATATCGGATGCGCTATAGTTATAGCGCCCGCATCACGCCTTGGGGGATTTGCGCTGTACGACAGCCATCCTTACACGATGCATGGGGCCTGCCCGCGCAACATGCCCAAGGAGGCGATCCGAAAGGCGCGCGGCAACGGCATTATGCGCTGGAACCGGATGGTGGCGAAGCGAAACCATTCGTATGTCGGCGACTTGCGAAAATATGCGCGACAAGCGGCACTGGGCGTCGCCGTGGATGGAAAGAGGTATTTTTATGGAGTACACCAGGGAACAGATTCTCGCCATCATGCGCGATGAGCGTTATCCCCTTACGCTCAAGTACGATCCGGATTGGATTTTGGCCAACTCGATAGGCTCCCACTGCTTGTGGCTGCAGGAAACCCTCGCCAAGGAGATGCACATCGGCCCGGATCAGCGCGTTTTGGATATGGGCTGCGGAAAGGCGATCTGCTCGATCTTTTTGGCAAAGGAGTTTGGCGCGCAGGTTTGGGCCGCGGATCTTAAGGCGGACGTGAGCGAGAATTATGGTAGAATCTGCGAATGCGGCGTCGAAAACCTGGTATATCCGCTCCGGGCAGATGCAAGGGATCTGCCGTTTGCCGACAACTTCTTCGACGCGATGGTTAGCATAAACTCTCTGTTTTTCTATGCGACTAAGGAAGGCTTTCTTGCCGATCATCTATTTCGGCACGTGAAGCCGGGCGGCGAAATTGGCGTGATCGTGCCGGGGTTTTTGCGGGAATACGGGGATGAGGTTCCCGAAAACTTGCGGCCCTACTGGTCGGAGCAGTTAGAGAAATGGCATTCGCTGTCGTGGTGGATCGACTGCTTTGAAAAATCCGGTCAGGTGGACATCGTGTTGGCCGACACGCTGCCCGACGACGAGGGCAACATGATTTACAGGCGCTCGGCGATGATCGTCAACGCCCACGAAGAGCCTTTTAATATGATCGCCGGAGATAACATCACGTTCATCCGGCTGATTGCGACGAGGAAACGGTAGGTCTTACGTATTGAGAGCAGGAAGGGGAGCGACAGCATGGAGTATACCACCTATGGGAAAACCGCAAGGCAGGTCAGCCGCATCGGGTTCGGCGGCGCGGTGGCGGGGCTTAAAAACTACCTCGCCAAGCACGACCCGGGCGATGCGGACGATGCGCGCGGCATCCACGGGGCGCTTGAGCGCGCGCTTGAGAAGGGCATCAACTACTTCGATACCGCGATCGGCTACGGCGGCGGCGCATCCGAGCGGCTGTTCGGCGATGTGCTCGGCGGCGTCGACCCTTCGAAAATCTTTCTCGCCACCAAGTGCGGCCCCTGCGATTACGACGCGGCGCTGCGCTCGGTAGAGCAGAGCTTGAAAAACCTTCGGCGTGATTCTATCGACCTTTTGCAAATTCACGGTTCGAGCTATACCGACGAGACGGCCAGAAGCATCCTTGGGCCGCACGGCATGCTCGAGGCGCTCGAAAGGCTCAAGACCGAAGGCCTCATCCGCGAAATCGGCTTTACGAGCGAGGACAACAACCGCGCGGTGTACGATTTTATCGAGTGCGGGCGCTTTGGGCAGGTTCAGGTTTGCTACAACCTCATCTACCAGCACCCCTACGAGCCGTCCCGGCCCTTCGGCAGCCTGCTTGAGGCGAAAAAGGCGGGCATGGGCACCGCGTCCATGCGCGCGACCACCTCGGGCATCCTACAAAAATGGATAAGAACCGTGCGGCCGGACGATACGTTCGACTACACCCGCCCGCTCATCCAGTTTGCGCTCTCCAACCCGCACATCGACGTCGTGCTCATCGGCATGCGCAGCGCGCGCGAGGTGGACATGAACATAGACACCTACGACGACAAGGCGGGCAGGATCGACCTTGCGGACCTGCACGAAAGATACGTATAGATAGGGTAGAGGAGGAATCGCGTTGAACATCTATCCCGGCATCGCAGGCGCGGTGGACGCGTGGGAGGGCATTGTATTTGGACACCTGAAGTGGAACCGATACTTTGGCGAGAGCGCCGACAAGCCGCCGCGCGGCGACCCTTCCACCTGCTCGTCCGTACTGATCATCGGCAAGCAAAAGGACGGTTCGATCTATCGCCTTTTGGTCGACCCCACGCTTAGGCGCAGCCGCGAGGAGTACGATTTTGACGTCAACCGGCGCACGGGGCTGCATCTTTCCGACATCACGCATTGCTTCTCCACGCACCACCACGCCGACCATCACGACGGTCTTGCCTATTTTCCCGACGCTAAGTGGCTTACGGCCGCGGCGAACATTCCGTTGATCGCGGCATCCGCGCCCTCCGTCGGCGCGCGGCTCATCGCGGTGGAGGGCGAGTTTCTGCCCGGCGTGTTCGCGCTGCCCCTGCCCGGGCACACGAAGGATTTGCACGGCGTCGCGTTTTCCTGCGAGGGAAGACGCGTTGCGGTGGTGGGCGACGCGGTGATGACCAAGGGGCATTTTCGCAACCGGACGACCGAGTTTCAGAGCGACCCGGACTATGTAAAGATCGCCGGCCAGACCATCGAAAACCTCGACGAGAGCTTCGATATCGTCGTGCCGGGACACGATAACCTGATCCTCACGCGACGCGGGCGGCATGGATACGCTTGACACGGTAAGGCTTACGTTGCGGCCGATCGGACTTACGGACGCGCCCGCGCTGTATACGATGCGCTCCGATCCCTCGGTGGTGGAATATACTCCGGCGCCGCTGTACACTTCGCTTGCCCAGGCTGAGGAATACATCGCCCGCGTACGCCAGCAGGCGCGGCGCGGGGAATGCCACGTATGGGCGGTGTGCCTGCGCGCCGCCCCCGCTGGGATGATCGGGCTCGTTTGCCTGTGGAACCCGACGAACGCGGGCGCGCATTTTGACATCGGCTACGAGCAAAACCCCGCCTTTTGGGGCAACGGTTACATGCGCGAGGCGGTGGGGGCGGCGCTTGGCTACGCGTTTGATAAGCTTTCGCTCGCCGCCGTGGACGCGAACCCGATGGAGGCCAACCTGCCTTCCATTCGCCTGCTTGCCAGTTGCGGGTTCGTCAGGGTAGAACGTGACCCTGATCGAGGGGAGATGGACGTCGGGGCGGCGCTGTTTCGGTGCGCGAGGCCGAAGTGATCTACTTTTGAAAGAAGGCAATGCAATTGGAGATCGACTTGAGCCGCTTGGAAGCCCGGCATGCCCACGATTTGCTGGCGAGCAGTGTGATCCCCAGGCCTATCGCCTGGGTGACCACGATCGGCGACGACGGGAAGCTCAACGCGGCTCCGTTCAGCTTCTTTACCGGCGTACAGTGGAGCCCGCCCGTATTGGCGTTTTCGCCCGTGAATCGTGCGGACGGAAGCAAAAAAGATACGGTGGTGAATATCGAACACACGAAGGAATTCGTCATCCACATCATATCGGAAGATCTGCTAGGAGCGATGGAGAGCTCCGCGAAGCCGATACCTCGCGGCGAAGACGAATTGCATTTGCATGGCATACATTTTGTTGCATCCACAAAGGTTAGGCCCAGCCGCATTGAGGAGGCGAAGGTCGCCTTCGAATGCGCGTTGGAGCGCATTGTCCAGGTAGACGAAGGAGCCGATGCGGGCAACTTGATCTTGGGCAGGGTGTTGCTTATGCATCTGCGCGATGATCTGCTTACAAGCGGTGGCCGCGAGGTCGATTGGCGCGGGTTGCGCGCACTGGGTAGGCTCAGCGGTAGCCGATACTGCTCGCTGGATTCCGTTTTCGATGGTGAAACCAATTGAAGCAATCTCTATGCATAGATTAACATAAATGCAGCGCGCCCGCAGATCATTTCCGGGCGCGCTTTTGCGTGCTGCTGATGATGAAATACCTGGGATTTCCACTGAACCCTATCCTGCGAATGCCCATATACGGGCATTCGCGATGCCGGGATTCTTAAGGGCCTAAGCCCTTAAGCCGCCGGAGGCCTTCGTCGTCCCTTTCCCCGACGCCATCAATACTTCTTCATGATGTCGTACATTCTCTTGTCGAGCTGATGGCCCTTGTAATCCACATACTCCGCACCCTTGCGGTCGGAGTTGATCAGGCCGAACGGGCCCTTGAGGTTCCACAGCGCGTAGCCGATGTTGTACGCCTTGAGCCGCTCCATTACGCACTCGAAGAAGCTGATCGTCGGCTCATAGGGCGTAAGGTGGTGGATGCCGCCCTCGCCGCAGTGCACGCCCATGTTGTACACTTCGGCAAGCGCCGCCCAGGATTTAAAGTAGTTGTCCAGGCGCTCCTCGTCCCACCAGCCCTCGTACGGGGTTCGCTCGTGATACGCGTGCGGCCACGTCGGCTCGGGGAAGTTTTGCCTGCGGCTGAGGCTGGGCACATAGCAGTGCGTGATGCCGTGCGGAATATAAAAGCGCAGGCTCTCGCCGACGTTGTCTTTGGCAAGGTCGCCCAATTCGAACAGCGGCACCGTGCCGTAGTTGAGGCCGTCCAGCAGGCAGTAGCGGTCCTTGTCCACCTCGCGGATGGCCGAAATGGTGCGGCGCATCACGCGGCTGTGGTTTTCGGTGGATACGTTGGCCGGCTCGTTGAGCATGTTGAAGGAAACCTTTTCGTTGGAAATGCCCTTGTAGCGCTTGGCGAAGGTCGTCCAGTGCAGCTTGAACGCCTCGAGGCCGTCGTCGCTCGTCCATAGATCAAACGGCTCCATCCTGTCCCTGGCGACCGAGAAGCCCGGCCCGCGGTGGAAGCTGATGTTCACGTGCAGGCCGTACTTTTCGCCCCATGCAACCGCCTGATCGATCACGTCGAGTTTTTGCTCGTTGATCGTGAACGGGTCGTCGTAGTCGATCCAAAAAGTATAGTTCAGCGGAAGGCGAACGAAGTCGAACCCAAGGTCGGCCGTCAGCTGGAAGTCCTCCTCGTCAAAGCGCCCGGGCGATCTCATCACAAAGACGCCCAAAAGATTGAAACCCCGCCACCTGGGCAGCACTTGTTGCTTGAACATGCCGATGCCTCCTATGTTCTTTTGCTGTTATCATCATTATAACACAGCCCGAGGCGTTCTACAGCCGCAAACCAAGCCGGCGCATGGAAAACGCGGCGCGGCTGTGATACACTACAACTGATATCAGTATGTATAGGGGGTGGCAGCGTGGAGTTTGCGCATCTGCACGTGCACACGCAATATAGCCTGCTCGACGGCGCGTGCCGCATCGACAGGCTGATCCCCGCCGTGAAGGACAAGGGCATGCGCCACGTCGCGATCACCGACCACGGCGTGATGTACGGCGTGGTGGATTTCTATAAAAGGGCGAAGGCCGAGGGCGTGCACCCGGTGATCGGCAGCGAGGTCTATGTCGCACCCGGTTCCATGGAGGACAAGACGAGCGCGCAGCGCGATTACGCGCACCTTATTTTGCTGTGCGAAAACCGCACGGGCTACCAAAACCTTACGATGCTTTCCAGCCTGGGCTTCACCAAGGGCTTTTACTACCGCCCGCGCGTGGACTTGGACTTGCTGCGCAGGCATTCCGAAGGGCTGATCGCGCTGTCGGCCTGCCTGTCGGGCGACGTGCCCAAGCTGCTCATCGCCGGACGCTACGACGAGGCGGTCAACATGGCGCTCTTGTATAGAGATATCTTCGGCGAGGGGAATTACTTTCTCGAACTGCAGGATCACGGCATTCCCGAGCAGCGCCTGGTGAACGAGGGGCTCGTTCGCATCTCCCGCCAGACGGGCATACCGCTGGTGGCGACCAACGACGCCCACTATCTTGGCCGCGAAGACGCCGAGGCGCAAGAGGTGCTCATGTGCATCCAGACCGGCAAGACGCTTGCCGACGAGGACAGGATGCAGATGAAGACCGAGGAATTATACTTAAAATCCCCCGAGGAGATGGCTGCGCTCTTCCCCTACGCGCCGGACGCCCTTGCCCGCACGGTGGAAATCGCCAAGCGCTGCGAAATGGAATTCGAGCTTGGGGTATACCACCTGCCGGCGTTTGCCGTGCCTGAGGGTGAAACGGCCGAGCACCGCCTCAGGTCGCTATGCGAGGCGGGCCTGAAGGAGCGCTACGGCGACCCGGCGCCTAAGGAGGCGACCGAGCGCCTCGCGTACGAAGTGAACATGATCGTGCAAATGGGGTATGTCGATTACTTCTTGATCGTATGGGATTTCATCCGTTACGCCAGGGAGCGCGACATCATGGTCGGGCCTGGGCGCGGCAGCGGCGCGGGCTCCATCGCCGCGTACTGCCTGGGCATCACGGGCGTGGATCCGCTCAAGTACGGCCTGATCTTCGAGCGCTTCTTAAACCCCGAGCGCATCTCCATGCCGGATATCGACATCGATTTTTGCTACGAGCGCCGGCAGGAGGTCATCGACTATGTCGTCGAAAAATACGGCGAGGATAAGGTTGCGCAGATCATCACCTTCGGCACCATGGCAGCCAAGGCTGCTGTGCGAGACGTCGCGCGGGTGCTCGGCATGCCCTATGCCGAGGGGGACCGCATCGCCAAGCTCATCCCCTTCGACCTGAACATGACGCTCAAACGCGCGCTGGAAATCTCTTCGGAGCTGCGTACCCTGGTGGAGGACGACGAGGGCGCCGCCAGGCTGTATCGGCTCGCGCAGTCCATCGAAGGCATGCCCCGCCACGCGAGCACGCACGCCGCAGGCGTCGTGATCGCCGCCAGCCCGCTGACGGATTTTGTGCCGCTGCAAAAGAACGACGAAATCGTCACCACCCAGTTCCCCATGGGAACCATCGAAGAGCTGGGGCTGCTGAAGATGGACTTTCTAGGCCTGCGCACGCTGACGGTGCTCAGGGACGCGGTGAGCATGCTGCGCGAGAAGGGCATGAACATCGCGCTTGAGGACATCCCCTTAAACGACCCTGAGAGCTTTACGATGCTGGGCGCGGGGGATACCGACGGCGTATTCCAGATGGAATCCGGGGGCATGCGGCGCGTGCTTACGGAGCTTAAGCCCACCGATTTTGAGGACATCATCGCGGTCATTTCGCTATACCGGCCCGGGCCGATGGAATCCATTCCGCGCTACATTAAAGGAAAGCACTACCCCGAAACGGTACACTACGAGCACCCGATCATGGAAAACGCGCTGTCGGTCACCTACGGCTGCATGGTGTATCAGGAGCAGGTGATGCAGATCGTAAGGGATATGGCGGGCTATTCCATGGGCCGCAGCGACTTGGTGCGCCGCGCGATGAGCAAAAAGAAGCGCGACGTGATGCAGCGCGAGCGCGAGGTGTTCGTCAACGGCCTTCTCCGGCCGGACGGCTCGATCGAGGTGCCGGGGGCGGTGCGCAACGGCGTGCCCGAGCAGGTGGCCATCGAGGTATTCGGGCAAATGGAGAGCTTTGCGCAGTATGCGTTTAACAAATCCCACGCGGCGGCCTACGCGGTGGTGGCCTGCCAAACGGCGTACCTGAAGCGCCACTATCCGGTGGAGTTTATGGCGGCGAGCATGAACAGCGTGATGGGCAATTCCGATAAGGTATCGGCGTTCATCCAATACTGCCGCAAAATAGGCATTGCCGTAAAGCCTCCGGACGTCAACACATCCGGCATGCGCTTTACGGTGGAGGAAGATGCGATCCGCTTCGGCCTATCGGGGGTAAAAAACGTGGGGGGCAACGCGGTGCTGGCGATCCTTCGCGCGCGGAACGAGAAACCCTTTGCGGATCTTTACGATTTTTGCGAGCGGGTGGATGCGGACGCTATGAATAAGCGCGCGGTGGAGAGCCTGATTAAGGCCGGCGCGCTGGACGGCCTGCCCGGCACGCGCGGGCAGAAGCTGGGGCTGTACGATCGCCTTTTGGATGCCGCGGCCTCCATTCGCCGCCGCAACGCGGAGGGGCAGATTTCGCTTTTCGCCGCCGCGGACATCGCGCCCGAGCATCCTCCATTGCCCAAGGTGGACGAGCGCCCGCGCCGCGAGCTTTTGCAGATGGAAAAGGAAATGACCGGCGTATACATCACCGGCCATCCGTTGGAAGACTTCCGCAAGCAGCTGGACGCCATGGAATACTCGACGCTCATCGTCGCCAATATGGCCGAAGAGGAGCACGCGATCGACCGCTATGACGGGCGCGAGCTTTTCATGGGCGGCATGGTGGCCGAGCGGCGCATGAAGACGACCCGCGGTGGCAACCAGATGTGCTTTGTGACGCTGGAGGATCTATACGGCACGATCGAGTGCCTGGTCTTCCCCAGGGTGTACGATCGGTTTTCCCCGATGCTCTCGCCCGATGCGCAGGTGATGATGCGCGGCAAGCTGAGCCTGCGAGAGGACGACACCCCCAAGCTGGTGGTGGATAAGGTGGAGCCGATGAGGGCCTCGCGCTCGCTATGCTTGCGCGTTAAGGATATGGAGCAGGCCAACGCCGTTCGCGAAAGGCTGCTTAGGCCCGGCGGCACGCCGGTGCTGCTGAGGCTTGAACAGGAGGGGCGTTCGGTGCGCGCGCCGAAGGACTGGGCCTGCGCGATCGACGAAGCGGTGATCGCGGGGCTTAAAAGGGAGCTTGGGGAGCAGAATGTGGCGGTGATGTGACGGCACGGGGGGTACGCGTACCCCCGTGAGCCCCGCGCCGAGGAAACACGACGAGAAGAACGCGACGAAGGGGCATAAGCGGCTTAGGAAGGTTCGATGAAAAACACGAGAAAGGGAAGCTGACGGCTGGTGCTGCCGGAGGACACTTCGCCCTGGTACACGGCCCCCATCGCTTCGTAAAAACCTTTTGCGTTCGGATCGGAAACGACGTGGAGGCGGCGCACTTGCCTTTCCCTGCACCACGCGAGAGCAAGGGCGACGAGCTGCCTGCCGACGCCGCGCCTTATGTGGG
Source organism: Eubacteriales bacterium (assembly GCA_031551255.1). GTDB lineage: Bacteria > Bacillota > Clostridia > Christensenellales > UBA1750 > JAVBNW01. The sequence continues at coordinate 21,313 of JAVBNW010000017.1, read as the reverse complement.
CGGGGTGGATGAACAGGTTGTCGAGGAAGAAACCGCCCGCGGCTTCGTAGGATCCGACCCTGAGCACATGCCGGGGGCTTTCTTCGATGATGGAGAAGTATCCCAGAATGTCCGAGCCCTGCTGAGCTAGCGCGACGGTATTTTCTTCTATGTATTTGGGCCTGATGGTGAGTTCTTCCGTCCAGATTTTTATACATTCCTCGGGATAGCCCCAATGCCGCTTCGAGGCCAGCGTAAGCTCCGTAAGGGCTTCGGCTTCGCCGGGAAGGGCGTTTCGAAAGATCATAGCGGTTCCCCTTTGCTACGGCGGATTTGCGTGACGAGGTCATTATCCCACACTCCTCCGCCGAAAGATAGCTTTCTGTAATTATAAGGAGGATGCTTATGGCCAAGACGCAGGCTATCGCCGACAGGATGGATTTGACGAAGGAGCAACGCGAGGCGATGGTCGAATCGCTGCGCGTCTATTTTAAAGTGGAAAGGGACGAAGATGTGGGGCACCTGGCCGCGGAGCTCTTGCTTGGGCACATTCTCCGGGACATCGGCCCGCACATTTACAACGCCGGCGTTCGCGATGCGGCGCGGTATGTGCAACTGAAGCTGGAGGACATCGCGGAGGTGGAGATCTATCCTCCCGAGAAGAAGAGATAGGAGGCGGGGCCGTGCTGATCTCCTACATTATCGTCGCCATGATGCTGCTCATCATCGCAGCGGGAGGGCTTGCGATGAGCAAGCTTTCCACCGGAATCAACAGCTGGTTCGGCTACCGCACGGCGCGCTCGGGCGCATCGAAGGAGGCGTGGGAATACGCCAACCGGCGGGCGGGCAAGCTGATGGTATGGATTGGCGCCGTTTCATTTGCCGCGTTTGTCGTGGCGGCCGTCGTGCTCATGACGCTTCCGGAAGCGCGCCAGCGGGAAATCGGCGCGCCGGTCGTCGTGTTTTTCTGCCTCGCGCCCGTCGTAGCAATTTTTGCGATGATCGCACGCGTAGAGGGAGAACTCAAGTGCAAATTTTCCAAGTAGCGCCGAAACATCCGCCGTGCTTATTTTTTTACAAAAGCAGGGCTTGCATCGGACAAGGCGATCGGGTATAATCGAAAAGCTGCCGCATAGGGGCGCACTGCGCTCTTTGCAGGGATGAAGCGGAAGGTTGCCGGCGATGCGCCGGGTAATTTCCGCAGACCAGTCCGCACAATCGGACGACGAGCCTCGGCTCCGTCGTAAAAAAGCAAAGCGGCACACACGGAGCAGTGTACTAGGCTCGCGACAAGGAGGACGCATCATGGCAAACCAGAAGATCCGAATCAAGCTCAAGGCATACGAGCACAGCCTGATCGACACCTCGGCGCAGCGGATCGTCGATACGGCCAAGCGCACAGGCGCTACGGTATCCGGCCCGATCCCGCTTCCCACCGAGAAGGAAATCGTAACCATCCTTCGCTCGCCCCATAAACACAAGGATTCCCGCGAGCAGTTCGAGATGCGCACACACAAGCGCCTGATCGACATCCTCAACCCCACGGCCAAGACGGCGGATGCGCTGATGCGCCTGGATCTGCCGGCGGGCGTAGATATCGAAATCAAGCTGTAAGGAGGTGACCGGTACGATGAAAAAAGCGATTTTAGGCACCAAGCTCGGAATGACGCAGATCTTTCTGGAAGATGGGCGCCTCGCTCCGGTCACGGTTGTCGAGGCAGGCCCTTGCACGGTCGTTCAAAAGAAGAGCGTCGAGCGCGACGGCTATACCGCCATTCAGGTGGGCTTTGGCGCCCTGACCGAGCAGCGCGCGAAGAAAATCGTAAACAAACCCGAACGCGGGCATTTCGAAAAATCCGGCGTGGCTCCCAAGCGCTATCTTCGCGAAATGCGCCTGGAGGACGATTCGGCTTACGAAGTGGGTTCAGAGTTTAAGGCGGACGTATTCGAGGGCGGCGAGTTTGTCGACGTCAGCGGCGTGAGCAAGGGCAAGGGCTATACCGGCGCGATTCTGCGCTGGAACCAGCACAAGGGCCCGATGGCGCACGGCTCGAAGTACCACAGGGGCGTGGGCTCCATGTCGGCCAACTCCGATCCTTCCCGCGTGTTCAAGAACAAGCACATGGCCGGCCAAATGGGCGGGGAAAAAGTAACCGTGCAGAACCTCATGATCATCAAGGTGGATGCCGAGCGCAACCTGATGTTCATCAGGGGCGCGGTGCCCGGCCCCAAGGGCGGTCTGCTCTTCATCCGCAATTCGGTGAAGGCGTAAGGCGAAGGAGGAGTAAAGGACATGCCAAAGGTTGATATCGTAAATATGGACGGCAATCGTGTCGGCGAAGTCGAGCTCTCCGAAGCCGTCTTTGGCGTAGCGATGAACGAGCACGTCGTATACCAGGTCGTAAGGGCCCAGCTCGCCAACCGCCGCCAGGGCACGCAGAGCACGTTGACCAGGGCCGAGGTTGCCGGCGGCGGCAAGAAGCCGTGGCGCCAAAAGGGTACCGGTCGCGCCCGCCAGGGCTCGACCCGCTCCCCGCAGTGGAGGCACGGCGGCGTCGTGTTCGCCCCCAAGCCCCGCGACTATACCATCTCCGTTCCCCGCAAAGTGAAGAGGCTCGCGCTCAAGTGCGCGCTGAGCGATAAAGTGGCGCAGGGCGAAATCATCGTGCTTGACGAGCTTACGCTTACCCAGCCCAAGACGAAGGAAATGGTGAAGCTCCTTGCCAACCTCAAGGTCGGCAAAAAGGCGCTTCTCGTGATCGAGGGCCGCGACGAGAGCGTGTTTCGCGCAAGCTCGAACCTTCAGGAGCTGAAAACCGCCTATGTCAACACGCTCAACGTCGTCGACATTCTCAATTGCGACCGCTTCATCATCGTGAAAAACGCGCTGGCCAAGGTCGAGGAGGTGTACGCATCATGAAGGATCCCCACGACATCATCCTGCGCCCGATCCTGACCGAGCAGGCGTATGACGGATTTGCCACGAAAAACTATACCTTCCAGGTCGCGCTCGATGCCAACCGCGTGGAAGTCAAGCAGGCGATCGAGCAGATTTTCGAGGTGAAGGTGGAGCGCGTGAACACCATGCGCAAGCCAGGCAAGCTCAAGAGGTTCGGCCGCAGCCAGGGCCGCACTTCCGAAATTAAGAAGGCGTACGTAAAGCTTACGAAGGATTCAAAGCCCATCGAATTCTTCGAAGGCATGGCGTAAAGCAAGCTACAGGAGGGATTTCCGTGCCGATTAAGTTTTATAAGCCGACCTCTCCGGGGCGCCGCTTTATGTCGAGTCCCACGTTTGAGGAGATCACCTGCTCCACGCCTGAGCGCTCGCTGCTGACCGATCTTAAGCGTTCGGGCGGCCGCAACGCCCATGGCCGCATCACCGTAAGGTTCCGCGGCGGACAGGCGAAGCGCAAGTACCGCATTATCGACTTTAAGCGCAACAAGGACGGCGTGCCCGCCAAGGTTGCCACCATCGAATACGACCCCAACCGCACGGCTAACATCGCACTTTTGCACTATGCCGACGGCGAGAAGCGCTATATTCTGGCTCCTTACGGCATGAAGGTGGGCGACGAGATCATGTCCGGCGAAAAGGCCGACATCAAGCCCGGCAACTGCCTGATGATTCAGAACATTCCGCTGGGCACGCTCATCCACAACATCGAGCTTAAGCCCGGCAAGGGAGGCCAGCTGGTAAGATCCGCCGGCAACAGCGCGCAGCTGATGGCCAAGGAAGGCGCCTACGCGCAGGTGCGCCTGCCCTCGGGCGAAGTGCGCATGATTCCGATGAACGCCAAGGCCACCATCGGCCAGGTCGGCAACATCGATCACGAGAACATCAACTGGGGCAAGGCGGGCAGAATCCGCCACAAGGGCTTCCGCCCGCATGTGCGCGGCGTGGTCATGAACCCGGTGGATCACCCGCACGGCGGCGGCGAGGGCAAGAGCCCCGTGGGAATGCCCGGCCCGGTTACCCCCTGGGGCAAGCCGACGCTCGGGCGCAAGACCCGCAAAAAGCGCAATCCGTCCGATAAGTTTATTGTCAAACGCAGGAACGGCAAGTAAACCGAGAAGGAGGCTACCTACACATGTCACGTTCGGTCAAAAAGGGACCCTTCGTCGAGGAACGCTTGATGCACAGGGTCGAAGCTATGAATGGAAAAAACGAGAAGAAGGTCGTGAAGACCTGGTCTCGCGCGTCGACCATCTTTCCGGATTTTGTAGGCCACACCATCGCGGTGCACGACGGCCGCAAGCATGTACCGGTATATAGTACCGAGGAAATGGTCGGCCATAAGCTGGGCGAATTCGCGCCGACGCGGACATTCCGCGGCCACGCGGGTTCGGAGCGCTCCAGCGGCGGGCGCTGAGGAGGAGAAAAGGCATGGCAACACGCATTCGTGAAAAGGCGGCCGCGCGCAAGGAAGCGGCCGATAAGCGCCCCCACGCGTCCACCAAGCACATCCGCATTTCGCCGCGCAAGGTTTCCATCGTGCTGGATTTGATCCGCGGCAAAAAGGTGAGGGACGCGCAGGCGATTCTCATGCACACCCCCCGCCTGGCGGCGCCCGAGATCCTAAAGGTTCTCAACAGCGCCATCGCCAACGCGGAAAACAACCTGGAGATGGATCCCGGCACGCTGTACGTAGCCGAATGCTTTGCCGGACAGGGGCCGACGCTCAAGCGCTTCCACCCGCACGGCCGGGGCATGGCGTATCCCATTCTCAAGCGCACGAGCCACATCTACATCACCCTTGACCAGGCGAAGTAAGGAGGCATTACCATGGGACAGAAAATCAATCCGATCGGCGCTAGAGTCGGTGTGATCAAGGACTGGTCCACGCGCTGGTACGCCGGTAAGAAGGAGTTTTCCAAATACCTCCTTGAGGATTATAAGCTGCGCCGGATGCTCATGGCGAAGTTTGCGCCACAGGAAGGCACGGGCGGAGGGCGCGGCGGAGACCGCAAACGTACGATGGATGCCGGCATCAGCCGCATCGACATTGAGCGTGCCGCCAATAAGCTTACGGTCAACCTCTTCACCGCCAAGCCGGGCATCGTCATTGGCCGCGGAGGAGCGGGCGTCGAGGCCCTCAAGAAGGAGATCGAGGCGTTTACCGGCCGCAGCGTGGTGCTCAACATCATGGAAATCCGCCAGCCCGAAGTGGATGCGCAGCTCGTGGCGGTATCCATCGCCCAGCAGCTGCAAAACCGCGTTTCCTTCCGCCGGGCGATGAAGCAGGCGATGGGCCGCACGATGAAGGCGGGCGCCAAGGGCATTAAGCTTAAGGTTTCCGGCCGCCTGGGCGGCGCTGAAATTGCGCGCAGCGAGGGCTACCACGAAGGATCCATTCCGCTGCAGACGCTCAGGGCCAACATCGACTACGGCTTTGCCGAGGCGCAAACCACCTACGGCAAGCTGGGCGTGAAGGTTTGGATCTACAAGGGCCAGGTGCTGCCCCGCGCCAAGCGCAAGGCGGTTGCCGAGGGAGGGAAATAAACCATGTTGATGCCAAAGAGAGTCAAGCGCCGCAGGGTGTTCCGCGGGCGCATGAAAGGCAAGGCAAGCCGCGGCAACTTCGTGGCCTACGGCGATTTCGGCCTGATGGCTATGGAGCCGTGCTGGGTAACCAGCAACCAAATCGAAGCCGCTCGTATCGCGATGACGCGCTTTATCCGCAGAGGCGGTCAGGTGTGGATCAAGATCTTCCCCGACAAGCCGGTAACCCAGAAGCCTGCCGAAACCCGCATGGGTTCGGGCAAGGGCAGCCCGGAGTACTGGGTGGCGGTCGTCAAGCCCGGCAGGGTGCTCTTTGAAATCGCCGGCGTTCCGGATGAGACCGCGCGTGAAGCGCTGCGCCTGGCGGCGCACAAGCTGCCGCTCAAGTGCAAAATCGTAAAGCGCGAGGATGCTAAGCAAATCGAGGGTGGTGAGTCGAAGTGAAAACAGCTAACCTTCGCGAGATGTCCGATCAGGAGCTGAACCAGCAGCTTAAGGATTTTAAGGCGGAGCTGTTCAACCTTCGCTTTCAGCAGGCAACCGGCCAGCTGCAAAACCCGATCGTGCTTCGGGATACCCGTCACAACATCGCCAGGGTCAAGACCATCCTCCGCGAGCGCGAGCTCCGGGCGAAGGCTTAGGCGCGAGGGAAGGAGTAAACCATGCAAGAAATCGAAGTTCGTGGCAACCGCAAGACCCGCGTGGGCACGGTGGTATCCGACAAGATGGAAAAGACCATCGTCGTGGCCATACGCAACCGCGTCAAGCATCCGATGTATGGGAAGATCCTCAACCGCACCAAGCGCCTAAAAGTTCACGATGAAAACAACGAGTGCCGCGTGGGCGACGTCGTTCGCCTGATGGAGACGCGCCCGCTTTCCAAGGATAAGCATTGGCGTTTAGTCGAGATTATCGAAAAGGCAAAGTAACCGCGCCGGTTACGCCTAAGGAGGGTACAACATGGTTCAAATGCAAACGCGCCTGCGCGTGGCCGACAACACCGGCGCGAAGGAAATCCAGTGCATCAGGGTGCTGGGCGGTTCTTTTCGTAAATCCGGCGGTATCGGCGATGTGATCGTGGCATCGGTGAAGACCGCTACGCCTGGCGGCGTGGTAAAAAAGGGCGAGGTTGTCCGCGCGGTTATCGTGCGCACGGTCAAATCCCGCCGCCGCCCCGACGGCAGCTATATCCGCTTTGACGACAACGCGGCCGTGATCATCAACGATCAAAAACAGCCGCGCGGAACCCGTATCTTTGGGCCTGTGGCCCGCGAGCTGCGCGAGAAGGATTACATGAAGATCGTCTCGCTCGCGCCCGAAGTGCTGTAAGGAGGCGCGGCAAGATGGCAAGAAGCATGATGAAGGATTCCAAGAAACGTTTTGAAAGCCCGCTGCACGTGAAAAAGGGCGACAACGTCATGGTGATCTCCGGTAAGGATGCCGGAAAGACGGGAAAGATCCTCGCGGCAATCCCCAAAGAGGGCCGCGTGCTGATCGCCGGCGTCAACATGGCAACCAAGCATAAAAAGCCCCGCGGCATGCAGCAGCCCGGCGGCATCATCCATCAGGAAGCCCCGATTTACGCCTGCAAGGTGATGCTCGTGTGCCCCGCGTGCCAGAAGCCTACGCGTATTGCGCACAAGATCAATGACGATGGCCATAGCGTCCGCACCTGCAAAAAGTGCGGCAAGCCCATCGACTAACAGGATCTTGAGGAGGAAGATGTAAAATGCCCAGACTCAAAGATCGTTACACGCAAGAGATCATTCCCGCGCTTACGCAGCGCTTTGGTTACACAAATGTCAATCAGGTGCCCAAGATCGACAAGGTTATCATCAACATGGGCCTTGGCGACTGCAAAGACAACCCTAAGTCTCTCGAAGCCGCCGTGGGCGATCTTACGATCATCGCGGGTCAAAAGCCGCTGGTGACCAAGGCGCGCAAGTCCGTTGCGAACTTTAAGCTTCGCCAGGGCATGAACGTCGGCGCGAAGGTGACGTTGCGCGGCAATAGAATGTATGAATTCGTCGATAGGCTTCTCAACGTGGCCCTGCCCCGCGTCAGGGACTTTCGCGGCGTGAGCGATTCGGCGTTTGACGGGCGTGGCAACTACGCGCTGGGGATCAGGGATCAGCTGATCTTCCCTGAGATCGACTACGACAAGGTCGAGAAGGTGCGCGGCATGGAGATGATCTTCGTGACCACCGCCAAGACCGACGAGGAAGCCCGGGAGCTTCTAAGGCTCATGGGCATGCCCTATGCGCAAGCCTGACGGAAGGAGGAGGTAATAAAGTGGCAAAGAAAAGCATGATTCTCAAGCAGCAAAGAGAGCCCAAGTTCTCCACCCGCGCATACACCCGCTGCTCGATCTGCGGTCGCCCCCATTCCGTCCTTCGCAAATACGGGGTATGCCGCATCTGCTTCAGGGAACTGGCTTATAAAGGCGAGATTCCCGGCGTGCGCAAGGCGAGCTGGTAGAGCAAGCGGAAGGAGGCAAACACATGTTGATCAATGATCCCATCGCCGATATGCTGACCCGCATCCGCAACGCGCAGGTCGCGAGGCACGATTCTATTGTGGTACCCGCATCCAACATGAAAAAGTCGATCGCCAAGATCTTGCTGGATGAAGGATATGTTAAGTCCGTCGACTTTGTCGAGGACGGACCCCAGGGCGCGATCAAGATTGCGCTTAAGTATACGCAAGATCGCGGTTGCGTCATTGCGGGGCTACGCCGAATTTCCAAGCCCGGCCTGCGCGTGTACGCAAAATCCGAGCAGATTCCCAAGGTCTTAAACGGGTTGGGCATCGCGATTATTTCCACGTCCAAAGGCGTTATGACCGATAAGGAAGCACGCAAGAACGCGGTGGGTGGCGAGGTGCTCTGCTACATCTGGTAAGCGCAATCGCGCTGTCGGGCGTCGCACGCACACAATCCGCTGCCCCAACTTTGAATGGAGGTAACTACCCATGTCGAGAATCGGCAGGCTCCCCATCAAGGTGCCCGCGGGCGTTACGGTTACGATCGGCGAGGGCAACGCCGTCGCGGTCAAGGGCCCCAAGGGTTCACTTGCAACGAAAATCCATCCCGATATGATCATCAAACAAGAAGCGGGCGAACTTACCGTATCCCGCCCCACCGACAATAAGAACCACCGTGCGCTGCACGGCTTGAGCCGCACGCTGATTAACAACATGGTGGTTGGCGTTACCGATGGCTACTCCAAGAACCTAGAACTCGTCGGCACCGGCTATCGCGCGCAGATGAGCGGCAAAAAGCTTGCGCTGACGGTGGGCTATTCGCACCCGGTGGAGTTCGACCCGCCCAAGGACGTAAGCTTTGAAACCCCCGCGCCCAACCGCATCGTGGTCAAGGGGATCGACAAGCAAGTCGTAGGCATGTTGGCGGCCAACATAAGAGAAGTGCGCCCGCCCGAGCCGTATCTGGGCAAGGGCATCCGCTACGAGGGCGAATTTGTTCGCCGTAAAGCCGGCAAGGCCGGGAAGAAGTAAAGGGGTGAGCGCAGCATGATCAAGAGGACGGACAGAAATAAGGTTCGGCTTGTCCGGCACCAGCGCGTGCGCACGAAGATCAGCGGCACCGCCGAGCGCCCGCGTCTTTGCGTCTATCGGAGCCTGAATCATATTTATGCGCAGATCATCGACGACTCCGTCGGCCATACGCTCGTCGCGGCCTCCACCGTCGAAAAGGAAATCGCTTCTCAGATTTCCGAGCTCGACAAAAAGGGAGCGGCGAAGCTGGTAGGCAAGATCGTGACCGAGCGCGCGAAGGCCAAGGGCATCGAGCATGTGGTCTTCGATCGCGGCGGATACATCTATACGGGCCGCGTGGCGGAGGTCGCCGCCGGCGCCCGCGAAGCCGGCCTGGACTTTTAAGGAGGGACGAAGGTGCAGCGCAATTTCAGGGAAGAATCCGAATTTAAAGAGAAATTGGTCGCGGTCAACCGCGTCACCAAGGTCGTCAAGGGCGGCCGCAACTTCAGGTTTGCAGCCCTCATCGTCATTGGGGATGAAAAAGGCCGCGTTGGCGTAGGTATGGGCAAGGCTGCCGAAATTCCGGAAGCCATTCGCAAGGGCGTTGAAGATGCGAAGAAGAAACTCGTTACCGTGCCTATCGTAGGCACCACCATTCCGCACGAGGCGATAGGCCTGTTCTCTTCCGGCCGCGTGCTACTTTTGCCGGCCCCTGAGGGAACCGGCGTGATCGCGGGCGGCCCGGTGCGCGCGGTTCTAGAAACCGCAGGCATCAAGGATATCCGCACGAAATCCTACGGTTCGAACAACCCTGCAAACATGGTCAAGGCGACGATGGAGGGCCTCAAATCCCTCAAGACCGCCGAGGATGTCGCGCGCCTGCGCGGCAAATCCGTCGAAGAGTTGTTGGGCTAGGGAGGTATGTATGATGAAGCTTCAGATCACCCTAAGGAAGAGCCCGATCGCCGCGATTTTTGATCAGCGGCGCACGGTGACGGCGCTGGGCCTTCGCAAGATCGGCCACAGCGTTATAAAGCCCGACAATCCCGCGATTCGCGGCATGGTGTTTAAAGTAAAGCACCTGGTCGAGGTCAAAGAGGTTAGCGAATAAGGAGGTACCCCATGAAGCTGCATGAAATAGCGCCGGCCCCCGGCTCTACCACCGCGCCAAAGCGGCTGGGCCGTGGCACGGGGTCGGGCTTGGGCAAGACCTCTGGCAAAGGTCACAAGGGCGCGAAGGCGAGATCCGGCGGCGGCAAGCAGCCCGGGTTTGAGGGCGGTCAGATGCCCCTGATGCGCCGCATCCCCAAGCGCGGTTTCACCAACATCTTCGCCAAAGAGTACGCGACCGTCAACGTTGCGTCGCTGGAGATTTTTGACGAGGGCACCGTGGTGGATGTCGAGCTTCTCAAGGCCGCGGGCCTGATTAAAAAGCCGCTGGACGGCCTGAAGGTTCTCGGCGAGGGCGAGCTTACGCGCAAGCTGACGGTGAAAGCGGTCAAATTTACCGCGGGCGCCAAGGAGAAAATTGAGGCGATCGGTGGGAAGGCAGAGGTGATCTAGGCATGCTGGACACCTTGCGTAACGCGTGGCGCATCGAGGAACTTCGCAAGAAGATCCTCTTTACCGTGTTGATGCTGCTCATCTATAGAATCGGCAGTGCGATTGCGGTGCCGGGCGTCAACGTGGATGTCATCCGCTCGGCCGTGGAGGGCAACGGCATCTTAGGCATGCTGGACTTCATGAACGGCGGCGCGTTTTCCAACTATTCCATCTTTGCGATGGGCATTCAGCCCTATATCACGTCCTCGATCGTCATGAACCTTCTCACCGTCGCGATTCCCGCGCTGGAGAGGCTTCAGAAAGAGGGCGAGGAGGGCCGCAAGAAGATAGCACAGTACACGCGCTATGTCACCGTAGTGCTGGGCTTTATCCAGGCCATCGGCATTACCATGAGTATGGGCGCGGGCGCTTTGGTCGCCAACGGAATGCCCTCGTGGTTTAGCTACTTAACCATCGGCATCTCGCTCGCGGCCGGCACGGCGTTTACCATGTGGCTCGGCGAGCAGATCACCGAAAACGGCATAGGCAACGGCATCTCGCTCATCATCTTCATCGGCATCATCGCAAGGTTTCCGCAGCAGTTGTATCTTGGACTGCAGGCGATTCTGCGCGACATGTCGCTGATTTGGGTCGCTCCCGTCGCCTTAGTGGGTATCATAGCACTCATCGCCGTGATCGTATTTGTAGATGAGGGCGAGCGACGCGTGCCGGTGCAGTATGCCAAGCGCGTAGTAGGCCGCAGGATGTTCGGGGGCCAATCCACGCACATCCCGCTTAAGGTCAACGCCTCCGGCGTCATGCCGCTGATCTTCGCGATGTCCATCCTGCAATTCCCGGGCCTCATCGTGCAGTTTGGCAATTGGGGCGCTACGGGATTCGGTATTTGGTGGAGCACGTGGATGAACCCGCGCAGCCCAGTCTACATGGCTGTATTTGCACTACTCATCGTGTTCTTCGCGTTTTTCTACTCCACCATCCAGTTCAACCCCGTGGAGATCGCCAAGAACCTACAGCAAAACGGCGGCTTTATTCCCGGCATCCGGCCGGGCAAGCCCACGAGCGATTATTTGAGCCGCACGGTTAGCCGCATAACGCTGGCGGGCGCTCTGTTCCTCGCCGTGATCGCCACGATTCCGTCGCTGTTCTTCCTCTTTACGCGCAATGCTTCGCCATTCACCGCCACGGGCATTCTGATCGTGGTGAGCGTGGCGCTGGAGACCTCCAAGCAACTTGAGGCCCAGATGCTCATGCGCCACTATAAGGGCTTTATGAGGTGAGCATGGTTAAGATCGTCTTTCTCGGCCCCCCGGGAGGGGGCAAAGGCAGCCAAGCGCAGCGCATCGCGCCTGCGCTTGGCATCCCCCATATATCAACGGGCGATATGCTTAGAAGTGCGATGCGCGAAGGCACAGAGCTTGGCGTGAAGGCCAAGTCCATTATAGAAGCGGGCGGTTTGGTGCCGGATGACCTGATGATCGACTTGATCCGCGAGCGCATCGCTCAGCCGGATTGTGAAAAGGGCTACCTGCTAGATGGCTTTCCGCGCACGATCGCGCAGGCCGAAGCGTTTGACGCGCTGGAGAACCTGACGCACGTGTTCAACATCTATGTAGAAGATCGGGTGATTCTGGATCGACTGACCGGCCGCAGGGTGTGCGTGGATGGGCATACGACGCACCTGAGACAGCTTGCTAAGGGCAAGTGTCCTATGTGCGGCAAGGATGTGCTTCAAAGAGAGGACGACAAGCCGGAAACCGTAAAAGTTCGCTTGAGCGTCTATGAAGAGCAGACCGCCCCTCTCATCGGCCACTACCGGGCCAAGGGCATTTTGCACGATATCGACGGCGACGGGCCGATGGAGAATGCGCAAAACGCAATCCTCAAGGTGCTGTCTTAATGATTAGCATCAAGACGGCAAGCGAGCAGGCCGCGATGCAGGCGGCCGGCGCCGTGGTATACGATGCCCTCGAGGCGGTAAAAGCGGCCGTTAAGCCGGGCGTCGCCACAATGGAGCTTGAGCGGATTGCCCAACAGATCATCGTCGACAAGCACCGCGCGTTGCCTTCCTTTAAAGGCTACAACGGGTTCCCCTATATCCTGTGCATTTCCGTGGACGACGTGGTCGTACACGGATTCCCTTCCGAAAGGACGATCCTGAAGGAAGGGCAGATCGTAGGGATCGACTGCGGCGCAGTGGTAGGAGGATATCACGGCGACAGTGCGCTCACGGTGCCCGTAGGCGAGGTGGATGGCACGGCGGCGGAGCTGATACGAGTGACTGAAGAGGCGTTCTGGCTTGGGGCCGACGCTGCGCGCGAGGGCTCAAGGATCAGCGACATCGGCGCCGCGGTGCAGGATCATTGCGCCAAGCATGGTTTTGACGTCGTTAGGGCGCTGTGCGGGCACGGTGTGGGGCAAAACCTGCACGAAGATCCGGAGGTGCCCAATTACGGCCCGGCGGGGCGGGGCGTGCGCCTGAGGGCGGGCATGACGATTGCCGTGGAGCCCATGGTTGTTACCGGGAAATATCCCGTATACACGGCGACCGACGGCTGGACGGTGAAAACGCGGGATGGCGGGCTGTGCGCGCACTACGAACACACCATGTGCATAACCCCCGGCGGGGGCCGGCCCAGGATCCTTACGCTGCCCAAGCAGCCGGAGGGATGGCTATGAACGCAGTAGAACCCGGACGCGTGGTGATTTCCAGGGCAGGGCGCGACAGGGGCCGCTTGATGGCGGTGCTCCGCGTAGAAGGCGAATACGCCTATGTGGCCGACGGCGACCTGCGCAAGGCGGAAAAACCTAAAAAAAAGAAAATCAAACACCTTTTTCCCCAAAAAGAATGCCTGGACATCTTGCGGGATTGCGAAAACCGTGGTAACGTCGTTCCTGATGCCCGCATACGCGAGCAACTTCACAGGATCGGCGAGCGAGGAGGGGTGGAGACATGTCAAAAGACGATGTAATTGAAGTGGAAGGTACCGTTGTCGACGCCTTTCCCAACGCGATGTTTCAAGTGGAACTTTCCAATGGCCACCGCATTCTTGCCCATATATCGGGCAAGCTGCGCATGAATTTTATCCGCGTGCTGCCGGGCGACAAGGTGACGATCGAAATGAGCCCTTACGACTTGACCAGGGGCCGTATCACCTGGCGCGGCAAAGCTTAGCCGATTCTAGGAGGAAGCAAACATGAAAGTGAGACCTTCGGTAAAACCCATCTGCGAAAAGTGCAAGGTCATACGCCGCAAAGGCCGCGTGATGATCATTTGTCAAAACGTCAAGCACAAACAGCGCCAGGGCTAGGCCCCGGCGCCTGATTGCGCCAAAACCCGCGCGGTGCGGCTGCATCCGTGCTTAGGTACAGGATGAACTGTGCGGTTTGGATAGAAGGCCCCTGCCCAAGGGCGAGGGAGCGTACCCACATATTTGGAGGTGCAAGAGTCTCATGGCACGTATTGCGGGCGTCGACCTGCCCAGAGATAAGCGCGTGGAGATTGGCCTTACGTATATTTTCGGAATCGGCCGCCCCACGGCGCAGAAAATTTTAGAATCTACCGGCATTTCGCCGGATACCCGAGTGAGGGATCTTACGGAGGCAGATGTGAGCCTCCTGCGCGATTATATCGATAAAAACCTTCACGTCGAAGGCGACCTGAGGCGCGAAGTGTCTCTTAACATCAAGCGCCTGGTTGAGATCGGCTGCTATCGCGGCGTGCGTCACCGCAGAGGTCTGCCCGTCAGGGGTCAGTCCACCAAGCAGAACGCCCGCACGCGCAAAGGACCCAAGCGCATCGTTTCCGGCAAGAAGAAGGCGAAGTAATCTCCGCCGATCAAGTTTTGTTCCTTCACACGAATAGGAGGGTTTCGTCTTGGCAAAAGCTACCAAGGTTCGCAGGACGGTGCGCAAGCGTCGCGACAGAAAAAATATCGACCGCGGCGCGGCCCATATCACCTCGTCCTTTAACAACACCATCGTCACCATCACCGATACCGCCGGCAATGCCCTTTCTTGGGCCAGCGCGGGCGGGCTCGGTTTTCGCGGCTCGAAAAAATCCACCCCCTTCGCGGCGCAAATGGCTGCCGAAACCGCCGCGCGCGCGGCGATGGAGCACGGCCTTAAAACCGTAGAGGTTTTCGTCAAGGGGCCAGGCTCCGGGCGCGAGGCCGCCATCCGCTCGCTGCAGGCGGCGGGCCTTGAAGTGAACATGATCAAGGACGTGACGCCAATTCCGCACAACGGTTGCCGTCCGCCCAAGCGCAGAAGGGTTTAGGGAGGAGAAAGAGCAATGGCACGTTACACCGATTCGGTTTGCCGTCTTTGCCGTCGCGAAGGCGTCAAGCTATTCTTAAAAGGCGACCGCTGCTATGGCCCCAAGTGCGCCATCAACCGTCGCCCTACCCCGCCGGGCCAGCACGGCCAGGCGCGGCAGCGCAAGGTTTCCGAATACGGCATGCAGCTGCGCGAAAAGCAGAAGGCGCGCCGCGCGTACGGCATGACGGAGAAGCAGTTCGCCCTCACGTTTGATCGCGCCACCCGCATCAAGGGCGTAACCGGCGAAAACCTGCTGATCCTGCTCGAGCGCCGCCTGGATAACGTCGTTTACCGCCTGGGCCTCGCGCCCAGCCGTCCCATGGCGCGCCAGATGGTCAACCACGGCCATATCCGCATCAATGGCGCGAAGGTTGACATCCCCTCGTACTCGGTGAAGGTCGGCGAGACCATCACCGTACAGGATCGCTCGCGGGACATGGAGCACCTAAAGGCCCTTCGCGAGGGCCCGGCGCGCATCGTGCCCAAATGGCTTTCGCTGGATGCCGATCAGCTGACCGGCACGGTTGCGGCGCTTCCGCAGCGCGACGATATTGACCTTTCGCTCGAGGAGCACTTGATCGTAGAGCTGTACTCCCGCTAAACATGACGACTGGTTCCCCGTTTCCAAGCGCAGCATGTTGGCAAGGAGGTTCTTAGCCTATGATAGAAATCGAAAAGCCGCGCATCGAGTGTGTCGCTATGGATACCCATTATGGCAAGTTTGTAATCGAGCCGCTGGAAAGAGGCTTTGGCACGACGCTAGGGAATTCTCTGCGCAGAATTCTTCTTTCGAGCCTGCCGGGCGTAGCTGTTACGCAGGTGCGCATCGACGGCATATTGCACGAGTTTTCCCCGATCCCGGGCGTGACGGAGGATGCAACCGACATTATCCTGAATTTAAAGGGTTTGTCGGCCAGGCTTTATTCCGATCAGCCTAAGACGCTTCAAATAAGAAAGCGCGGGGCGGGTGAGCTGACCGCGGCCGATATCCAGATCGACGACACCGTGGAGATCGTTAACCCCGACATGCACATCGCCACCCTGAACGAGGATGCTGATTTGAGCATGGCGATCACCATCGCCAAAGGGCGCGGCTACGTGTCCGCCGAGCGCAACAAGACGCCGGGCACGCCGGTGGGCGCCATTCCCGTCGATTCGATCTTTACGCCCATCCGCAAGGCGAATTATACGATCGAGAATACCCGCGTCGGCCAGATTACCGACTACGACAAGCTGACGCTCGAGGTGTGGACGGACGGTTCCATCAAGCCCGACGAGGCGACCAGTTCGGCGGCGAAGATCCTGACCGATCACTTGATGTTGTTCATCAACCTGACGGACAACGTGGTGCCGGTGGATTTCAACGAGCCGGACGACGGCGGCATGGACAAGGCCAGCGAGATGACGATCGAAGAGCTCGATCTGTCGGTACGCGCCTACAACTGCCTGAAGCGCGCAAACATCAACACCGTGGCGGAGTTGATTCAGCGCGACGTTGAAGACATGATGAAGGTGCGCAACCTTGGCAAAAAGTCGCTGGAAGAAGTAGAACAGAAGCTCGCGGCGCTGGGCCTGAGGCTCCGCCAGAGCGAAGAATAAGTATCGCGAAAGGAGAGACGCACCTATGGCGGTTCAACGCAAGCTCAATAAGCGCGCTTCGCTGCGCAAGGCATTGCTTCGCAACCAGGTTTCAAGCCTATTGTGGAGCGGCCACATCGAAACGACGCTTGCCCGCGCGAAGGAAGTGCAGCCCCTTGCCGAGAGGCTGATTACGCTGGCCGTGCGCGATTACGACAAGACGGTCGAAGTGACGAAGGAGTTCAACAACGACAAGGGGCAGCTTGTCACCGAGACGTTCACCAACGACGGCCCCGCGAAGCTGGCTTCCCGTCGCCGCATCATGGCCTTCTGCTACGATATCCCCGAGGCCCGCAAGGACGACGAGAACAAAGCGGATTTCAAGGCCCGCGTAAAGGATGTCAAGCATCCGCTCGTCGAGAAGATGTTCCGCGAAATCGGCCCGAAGTACCGTGCCCGCAAGGAAGAGAAGGGCACCGGCGGCGGCTACACCCGCATCATCCGCAAAGGCCCGCGCCGCGGAGACGGAGCCGAGATGGTGATCTTGGAGCTGATTTAGTTCTGCATGCATAATAAACTCCCGTCACGCTTCGGCGCGGCGGGAGTTTTATGCTGATCCCGTCGGTTCATATCCATAAAAGAGGTGACAGGCTATGATCCTTTGCCAAGTAACGCCTGCCGTATTGCGCCTATTGAATTATCCGCCCGCGGATTACATGGCTGCGTCCGTCGCGGTGGGCAATACGGCGGCTACGGCCTATGCAGACGACCCGGAAAGGCCGTCGGTTGCCATGATCCACGAAAGTTACACGGTGCTGATCGGCGGCGACGCCGCGCCGGAAGCAATAGAATCCGCCGCCGAGTATTTGGCGCGTGCCGTGCTGACGCCGCCCGTTCGCAAGCGGCTGGGCGGCGTGAAGGTGCTGTGCGGGAGCTCGGCGTGGCTCGATCCCGTTCGAGCCGCATTTGTGGATGCACAGTGCGATATTGCATCCCGCAGCGTACTTCGCTATGATGCGAAGGCAGCGCCGTTTAGCGCTCAAGCGGCCATACGCCCCATCGACCGGGCGCTGATGGAGGATGAAGCCATCGCCGGTCGCGATATGATCGCCGAAGAGATTTGCGAGATGTGGGGGAGCGCCGAAGCGTTTCTTAACGGCGGCTTTGGAGTCTGCGTCGTGGTCGATGAAGGCGTGGCGGGGTTTTGCACCGCCGAGTACCTAAGCCCCGGCCTGTGCGGCATCGGCATCGCCACCGCGCCGGAACACCGCCGAAAGGGCTATGCGCTTGCGATGACTGAGGCATTCGTGGCCGAGTGCATGAGAAGGGACATTTTGCCGCACTGGGAGTGCTGGACGGACAACGCAGGCTCCATGCTCACCGCGCGAAGGGCCGGGTTTGTGAAGCTTGCCGATTATCCGGCGGTCCATATTAGGTTTTAAGAAGATATGACCACGTTGTCGGGTGATTGCATGACGACGTATCGGCGCTTGAAGGATTGCAGAGAGGACCGCGACCTTACGCAAAAACAGGTCGGAGATCTGCTTAACATCGACCAGAGGGTGTACAGTACGTACGAGACGGGCAAGCGACAGATTCCGCACCTTCTGATCGCCCTCGCGAAGTATTACGGGACGAGCCTGGACTATCTTGCCGACGTAACGGACGAGCCCAAACCCTATCCGCGCAAAAGTAAATAGGGCCATAGCATCAAGAAAGCGCCGCGGCGCTTTTTTGCTTTTGAATATGGTATAGTCGGCCAACCCCAAAGGCGGAGCAATCGAGCGGATCTTTTCCGGCATGGCGGCGTCGAGCTTAGGTCAGCGTAGCTTAAGGCATTTCACGCCGAAGGCGTATCCCGAAGGGTCGCTTTCTTACGCCTCCTTACCCTGCGAAAAAATCTCTCGCTCGCCTGTCCCGGTTTTGAAGTTAGCCGACCATAGTTGCGAAAAATACGTCGCACGATGTCGCACAAACTCCCCTGTACTTACCCACACCTGCAAAGGAGGGTAAGCGACATTGGGGAAAGCGATTGGTTTCTCGAGTGGTTTGAGGTATTGAAAAGGAAGTGGGAGGAATGGGCCGAACAGTTTAAGGCGTTCCGCTATCGGGGCATAGCCGCCGCGCCGAGCGGCCAATGGGCGCAATGGGTATCTTCTATCACCGCAACGACTTGCGGATTTTGCAAGGACGCGAACGGGAAGGTCATCGACCCGAAGAACCCCTCCACGCTGCCCAAGGAGAGGGGGCGGCCTCGCATTGCCGGTGCAGCATTTTGCCGCTGATCGCCATGCGGGCGGGAACGGCGACGCTCAAGGGTGAAGAAGGCGCGGATTGGCACCTGTTTTATTACGACAAATTGCCGGATGACTATATTGCGAAGGATAAAGCCATAGATATGGGATGGCTACCGCAAAAAGGCAATTTAGTTAAGGCAATCCCTGGTAAAATGATTGGAGGTAATAATATATTGGAATCGTAACGGAAAACTTCCTGATGCTCCGGGAAGGATTTGGTACGAAGCGGATCTCAATTACATGCACGGTTATAGAGGCAAACATAGAATTCTCTATAGTAACGATGGTCTAATATTCATTAGCTACGATCAATTTGCCACTTTTATCGAGATTATAGAATAGGAGGATAACAAATTATGGAGGAATGGGTTCAAAGGGATATAGACTTTTCGAAGTGCAAAACTGACGATGACTTATACGATGAATTGGAAAGAAAACTCGACTTGCCGGGTCAATATGGCCGCAATTTGGATGCGCTGTGGGATAGTGTTACCGGTATCATGTACACCCCCGCCTACGTAACAATTCGCGGAGCCGGTAAGGTACCCAAGAGCATCCAGCCTAAAGTGGAAAAGATGATCGAGGTTTTCCGAGACGCAGAGACCATGTATGGCAACGTCAAGCTGATCCTTGTCGATTGACCATATCCACATGCAATGCCCCGCAGGGCATTGCCGGGGTTCTTAGGGGCCTTGGCCCCTAAGCCTCCGCCTCTCCCGTTCCCCCGTCCCCCCGCCTATCCGTGTGGCAAAAGCACGACGTGATGTGATCGTCCACCATGCCCACCGCCTGCATCAGCGAATAGACGATGGTGCTGCCCACAAACGTAAAGCCGCGCTTTTTAAGGTCTTTGCTGATCGCGTCGGAAAGCGAGGTGGTGACGGGTATGTCCGCAAACTCGCGCCATCGGTTCACGATGGGCGCTCCGCCTACATAATCCCATAAATAGGCGTCGAGCGAGCCCCGCTCCTCCCGAAGCGCAAGGTAAGCTTTGGCGTTTTTCGTAGCCGCGGCGATTTTTAAGCGGTTGCGGATGATGCCCGGGTTGGCGAGCAGCTTAAGCGCCTTTTCGTCGCCGTAACGCGCGATTGCATCCGGATCGAACGCGTCGAACGCCTCGCGAAACGCATCCCGCTTGCGCAGCACGGTCGACCAGCTCAGCCCCGCCTGCATACCCTCGAGGATCAGCATTTCAAACAGCCTGCGCTCGTCGTGGAGCGGTCTGCCCCATTCCTCGTCGTGATACGCCGTTTCCATCGGGCCTGTATTCGCCCATTTGCAGCGAATCAACTCCATACAAACATCCCCTTTGTACAAGTCTAGTTCTGCATGACGCGCTCGTCATCCTGCCTTCAGTGTGGTACAATTGCTACAAAAGACACCGCAAAGGGGGGCGCAAACTTTGGCGATGATGAAGGCCATGGCCATGATGGAACTGGGCAGGATCGAGCCGGTGGAAAGGCCGGCGCCGGAACCCGAGGCCGATCAGGTGTTGGTAAAGGTAAAGTGCGTGGGCATCTGCGGCTCGGATGTGCATTACTTTCACGACGGACGCATCCGCAACAACATCGTAAAGCCGCCGTTCATTTTAGGGCACGAGTGCGCGGGCGAGGTGGCCGAGGTAGGCTCCGCCGTAACGCGCTTTAAGGTGGGCGACAGGGTGGCGCTCGAGCCGGGCGTGCCCTGCGGCGAGTGCTCGTTCTGCCGAGACGGCAGGTACAACCTGTGCCCGCATGTCATCTTTTTCGCCACCCCGCCGGTGGACGGCGTGCTCAAGGAATACGTCGTGCATCCCGAGAGCATGACGTTCCACTTGCCGGAAGGCATGGATTACGAGCAGGGTGCGCTCATCGAACCGCTGGCCGTCGGCTACCATGCCGCGATGCAGGGAGGCGCGCGCGTTGGTAAGACTGCCGCGGTGCTCGGCTCGGGCTGCATAGGGCTGATGACGATGGTAGCTCTCAAATCCATGGGCGTGGATACGATCTTTGCGACCGACGTAATCGAGCCCCGGCTGGCCATCGCCAGGGATCTTGGTGCGAAGACGTTTAACGCCGCCGGCGATGTCGTCGCGCAGGTTCTCGAGACGACCGGCGGCGTGGGGGTGGATCTGGTGTTTGAATGCTCGGGGCATCCGGGCGCCACGCTGCAAACGGCGTCGCTGGTGAAGCGCGGGGGGAAGATCGTGCTGGTGGGCATGTCGCCTGTCAGCGAGATGCCGTTTGACATCGGGCAGATCCTGGGCAAGGAGGCGTCGGTGGAAACGGTGTTCCGCTATCGCAACATCTACCAGATGGCCATCGACGCGGTATCGGCGGGCCGCGCGAAACTTTCGGGCATCGTAAGCCATCGCTACCGCTTCGAAGATACCCAGAAGGCGTGTGAGGAGGCCGTCGCAAAGCGGTCGGAGATTGTCAAGGGCGTCATCGAGTTATAGATACTAAAGGATGATGGATCGGTGGCGGGAAAACCCCCTGCGCCCCAGCCGGGATGGCGCGGGATGCCGCCGGCTTTTTGTCAACAAAATAAAAAAGGTTATAAAAAATCCAATTAGCGGGCTGGTGGGGGTTGGACGGGGATCG
>JAVBNW010000016.1:0-9076 GCA_031551255.1 Eubacteriales bacterium | reverse complement strand
TGCGTCCACGTCCCCTCTGGCAGGTAGCAGCTGCCTACCGAGCGGTCGTTCATTACCGGCGCTACGAGCAGATCGGAACCGAGCATGTACTGCAGATCCAGGGTATCGCAGTTGCGGTCGGCGGGGAAGTCCATCATCATGGGGCGCAGCACGGGCGCACCGTTTGCGTGCGCGAGCGCGGCCTGCCCGAAAATATAAGGCATCAGGCGGCTCTTGAGGCGGGTAAAGTACCTGAGCACATCGCAGGCCTCGTCGTCGAAATTCCACGGTACGCGGTAGCTCGTGGAGCCGTGCAGCCGCGAGTGGGTGGACAGAAGCCCGAACGCGCACCAGCGCTTGTACACATCCGGCGTGGCGGTGGCCTCAAAGCCGGAAATGTCGTGGCTCCAAAACGCGAAGCCCGACTGCGCGAGCGAAAGCCCGCCCCTGAGCGTTTCGGCCATGGAATCGTAGCTGGCCGAGCAATCGCCGCCCCAGTGCACCGGAAACTGCTGCCCGCCCGCCGTGGCGCTGCGCGCGAAAAGGCAGGCCTCGCCGGCGCCGCGTTCGCGCTCGAGCAGCCGAAATACGAGCTGGTTGTATAGATGCGTGTAGTAGTTGTGCATGCCCACGGGGTCGGAGCCGTCGTGGTAGACGACGTCGGTGGGGATCCTCTCGCCGAAATCGGTTTTGAAGCAGTCCACGCCCATATCCAATAGCGCCTTGAGCTTGCCCTCGTACCAATCGCACGCGGCGGGGTTGGTAAAGTCTACGACGCCCATGCCGGACTGCCATAGGTCCCACTGCCACACCGAGCCGTCGGGGCGCTTGAGCAGGTAGCCCTCGCGCTGGCCCTCGGCGAATAGCGGCGAGCGCTGGCCGATGTAGGGGTTGATCCACACGCAGATTTTAAGGCCGCGCTCCTTATACCGCCTGAGCATGCCCGCGGGATCGGGGAACACGCGCTCATCCCACTGAAAGTCGCACCAGTTGTATTCGCGCATCCAGAAGCAGTCGAAATGGAATACGTGCAGCGGAATGTCGCGGTCCGCCATGCCTTGGATGAACGAAGAGGTCGTCTTTTCGTCGTACGCGGTAGTGAACGAAGTCGTCAGCCACAGCCCGAACGACCACGCTGGCGGTAGCGCCGGGCGGCCCGTTAGCGCGGTGTAGCGGTTCATCACCTCAAGCGGAGTATCCCCGGCGATGATGTAGTAGCGCAGCTCCTCGCCCGGAACTCCGAAAGATACGCGGGATACCTTCTCCGAAGCGATTTCGAAAAATGCCTTCTCGGCATGATCTACAAATACTCCGTAGCCGCGGTTGGTCAGGTAAAACGGAATGTTTTTGTACGCTATTTCCGAGGAAGTGCCGCCGTCCTCGTTCCACATCTCTACAATCTGGCCGTTTTTCACGTACGGCGTGAAGCGTTCGCCCAGCCCGTACACCTTTTCGCCGACGCCCAAGTGAAGCTGATCTACCATATAGGGCGTGCCGGTATCCCGGTTGGAGGCGGGGCAGTCGTCAAGCATATAGGCCAGGTTGCGGAACGAGGAGTCGGTGAGATACTCGCCGTTCTTATAGAAAGTAAGGCTGTACGGCTTGCGCGAGACGACCGCCTTGAGCGGCCCGGAGACCAGCACGGCCTCCTGCTCGCCGATTTCCACCTTCGGCTCGACCGGCCCTGAAAACTTATCGAATGCGGGCATGTTGTCCTTGCGCCCCGCGTAGTGGTACGCGCGCACGGCGATGACGCCCTCGATGGGCGTGGTTAGCTCGATCGTGATCATCGGATCGCCCAGCGTGGCGCCGCGCGATACGATGGGGTGGGTGGGGGCACAGATGCGCAGCCCGCCGCCCTCCATGGCCTCTACATCGTATGCTTCCGCCGGATAATAGGGGCGAACGCCTTCGCGCATCACCCAATAGCCGTTGTTGAATTTCATCGTAACCCTCCCTGTGGCAAATATATCGGTTTTAGGGCCTGTTCACACAAACGCAGGCACCGCCTTTTGCGCCTGATTTTGTTGCCGTAGGTTGTCATTGGCCGGAAGTGTTGCCTTGGGCAACTCCAATCAAGGCCTCGGCATAGCGGCTCAAGGCATTTCGGATACTGTGAGCAGGCGCTGGGTTGCTGTGCGAATTCTTTGCTACACCTTCGCAGGGCGCTTGATGATTTGTACGCCGAACGGCGCAAGCGCCACCTTGCCCGCCGCTCCGGCATCCACCGTGGCCGCGCGCGGCGTAAAGTTCAACAAGAATACAAAGTCCGTCTTGCCGTCGGAGCGAACCTGCGCCGCGACGCCTTCGGGCGGCGCGCAGGAAAGAGCCCCTTCGACGCCCGCTTCGCCTAGAACCTTCGCGTAGAAATCGTCAAGGAAATCCCGCCCGGTGCGCGCGGCGATGAAGTAGGCGTTGCCCTTGCCGCGCGGATTCTTTGTCAGCGCCGGGCCTCCGGCGTAAAAGTCTTCGCCGTAGGTCGCCAGAACCTGCGCGCCCTTAGCGGTAAGAAGTTCGCACAGATCGAACGCCTCGTAGCGCTTGCCATTCCATTGAATGGAGTTTTTGTCGCCCGGATACAGCGCGTCGATCTCCTCGCACCAAATGCCCAGCGTGTCCTTGAGCGGGCCGGGGAAGCCGCCGGTAAAGCACAAATCGCTGTCGTTTACATAGCCCGTCGCATAGGTGCTTACAAATGTTCCGCCGTTTTGCACGAATGCGTCGATTTTTTCGGTGGTATTTGCGCGCAACATATACAGCATCGGCGCGATCAGCACGCTGTATTTGGATAAATCCAGGGTGGAGTCGACGATATCCACCGGCACGCCAATGCGCCACAGCGCGCGGTAGTGTTCGATTACCGTCGCCTCGTAGCCGGTCTTGTCTTGCAACATGCCGGCCACGTCGTCCAGCGCCCAGCGCACATTCCAATCGAACAACAGCGCCACTTTCGAGGGCGTATCCGTGCCCACGATCTCATCCATGCCCTTAAGCCTTTCGCCCACGGAGGCGATGTCCTTAAACACGCGGGTGTTTTCGTGCCCGACGTGATCCACCACCGCGCCGTGGAATTTTTCCGTGGCGCCTCGGCTCTTGCGAAACTGGAAGTACTGCACGGTATCCGAACCATGGGCGACCGCCTGCATGGATTGCAGCATATGCACCCCGGGCCTGTGAAGCTTGGCGACCGGCCGCCAATTGGTGGCGGAGGGGGAGGATTCCATCAGCATGAAGGGCTTAGCCTTCAGGCCGCGCGTCAGGTCGTGAAAAAACGCGAAGCGCGAGCCGGTTTCGATGTCATGATCGTCGCCCTGCCACTGCGGGTACGCGTCCCACGACACCACGTCCAGAACCTGGGCAAACCTGAAGTAATCGATGCCGGGGTACGTGCCCATCAGGTTGGCCGTGCATGGGATATCCGGCGTGTGCTTCTTCAGCGGCGCGATTTCGTGCAGGTAGAAATCGACGAATTGCTCGGTGGTGAAGCGCTTCCAATCCAGCGTTAGGCCGTGGGTTCCATTTTCGCCGATGGGGCTGGGGCTTTCCACCTGCGACCAGTCGCTGTAGGTATGGCTCCAGAAGGCCGTCCAGTACGCTTCGTTCAGCGCGTCGAGCGAGCCGTATCTTTCCTTAAGCCACGCGCGGAACTTTTGCTGGCACATCTGGCAGTGGCATTCGCCGCCATATTCGTTGGATATATGCCACACGCCCAGCGCCGGATGATTCTTATACCGCTCGGCGAGGATGGTGTTGATCGCCAGCGTCTTTTCGCGGTACAGCGGCGAGGTCATGCAGTGGTTGTGCCGCCCGCCGTGCAGGTTGCGCTGCCGGTCGGCGCGCACGCGCAGCACCTCCGGGTATTTCTGGCTCAGCCATGCGGGGCGCGCTCCGCTGGGGGTGGCGAGCACGGCCACCATGCCACTGTCCGCCATCATATCCATGATTTCGTCCAGCCACTCTAAATGGAATTCGTTTTCACGCGGCTCGAGGGCCGCCCATGCGAAGATGCCCACGGACAGAGAATTCATGCCCGCGAGCTTCGCAAGGCGCATATCTTCCTTCCAGACGGTATCCTTCCACTTGAGCCATTGATCGGGGTTATAATCCGCGCCGTGGATCATGTGCGGAAATTTTGCTACGATTGGCGGATAGCGCATGGTAAATTTCCCCTCTCGCTTACTATGCGCCCATCATAACAAAACCTGAGGGGTTGTACAACCGACGCGGGGCAAGACGGCTTGTCAACATAATTTTTACATAAAGAAGCGAAGCCGCGCGGGATGACCGCGCGTGGCTTTGAGGGGTGGCATCAAGAAAGAACAAGAAACTTTTGAAAGGGCCGCGTTCTATGGTATACTTGCCTTAAAGAAAGCTCTGGCGTTACAGGGTATACAGTAGCGGAGGTGCCATAATGCCGGCCTTTGAAACAACACGGCTGATTTTAAGAGAATGGCGGACAAAGGATACGGATGATCTTGTAGAAGGCTTAAACAATTTTGAAGTTGCAAAATGGCTTTCATATATACCACACCCATACACCGGTGAAGATGCTGAAAAGTTCATTGGATATTGTATGAGCAAACCCCAAGGCTATTATTTTTTTGCGATTGCACTAAAGGAAAGCGATAAGGTTATTGGTGGCTTAAGCATTGAGAGGATTAATGATTTCCAGGGAACCGCAGGCGGTGGAATATGGATAAACGAAAAGTATCATGGACGCGGATATGGGACCGAGGCCTTCGGAAAAAGGATTGAGTTTGCCTTCAATGAGCTACATTTGCGAAGGCTCGAAAATGGTTTTTTTCAGGGGAATTATTCATCTCAAAAAATGCAAGAAAAATTCGGATATAAAATTGAAGGAAAAAAGCGAAAAGGATTGCTGTGCAAGGCAGACGGTAAATATAAGGATGAAATTATTACCGGTTTGCTTAAGGATGAATGGATACCTTTTGCATAGCATAAGCTTTCGCCACGTCAGCCGTCGCGCATGTTATAGAAACTTATGCGGCGGCTTTTGGGTCCTACAAGCGCGCGACCTGATGAAGGCAACGGCATTGTCGCGTTGAACGCCTGTCCGCGCAGCAACGATTTCGATCCGCCGTTACTGCCACTCGCCGGTCACCTCGACCCACGCGGGCGTCAGCGAGCCCCTCGTGTTGATCCTGTCAAAAACCCTCTTGGCGGCGTCGCCTTGAAGCTCTTTGGGCTGGTAGTCGTTTCCCGGCGCCGTAGCGGACACCGTGAAGGGCAAAACTCGAAATCCCGCGGGCACGAGCTTTCCATCCTGAGCGATAAAACGCTGCTGGAAGATCGCGGTTTCGCGCTCTTTCGGATCGCGGTTGCCGCCGAACACGAAGTTGCCGAGGGAATAGGCGATCATGCGGCCGTTATACTCCTCGACGCCCTGCAAAATATGCGGGTGGTGGCCGACGACCAGATCCGCGCCCGCGTCGATCGCGGCGTGCGCGGTTTCCCGGATGCCCGGCGGGGGCACGTCGGCCCCTTCGTCGCCCCAGTGCATCACCGCCACCACCACGGCGCAGCCTTCTTCCCGCAGCCGGGCGATATCCGCCTTCAACTGCGCAATCCGCTCCCTGGTGGGGAATTTGCCGGCCGCGACGCCGATGCTCCATTCGCCCGCCCGATACACGGCCGGCCTGCCCTCGTCCGCCGCGGCGATCCCTTCGGCTTCCAGCGCGGCGAGCGTGTGGGCATAGCCGTCGTCGCCGTAGTCCATCGCGTGGTTGTTCGCAAGCGATACGACTTCCACGCCGCCGTGCTCAAAAATGGCCGCAAAGACGGGATCTCCTCGGAACGAAAACTCCTTTTCCGCGCCAAACTCGTTGGAGGTAAGAGGGCCTTCCATGTTTGCGATGGTCAGGCTGTCTTCGCTTGTATAGGGAAGAGCGCCTAAGAAGCAATAGCCGGGGTCGTTTTGCTCGACCACCGCGCGAAACGCGGCGAGCTGCCCGATGCGCGGATCTCCGCCCAGCGTGCAATCGCCCACGCAGCTGATGATGATCTCTTCAGGCGGCTCGGGCGTGGGCACAGGGGTGGGGGAAGACACAGGGGTGGGGGAAGGCGTGGAGCGTGGGCTCGCCGTTGCCGTCGGGGCAGGGCTGGGGGATGCCGAGAATAGCGTAAGCGCCGCCAAATCGTGCGAAGGTCTAGTGGGAAACGGGGGAAGTATGCCGCAGGCCGTCAGCGCGGCGCACATGACAACAAGCGCCGCGACGCGCGCAATTAAGCGACGCGCATGCTTGCCATCGTGCTGTTTCCCTGGGCGCATCATGCCGCGCTACGGCTTGTGCTCGTGCACAATGCCCATCACATGCCCCACGGGCATGGAAAAGGCGATGCCACGGCCGGGCGTGTTCAACCCTACCTTTTCGGCGATGGCATTCATCACGATCTCGGCGATCTCTTTTTTGACGAGAATCATCAAAATATCTTTCTCGGGTTCGATTGCAACCCCGAAGAGCTTTACGTTTTCGTGGATGCCGATCCCCCTGCCGTGGAGGATCGTGCCCCCCTCGGCGCCGGCCGCTTTGGCGGCCTCCATGGCCTCGTCGGCAAAGCCGCTTTTTACAATAATTTGAAGCATCTCGTATGCGTAGTCCATTTCGTCTTCTTCCGGCTCCTTCTTTTCGTCGTTTTGCGCGGCAAAGGGCAGCGGGGCCAGGCCCAGCTTGGTTCGGTATTCATCCCTTAAGCGAAATAGCGATTTGAGGCCCTTGGAACGCGGCACCGGCACGGTGAAAATGATGCCGTTGCCCGCATTGCGCATTTGGAAGTATTCGTGAAGCGACGCCATGATGCTAAGGGTTTCCCGCGAGCGGGCGATCATCTGCACGACGCAGCGCTGCTTATCCTCGATGCCGAGCATATCGAGCATTTCGTTACTCACCGTGCCGCGCGCAGGCACTGCCGAGCCGCCCAGCGCGCCGACGGAGCGGGCTTTGTGGATTAGGTTCACTTCCTGCCCGGCGTTGACGACCGCCATAATAGTATCAAAATTTCTAGGATTCATGGATAGCCTCCTCGGATGGAGATGGGGACTGCGCATCGTTAACATCTTGCGCGCTTGCTATGTCCGTAGTACTGTCGGTATCGTCTAAATCGTCCTCGTCGCCCAGCGAAGCGACTTCTTCGGCGCTCAGCTCGGCCCTGTTGAGGTGGAACTGGTAGATGATGCCCAGCAACTGAATGGCGATCAGGGGCATCATGGCCACCATGGCCACCATACCGAACGCATCGGTGAGCGGGTTTCTGCCGGGAATCGCCTCGGTAGCCCCCACGGCGAAGGGCAAAAGGAACGTCGCGGTCATCGGCCCGGAAGACACGCCGCCCGAGTCGAAAGCGATGGCGGTGAAGATATTGGGAGAAAACTTCATGAAGATTAGCGCGAGCGCATAGCCGGGGATGATGATCCACCAGATGCTGATGCCGGTGAGTACTCTGATCATACCCAACGCCACCGCGATGGCCATAGCCACGCACAGCACGCCCATCATCAACTTGGTGGAAATGGCGCCGCCGGATACCGAGGCTACCTGCTGGTTAAGCACCGCCACCGCGGGCTCGGCAAATACGATCACAAAGCCAAGCACCAGCCCGACGGGGATGAGCAGCCACTTGGATTCCGAGCCGCCCAGCGCGCGGCCCATTTCGGTGCCCGCCGGCTGAAAGCCGACGTTTACGCCTACCAGAAACAACACCAGGCCCAGAAAGGTATAGACGATACCCGTTATCATACGCAAAAGCTGCCTGCGCGGCATGCGCATGAAGATGATTTGGTAAAGAAGAAAGATGACCACGATGGGCGTCAGCGCCAGCGCCACCTCGGAGCAGGTGTGCGGAATCGCCTGCACGAATTCCATCAGGATGCTCATCGGTATACCACCCCCATCAGAAGCACTGCGAGGATAGGCCCTACCGACATCAGCGCGACCAGGCCGAAGCTGTCGTCGTGGCTGCTTGCGCCGCCGCGCACCGCCGCGACGCCGACGCCAAGCGCAAGGATGAAGGGCACCGTCATCGGGCCCGTCGTCACGCCGCCTGCGTCAAACCCCACCGAAAGGAACGCGGGGGAGGTGAAGGCCGCGGCTACAAACACCAGCAGGTAGCTTATCAGCAATACCCTTTTGAGCGTGACCTTAAACAGCGTGCGCAAAAGGCCGATCATTACCAGGAAGCCCGCGCCCGCCGATACGATGATGATGAGCAAAAAGCGGGGCACCTCGCCCTCCGATACCGTGGATACCTGTTGGGCGAGCACCTGTAAATCCGGCTCGGCCATCGTAACGCAAAAGCCTACCAGCAGGCCGATCAGCCCGATGAGCCACACGCGGCCGTCCTTGGACAGGGTGGAGCCCATCGCCTCGCCCATGGGCAAAATGCCGATCTCCGCGCCCAACAGGAATAGGCTTAGCCCCAGGATGACCATCGCCCCGCCGATGAGAAAGCGGATCAGCGTGTCTTGCGACACTGGCGCAACGGTAAAGTGAAGCACCAATACGATGACCATTACGGGCAGTACGCACAGAGTATTTTCTTTAATCTTGTTCAGTAGCTGCAATATACCTCCCCCTTATATTCGCTGCCGAGCCGCGCTTGACAGAGCAAAATGCAAAACTAAGCTGCGCGTTTTATGGTCGGCGCGCCGCAGAAATAAAACGACACATTATTTTCTATGATAACCCGCCGCGCGCGGGAAAGCAAGGCGGGGAGGAGAGAGCGTCCGTATGGGGCCAGCGGCATTTGCCGCCATGCCGGAGGTAGGGGAAGCGTTCTCTCCAGTGGATTCGGCAAATGCAGCGCTCGGCACAGGCGACATCCGCATCATGAAAAACCCACGCCGCCGTTACGGAACCGTAGCGGCGGCGTGGGTTAGATTGAAGACAAAGGGAAGCATGACAAATAACGATGCAAGGAGCAGAAAACGTCTTGCATTTCGCGTTCTTGTCGGGGGCGCGGGGGCCCCAAGCCCCCCCTATATTAGACCGCCATAAAAAGCGGTGGATGCGGGCCATAGATTTTTTAGCCGGGCCAGGAGAAGTAAGGAAGCAGAGGCGGGAGCAAACCGGGGAGGAGGTGG
>JAVBNW010000130.1:0-5897 GCA_031551255.1 Eubacteriales bacterium | reverse complement strand
CACGGAATACGGCTTTCTGCGCACCTTTTCGGTAAGCTGACCGCCCTCGTCGTGGCCTACGTAGCCCGGAGGCGAACCGACCATGCGAGACACCGAGTGCTTTTCCATGTATTCGGACATATCGATGCGGATCACCGCATCTTCATCCCCGAACAGCGCCTCGCCAAGCGCCTTGCACAACTCCGTTTTGCCCACGCCCGTGGGGCCTAAGAACAGGAACGAGCCGATGGGGCGTTTGGGGTCCTTAAGGCCCGCCCTGGCCCTTCTCACCGCGCGTGCAACCGCGCCCACGGCCTCGTTTTGGCCCACGACCCGCTCGTGCAGCACGGACTCCAGATCGAGAAGCTTCATCGATTCGCTCTGCGTAAGCTTCGTTACAGGGATGTTCGTCCAGCTGGATACGATGTGGGCGATCTCATCTTCCGTCACCGTGCCGTTGGTGTCGTTGGCCTTGGCCTCCCACTCCTTGCGGATCTTTTCGATCTCGTCGCGCTTGCTCATCTCGTCATCGCGAATCTTCGCGGCCTTCTCAAAATCCTGGTTGGCGATCGCCTCTTCCTTCTCCTTGCGCAGCGCCTCAAGCCTTGCCTCGCGCTCCTTCATATCCGGCGGCGCGGTGAAGTTGCGGATGCGCACCCGGGAGCCCGCCTCGTCGATCAGGTCGATGGCCTTGTCGGGCAGGAACCTATCGGAAATATAACGGTCGGACAAGTTTACCGCAGCCTCAATAGCCTCATCGGTGATACGCACCTTGTGATGCGCCTCGTAGCGGTCCCTTAAGCCCTTGAGCATCTGAACGGACTCCTCGCGGCTGGGCTCGTCGATCATCACCGGCTGGAACCTGCGCTCCAATGCGGCGTCTTTTTCGATGTATTTGCGGTATTCGTCAAGCGTTGTTGCGCCCACGCACTGGATCTCTCCGCGCGCGAGCGCGGGCTTTAATATGTTGGCCGCGTCGATGGCGCCCTCGGCCGCCCCGGCGCCCACCAGCGTGTGTACCTCGTCCACGAACAGGATCACGTTGCCGGCTTTTTTAAGCTCGGTCATCGCGGTCTTTAAGCGCTCTTCAAACTCGCCGCGGTATTTCGTGCCTGCGAGCATACCGGGCAAATCCAGCGTGACCACGCGCTTGCCGCGCAGAAGCTCGGGTATGTTACCCTCGACGATGCGCTGCGCAAGCCCCTCGGCTACCGCCGATTTGCCCACCCCCGGCTCGCCGATGAGCACGGGGTTGTTCTTCGTGCGGCGCGACAAAATCTGAATGATCCTCTCGATTTCCCGCTCGCGTCCGATGATCGGGTCGAGCTCGCCCTGCTTGGCGGCGGCTGTAAGATCCCGGCCGTATTGGTTGAGCGTAGGCGTATCGCCGGTTTTGCCGCCGGAGCTGCCTTGCTGCGCGCCCTCTTCGCTGGATAAAAGCCCCAGCAGTTTTTCGCGCGTCTTGTCAAGGTCAACTCCCAAATCTTGTAAAATTCTTGCGGCGACGCCTTCGTGCTCTCTGATGAGCGCCAGCAGGATATGCTCGGTACCGACATAGCTGTGGCCTAAATTCTTCGCCTCATAAAGGCTCAGTTCCAGCACCTTTTTCGTGCGCGGCGTGTAGCCGAAGCTGTCGTTAAACTGAAAATCCCCTTGCCCCACGAGCGATTCGATCTGCCCGCGGACGTTGTCGACGTTGATATCGTCCCCGCCGAGCACGGTTGCGGCGGCCCCGCCGCCCTCCCTGAGCAGCCCGAGCAGAAGATGCTCGGTGCCCACGTAGTTGTGCCCCATCTTGCGGGCCTCCTCCTGCGCGCCGATCAGCGCGCGTTGCGCCCTTTCGGTAAACCTTCCGTAAGATGCCATGTGTCGTCTCTCCTTTTATATCGTCAAATTTTTTCCGTCATCGTTTCGCGCACGACCTGCGCGCGAAGCTCATCCCGCTCCTGGGCCTCCAAATCTCTTCCGCTGCGCGCCGCGAGGGATGCGGGCTGCACGTCTTCCATCAGGCTATCCAACTTTCCGCGCAATTCCCCGGGCAATATATCCAAATCCACCGCGAGCCTAACATCCGACCAGAGCTTCATGCACTCCTTGGAATCCAGCCTGCGCGCGTGGGTGAATACGCCCCATGAGCGCATCAAGCGATCCTCCAGCTCCAGCCTGTTTTGCTGAAGAAGACGACGGCGTACCTCGGCCTCGCGGTCGATCACCTGCCGGGCGGTCGCCAACAGGCTGCTTAAAATATCCTCCTCGGCCCTGCCCAGCGTCACTTGGTTGGACAGCTGGTATAGACACCCCACGGCCTCGGAACCCTCGCCGTACAGCCCTCGCACGGTGAGCCCGATTTTGCCCACCGCCTGCACGATGGGGCCGATTTGCCCCACCATGGTAAGCGCGGGAAGGTGTAGCATGACCGACCCGCGCAGCCCCGTGCCGGTGTTGGTGGGGCAGCTGGTCAGATAGCCCATCTCGGTGTCGAACGCGTAGTCGGCGCTCTGCTCGATCATGTCGTCCACATCGCCCGCGAGTTTGGCGCACTCGCCCAGCGAAAGCCCGGGCAGAATGGCCTGAATGCGCAGGTGATCTTCTTCGTTCACCATGATGGAAACCTCGCCGTTTTCGGAGAGGGCTACCGCGGCGGTGTCGCTCTTTGCGAGCAGCGCGGGGCTGATTTTATGGTGCTCCACCAACCGCATGCGCTCGGTCTGGGAAAGCTCATTGAGCCGAAGAATCGAAAATTTTCTCCCGGTTTCCTGCGCGCCCAGCGCCTCTTGCGTGCGCCTGACGCTCTCCCCCGCCCATATCTCATTCATCATCGGCGGAAAGGGAATGTCTTTAAAGTTTCTGGCGAGCCTTACCCTGCTCGTCATGGCGATGTCCTGTTCGGCGCGCCTATCATCCATGGTTCTCCGCCTCCCTTTCGGCTTCCAGCGCGCGGATCTTATCGCGCAGTTCGGCCGCCTTTTCAAATTGTTCCAAAGCGACGGCCTTTTTGATTTCCTGCCCGAGCTTTTCGATTTCGCGCTGCACACCCAGGCCCTCGCCCCCCCGTGCGGGAATTTTGCCTACGTGGCGCACATGGCCGTGGATGCGGTTGAGCAGCGGCTCGAGCTGCCCCTGAAATGTGCTGTAGCACTCGGCGCACCCCAAAAGGCCGCCCTGCTTAAACGTCCTAAGATCCATGCCGCACTTTGGGCACGAGGGCATGTGCTGCGTCAAGGCGGCGTTGTCCTGCATAAAGCCCGACAGCAGCTGGCCGATGTCGAACGCCTGCGCAAAGGGAATCTTCTGTTCTTGCGCGCACGCGGCGCACAGGTGCTTTTCCGACTTTTCTCCGTTTACGATGGTCGTCAGGTGCATCGTGGCAGGGTGCTCCCCGCAGTTTTCACACATCATGATTCATCTACCTCCGTAGCCTCGCATAGCATTAAGGCTTCCAACATGTTTTTTAGAATTCCCGCCCGAACGTAATCTCTCGCCGATGCGGGCACCGCGATCGCCGGAGCGTCGATGGCGGCGTTCATCACCCTTGCGGTGCGCTCGTCGATGACCCTCTGGTTAAACAGCCCCTGCAAAATCGCGATCGCTTGCTCGCGGGAAATGGCGCTGCCGATCCTCTCGATAAGCTCCGCAAGCATCGCGCCCTCATCTGTAAGCATCACCTGAACGATGCGGATGTAGCCTCCCCCGCCCCGCCTGCTTTCAATAATGTAACCGTGATCCAGCGTAAAGCGGGTGGAGAGCACGTAGTTGATTTGCGACGGCGCGCAGCCAAAGTGCTGTGCAAGCTCGTTGCGCTGCAGCTCCACCTGCCGCTCGCCCTCGCTGAGCAAACTTTTGATGAAGCTTTCGATCTCGTCGCTGAGCATGGTATCACCTCGCGTCTGACTTTGACTTACCTTGATTATATACTTTCTCTGACCTTTGTCAAGCGCTTTCTCAAAATAATTTCCATCGAAACGATGCCGAACGCAATGCCCGCGCGTTTTGCAACCCGCGCGGGCACTTTTCAACTCGCCTTGCTCGCTTGCCTTTTCAGCAACTATACGGCATGTTCACGCCGCGCGCCGCAATACGCGCCTTGCCCCTATTGCCGCCATGTGCGCCAGCGCCACCACCGCAAACACAGCCTTGAGCGCCTTCTTTGATAATCCGCTCATCAACACACCTCCTGACCCTTAACGATATGCATACGATCAGCATAGTGCGCAAACATGGCGGCAATGTGGCCGCAATGGTACAAACGCTCAACTCCTATGGAAGACCCTCGCGCATAGAATAGTGCGGTCGTCCGCGGCGTCCCCCGCTTCAAAATGCGCTGCCGCCTCCAACACATCCGCCGCCGCTTGTGGGTTGCGCGGATCGATGCGCCGGATTTGCTCCCGCATCCAGCCCTCTTCCCTGGACGCGTCGGCGATGCCGTCGGAGGCCATGACGATCATGTCGGATTCCTTGAGTGGCACGCGGTGGCGCGCGGGTTCCACGCCGCCCAATATGCCCATCGGGAGCGCGCCGGAGAGGATAGTCATCACCTCGCCGTTTCTACGGATATACGAATTGGCAGCGCCGATCTTGTAAAAATCCGCAATGCCCTCGCGCAGATCCACCAAGCAAAGATCCAGCGTCGTATACATCTCTTCCCCTCCGCGAAGGAGCAGCACGTCGTTGATCATACCCAGCGCCGTCGCGGGCTCGATCTGCGCGCATAGGCACCTTTCCAGCAGCGTGAGCGCCTGGTCGCTCTCCTTTGCGGCCGCCGCGCCGGAGCCCATGCCGTCGGCGATAGCCATCATCAGCCGCCCGTCCGGCAGCATCCTGAGAATATGGCTGTCGCCGCAGGGCGCGGAGGCAGGTTTGCAGATCGCGCCGGTGATCGCATCGTAGTCCGGCGTTTCTTCGAATATAAGTGCGCACGCGCCGTCCGTAGGCGCGCAGGCGGAACGGGTTCTGAGCCTTGCGCCGGTGGCCTGGCTTGCAGCCTTAAGCGCAGTGCGCACGCAATTCCCTCGGCCGTTGCAGGCGGCGAACGTAACGCGCGCTTCCAATCCCTCCGGCGTTTTCACCACATCCGCTAGGGCAGCCTTCAGGCCGGCGCGGTCGAGGCCTTCGCGCAAAAGCTGCGTCTGGTCTACGTCCAGCATCTCGCCCTTTGCCAAATCTTCCTCAAGCCTGGCAAGCGTGCCCGCCATTGCGTCCATCTGCCGGGAGGCGCATGCAGCCTGCGGGTCCTGATCGCCAAAGCTTTCCGCCAGTGAAGAGAACAGCGATGCGCATACGTTCAGCCTTTCAAGGGTCTTCGCCTGCATACCGCTTTCGTTGACCGCCCGCACCATGGCGGCGTTTTTTGCGCGGTCTACCCGCGCTGCGCCCGCCTCAAAGTACTTGCGCGGTATGCACATTAGCAAAACACACGCGGGTAAAATGTGAATGTAGAGCTTGATAGAGACGGCAATGCCGCCCACTGAGCCCGCGATGAGAGCCGCCAACGCAAACGCCGCGCAGGACCCTATGCGGCCAAGCTTCCTGACGGCCCCCGCCATCAGCCCCGCAATACCCAGCGTAACCGCAACTCCTTGCATCCCCGCATCGGAAAGCGCAAGGCATGTGCCGGCGATCACTCCACACGCCGCTCCCGCCGCCGCGCCGCCGCTAGAGCCAAGAACGAGTGCAAGCGCGCAAGCCCCTAACAGCGCGGGTGAAAAGTCCCAAAGCTTAAGCCCCTGCAGGCCGCAAAGCATGGCGATGGCGGCCAACGAAAGGCAAATGAGTTCTTCGCCCGAAATGAGCATGCGCGAGCGCGGACGCACGGTCAAAGCGGTAAAGAGCACCGGGGTGAGCAAGGCCGCTGCCGCGGCGCCAAGAGCGGCTCTCATGGCGTCGAGCAATGTATGCTCGCCCAAGGTGAGCGAGCAGGC
>JAVBNW010000144.1:0-7706 GCA_031551255.1 Eubacteriales bacterium | reverse complement strand
CGCGCGGCAGGGCAAGAAGGAGCTTTTTTCCGAACAAGGGGAGATGCTGTTTACCCACTTTGGCGTCTCCGGGCCGCTCGTGCTGTCGCTGTCCGCGCACCTGCCCGAAGACCTTTCCGGCGTGGAAGTATGGCTGGATCTTAAGCCCGCGCTCGACCGGGCGCAGCTGGATGCCCGGCTGCTTAGGGAAATCGAGGCCGCGCAGCGCAAGCGCGCGATCGCAGTGATAGATTCGCTGATGCCCCACAGCCTGGCGCTCGCGTTTATGCAACTTGCGGGCATGGATGCTTCGCTCGCCGCGCACCAGATCACCCGCCAGCAGCGCATCCAAATCGCCGGGCTGCTCAAGCGCGTTCCTATGGCGATTCGCGGCCCGCGCCCATTGGCCGAGGCCGTTGTGACGCGGGGCGGGGTGGACGTGAAGGAAGTGGACCCTAAAACCATGCAATCCAAGTTTGTGGCGGGCTTGTACTTTGCGGGCGAAGTGTTGGATGTAGACGGCTATACCGGCGGGTTCAATTTGCAGATTGCCTTTTCCACCGGCTACGCTGCGGGGCTTGCGGCGGGCGGGGCGATGGGCGGGAGCGGGGGGAAGTAGCATGACCGAAAGCATGAGCAGCAGGGATGTCGCGCGCGCGGCGATACGCATGGCGATGACCGACGGGCGCGAGCGGGAAAGGGAATTTAAAGAAGCCTTGCCCGAAGGGCTCAGCGCCGCGGCGGTGGATTGCGGGGGCGAGTATATCGGCTCGGTTACCCGCATCATAGAGCGCGCGGTGGTGGCGGCCAAGCGCGAAGGAGTTATCAAAGAGACGCATCTGGAGGAGGGCGCGGTGGCCGGAGCCACGCACGAGGCGCTTACGCAGATTACGCAAAAGGCCATAGGGCTCAACATCGGCGGAAAGATCGGCATTGCCCGCGCGGGCGAGCATGTTGCGGTTGCGGTGTTTTTTGGCATAGGTTTGTTACATTTGAACGATGTTGCGATTGGATTGGGGCATAGGGTGGTATGAATAACAGTGCACTTTTGCGCATCGCGATCGACGGGCCGTCGGGCGTGGGCAAATCTACGGCCGCCAAGGCGCTGGCGAAGCGGCTGGGCATCGTGTATATCGATACCGGGGCGATGTACCGCGCGATAGGCGTAAAGGCGATGCGCGCGGGCATCGGGCTTAAAGACGAGGCGGAGCTTGAAAATTTGCTGAGCCGAACGCGGCTCGACTTTGTGTATGCAGGCGGCTCGCAGCGCGTTCTGATCGACGGCGAGGATGCCGAAGAGGCGATTAGAACGCCGGAGGCCTCCCGCGCGGCATCCGACGTATCCACCGTGCCCGCCGTCCGCCGCGTTTTGAGCGGCATGCAGCGCGAAATGGCGGCGCGGCAGTCGGTCGCGATGGATGGACGCGACATCGGCACCCACGTAATGCCGGATGCGAAATATAAGTTTTTCTTGACAGGATCGCCCAAGGTGCGCGCGCAAAGGCGCTATGACGAGCTGATTGCCCGGGGGAAAACCGCCGCGTACGAACAGGTTTTGGCGGAAATGAACGCGCGCGACAGCCAGGATACCAGCCGCGCCGAGGCTCCCTTGCGCCCGGCGGAAGATGCCGTGATCGTCGATACGGATGACAAGGATGCCGATCAGGTACTCGAGACGATACTTTCGCATATGGAGGGCATCCTATAACATGTGGCTGTACGAGGTTATGAAGGTGCTGGTGCGGGTGCTGCTCGTTCCGCTGTTTCTCATTCGCCGCGAGAACCGCGAAAAAATTCCGCACGCGGGCAAGGTCATCCTGGTGGGGAACCACATCCACATTTTAGACCCTTTGGTGATGGCCTCGATGACGCCCCGCTGGCTCAGGTTTATGGCCAAACAGGAGCTCTTTGGGAAAAACCCTTTGGGTTGGTGCGCCAGGCACATCGGCGCGTTTCCCATCAACCGCGGCACGGCGGATCTTTCGAGCATTAAAACCGCGTTGGCGATCCTCAAAGACGAGGGCGCGCTGATGATTTTTCCGGAGGGCCACCGCAACCCGAAGCCGGATGGGCCTATGCTGCCCTTGCATGAAGGCGTGGCCCTATTGGCGCTCAAAAGCGGCGCTCCTGTCGTGCCGTTTTACGTCAAGGGCAAGTACCGCCCCTTCAGCAGGCTTACGCTTACGGTAGGCGATCCGCTGGATCTGAGCGATCTTAACGCGCGAAGGGTCGACAAGCCGACGATGGAAGTGTGCATGAAGCGCGTACGCGATGCCGTTCACGCGCTGGGGGGAATTGTAGAGCCGGAGCCCGCGTCGTTTGGCGTCGGCGGCAAGGAAAACCTATAATACTGGTTATTTTCCATGAAAAAGAAGGATTTCCAGAACATAGATCGAATGTGTTAAAGATGGAGAGCTGACGAATGTCGAAGTCGACAAGTTTGCGGCTTATCGTGGCAAAAAGCGCCGGTTTTTGCTATGGGGTGCGCAGGGCCGTGCGCACGGTGGAAGAAGCCCTCGCGGGCGGCCTTCCTGCGGTTACGCTGGGGCCGATTGTCCATAACCCGCACGTGGTAGCGCGTCTTGGCGCGATGGGAGCCAAGGTGGTGGAGGATTCGGACGGCGTGCTTCCCGGCCAGCGCGCGGTCATCCGCTCACACGGCGCGAGCCGCGAAACGATGGACAGGCTGGCCGCGGCGGGGGCGGAGATTCTGGATGCGACATGCCCTTGCGTGAAGCGCATTCACGATCTTGTCGCCGCGGCGCAAGAAGGCCCGGTGATCGTGGTAGGAGATGCCGAGCATCCCGAGGTGCGGGCGATCGCGAGCCATGCCCGGGGAGATGCGTATGTAGTGGCGGATGCGCGCGGGGCCGATGCGCTTCCCGAGTTGTCCGGTGCGTTGGTCGTGGCACAAACGACGATG
This sequence comes from Eubacteriales bacterium, assembly GCA_031551255.1. Classification (GTDB taxonomy): domain Bacteria; phylum Bacillota; class Clostridia; order Christensenellales; family UBA1750; genus JAVBNW01. The sequence goes on along the minus strand of JAVBNW010000144.1, from coordinate 4,804 downwards.
GCGCGCGATGTTTGGGAAGCAGCCGTTGCGGCTTTGCGCGAAAGGATTGCGAAGCTTACCGCCATCGATACGATCTGCGCGGCGACGGCCGAGCGGCAGGCCGAGGCGGTTGCCATCGCCAAAGAAGTAGACGCGATGCTGATCATAGGCGGATGGCAAAGCGCCAATACGAAAAAGCTATACGAGCTATGTTCTAAGCATACAAACGCGTATTTAATTGAAGAGGCGAGCGAGATTCCCGTGCGGGAACTTGTGGGGGCCCAAGCGATCGGGATCACAGCCGGCGCTTCCACGCCGGATGAGATAATCAAGGAGGTTGTAACTTTCATGAGTGAACTTGACAACAAGACCCAGGAGGAGATCATGGGCACGGACGAAACGGCACAGGCACAGCCCGTGGCGGACGATGCGGCGGAAACCCAGGAGCCCGTGTCCGACGAAAACTCCAACTTTATGGCGGAGTTTGAAAAGACACTGGTTTCCATCAAGCCCGGTCAGGTTGTGGTCGGCACCATCGTTCAGATTACGGAAGATGAAGTCTGCGTCAACATCGGCTATAAATCCGATGGCATCATTCCGCGCGCCGAACTGACCTCCGACGGCGATCCCCGCGACGAATTTAAGATCGGCGACGAGATCGAGGTCGAGGTTGTCAAGGTGAACGACGGAGAGGGCAACGTGCTTCTTTCCCAGCGCAACATTCTCGTAATGAAGAACTGGGACGGCCTGGTTGAAAAGGCCGACAGCGGCGAATACGTCGAAGGGATCGGCAAGGACGTCGTCAAGGGCGGGCTGATCTGCTCGGTGATGGGCGTGCGCACCTTTGTGCCCGCATCGCAGCTAGCCGAGCGCTATGTCGAAAAGATCGACCAGTTCATCGGGCAGGAAATGAAGCTGAAAATCATCGAGGTCGACCGCACCAAGCGCCGCTTGGTGGCATCGCGCAAGGCCGTGATCGTCGAAGAATCTAAAAAGATTAAGGAAGGACTGTGGGAGAAGCTTGTCGTGGGCTCGACGGTTCACGGCGTAGTGCGCAGGCTTACCGACTTTGGGGCCTTTGTGGACATCGGGGGCATGGACGGCCTGATCCACGTAACGGATCTGAGCTGGGGACGCGTGCGCCAGCCCAGCGACGGCGTCAAGCCCACCGACGTGGTGCCCGTGCAGGTTCCCACCGTCGCCCGCGCGCGCGAGCCCATTGCGCTGGGCCTTAAGCAGTTGCAGGCCAAGCCGTGGGACAACGCGCCCGTCACCTACCCGGTGGGTTCCATCGTAGAGGGCAAGGTGGTGCGCATGGTCACCTTCGGCGCGTTTGTCGAGCTGGAGCCGGGCCTGGACGGCCTTGTGCACATTTCGCAGATTTCCAATACCCGCGTCAACCGCGTGGAAGATGCCTTGCAGGTCGGCCAGATGGTGCAGGTGAAGGTGCTGGATGTCAACCCCGAAGCCAAGCGCATCAGCCTGTCCATCCGCGAGGCGCTCGGCGCGAACGCCCCGCACGATATGTTGGATGAGCTGCCCACCGACCTTGGCGAGGCGGTGCTCGCCGCGTCGAGCGAATCCTTCCAGAGCGACCCGGATGCGGTGCCGGTGGGCGAGGGGATCGCCGAGGTACTGTCTCCGACGACCGGCGAATCCGCCCGTAACGACGAAGAACCTTCGAACGAAGTCGAAAAGATCGACGCCGGGGAAGAGACGGTCAACGAATAAACGCCCATTATGCGATAATAAGCGGGGGGATGCTCGGCCAAGTGCGGCCGGGCATCCTTTTGCATATGGTTACCGAACCCCAAAGCGCTTAAAAGACAGCGAAGGGGAGGTTTTCCTCCCGAGGAAGGGGAAGGAGGCATATACGTAGCTATGGCGGCTGAGCCCGACGAAGTGAGGGGAATCGATCCGTCGTTGGACTTGTGTGTTTTGGGGTTCGGTGACGATAACCTTTCTATGCGCGCCAAGCCGCAAAAGTGCATGGGTAAAGCCTGTGCCGGTGAAACCCAAAAAAGACCGCCACGCAAATCTTCTACTCTGCATGGCGGCTGGCGTAGTAAATGTTTATACCATTGGGTAAATAGTTTTCAATTCAATGGCTACATCCTCAATTGTACCGACAAGGTGTTTGACTTGTGGAAGCCAGTAGAACGTAGAAGTATTATCGTCGCACTTAAAGTAAGTGTCATCGGAATGGCAAATGTAGACCACCTTGTTTAATGCAATTGCCATACCCAATTCAGCATGTGTTCCTCTCCCCTGTGGCGTAAGAACGATGACGATATCTGCATTTTTTACGCCATCAAACTCCTTCCGTGCAATACTTTTTAATATTTCAATATCGGTTTCCTTATTTGACCCATGAATTGTCCAATCATATGTGTGCTCCCAACCGTTGGCTTTTAGTAGCTTCGCAAGGGATTGTACTTGTATGTGATTTCCGAGTTTTGAAGCTATGTAAAATTTCATATTAACCCTCCACGAACACAAATACTCTGAACTACCAGGGATTTTTCAAATAAGTATAGCATAAAAGCTGCTCGAACCCAATAAATGCTTGAATCCTATCTTGACACCAACCCGGTCGCGTGCCTGCGGGAGGAAAACGTCGCCCAAAAGTGTACAAAACTTGCGCTGCGGTTTATGCGCGAATGCTTATGCTACACCCAAAGTATGTAAATAATTCAGCGACTGAATTTGCTCGTCATAAAAACTCTCGAGAATAAACGGCCCGTCAAATGCGATGTTTTTTAGATACTCAATCTCCGCCTGCCACTGGATTGTCCCACGACCTTTTACGCCGATCGGCCAGTGAATGTCGCTGATTTGGTCATTATCATGGGAATGTGTGCTACCCAATTTTCCTGCATGGTTTTTTAGAATCTCTATACCATGTTCATCCAAATTACCGTGCCCATAGTCATAACATAGCTTTAGGTTATCCGCCTTAATTTTATTGAAAACGAAGTCAAAATCGCTTGTTCGATCGCCGATCCAGCAAAAATCGCTGCATCGTTGTTCGGGATAAACGTTTTCGATGTGCACTTGCATTGTATATTTCTGGGCCAAATCAACGATTTCGCACAATCCGAAAACAAGTGTTTCCAATAACGCACCGCGATGTTCTCTTTTCGCGGCATCGATCCCCGCGCCCAAGTGGAAATTCACAAAGCTGCATCCTATCTGCTTCGCGAATTCAACATTGCGCTTCGCGAGGTCAATCCATAGTCTCCTGACAACATCGACTTTCTCCGCTAGATTGTATGGATATGCATGATGACTTATCTCGATGTCCGGATGATGATCACGGAACAAAGATACGGTTTTTATCATTTCATTCAAGTCCGTTCTATCGGGTGAGAAGGCGCCAAGCTGTATATGACGGATAGGAAAGCCTCGATACAGTTCATCAAAAAGCGGAAGTTTATGCAACCCAAGAGAAACCCCAATTTTCATTACGAACCTCCATCAACGGTAGATAAGCAAATACTCTGCGTTGCCACAAGTTTGTCGGATTGAGTATACCGCAGAAACCGAATCGATTGAAATCGATATTTCAGTCCAACCTCGATACCAGTGCGGGTCGTTTGCCTGCGGCGCCGCGCGATTCTTGATAGCTTGCATCGCGAAAGGCATAGCAAAAGCTTATTTTGGATGGCTAAAGTTTAATCCAGTATCTTTGGATAATATTATCATCACTCTCAATGAATTCGTTTTCCAAAATGCCATTGCATTTTTGTATTGTTTTAGCTGAAGCAATGTTACTTTTATCACAAGTTATAAGAACTTTTTCCATTCCAAGTTTGCGGCACTTTTCAAGAGCAAGGAACAGCATCGCCGTCGCATACCCTTTCCTTCTTTCAGAAGGCCGAACACCGTAACCAATGTGTCCGCCTGTATTCATTAGCGCGTCATTGAGTGTTTCTCTAATTTGAATGGTCCCAACAATTGTATCCTTATAAAAAGCAAAGTATGTTTGACAATTTACCCGGCCTGTTTGCGGAGCCGATAATGCATTGGTTATTTTTTCAAGCCAACTTTCATAATTCTCCATCCTAAGCAAACCGCCGCTGCCGTGAATGGTCGGTTCTCCATAAACTATGTGTTCTTGCCTATATGTCCAAGCATCGTCTTTGTGATCAAGAGTAGGGAAAACAAGTTTTAATGTGCTTTCCATCATAGCCTCCTTATGCTGAACCAATATGCTGTGCCACCAAACCTTTGAAAATAAATATTACATAGATGATTGCTTTGCCACGGCACAATCTTTAGTCCTATCTTGACACCATCTCAAATCCTGTGCCGATGGACTAAAATGATCGCCACGCAATTCCCTATCTTGCATGGCGGCTAACGTAGCAAATGGCTATACTCTCCCAATAAAACACTGTGTAAAATGGGGGTAGCGCAAAATTCCGTTTACACTATACTTGTCAAAAAGTTCACTTGATTCTCGCATCCAGCCGTGATATTTCTCCGGGTCTGTTTCTTCCTTTGGACAGTATGACGACGATAAATTTCTACCCAAAAAATTTTCTCGATTGAATAATAAATCATTCCTGAAAGCCCTATACTCATAAGTGTTGTTTTTAAAAAAGCCGTCAGGGCCATCTGCTCTGTTTTTTGGGTCCTTTCTGCCGATACCGTATTTTTTGCGCATGTCATAATACCCTTGTATAATATCACTCTCAGAATCACCCTTGTTCGAAATAATCACAATTTTTCCTTCCGGGTATAGGATGCGCTGGCACTCTACTTGAAACATCTGTCTGTTAAACCAATGAAATGCCGTCGCCGCAGTTACAAAATCAACGCT